>JAAZBL010000423.1 GCA_012513825.1 Limnobacter sp. | reverse complement strand
TCCGCTCGGACAAGGCGCCGCGAGAATGAAGTCGGTGGCGCGCTTCGCGCGCTGGCCAGGGGGCCTGCGCTTCTCGGCTGCGCACAGGCAGGCGCAGCCGGAACCCGGCCCCGCGCCTTTGCCGGGCACGGCGGCTGACTGCGAGAACCGACTGCACGAAGGGCTCGCGCGATCGCTTCCAAGCCGCCCGGAGCGGCAGGCGGGGAGTCGGGGACGGCGCTGTTTGCGGCGCCGAGCAGCGCAGCCTTGGGCTGGAGCGCGCTTCAGCGCGCGACCCACCTCATTCTCGCGGCGCCTTGTCTGAACGGAGCGCGCGCAGCGCGCGAAGTGAGTTGCGCCGCGCCAGCCCAAGGCGAGCAGCACAGGGCAGTCGGCCCAACGGGCCGACCGCCGCGGTCAGCGCCGTCCCCGACTCCCCGCCTGCCGCTCCCCGCCCCGCTATCGGAAGGAAAGGGAGTTCGCAGTCAGGCCCGCCGCTCGTTCCCGTAGCCGTATCCGGCCCGGTAGTACCCGTAGCGCCCGCCATACCCATGGCGCACGCGCGAAGGCACGAAGCCGTTGAACACGAAGCCGGTCACCGGCGCGCCGGTCAGGCGGAACTGGTGGACCGCGTCGACGACGTCGGCCTGCGCCGCCTTCTTGTGGCGCACGACGAAGGCCGTCACGTCGGCGAAGCGGCCCAGCACGACGGCATCGGACACCGGCAGGATCGGCGGCGCGTCGACGACGATCACGTCGTAGTGCTCGTTGGCCCAGGCGAACAGGCCGCGAAGCCGTTCCTCGGTCAGCAGGTCGCCGGGGTTGTCGACGCCGTCGCCGGCCGGCAGCACGCTCAGGTTCGGCGCGACGTCGGCCCGGACGAACGGCGCCGGATCGAGGCGTTCGCGCAGGATGTCCGAGATGCCGCGCTCGCCGTGCACCGGCAGGTAGCGTTCGATCGACGAGCGCCGGATGTCGGCGTCGATCAGCAGCACGCGCGGGCCGGCGCTGGCGATCAGGAAGGCGAGGTTGGCCGAGACGAAGCTCTTGCCCTGTCCCGGAATCGCCGAGGTCAGCAGGATCGTGCGGCCGCGCTCGGTATCGGCCAGCGCGAGCTGCAGGTTCAGGCGCAGCGTGCGCAGCGCCTCGACCGCGCCGACGGTCGGCCGCTGCTGCGCGAGCAGGAACGGCTCCTTCAGCTTGCGCTTGTCGATGGTCGCCTGCTCCGCGGACTCGGGCACGGTCGCCGACACATGGATGCCGAGCGCGGCTTCGAGTTCGCCCGGGTCGCGCACGCGACCCCGCATCGCGGCCAGCAACTGCGTGAGCAGGAAGCCGGCCGCAGCGCCGCCGAGCACGCCGACCGCGACGACCAGCGCGCGCCGCGGCTTGGCCGCCTTCTCGGTCACGACGGCGCGATCGACGATCGACACGTTGGCGATCGTGCCGGCGCGCGCGACGCGCAACTGCTGCGCGTTGTTCAGCAGGCTCACGTAGAGCTGGCTGCTGACCTCGACGTCGCGCGCCAGGCGCAGGTAGTCCTGCTGCAGCTTCGGCAGCGCGCGGATCCGGTCGCCGATTCGCTTCTGCTGGGCGCTGACGCTGGCGATCTGGTCGCGCAGCGCCGACGCGATCGGGTGGGCCGGTTCGTAGCGCGCCTGCGCATCGCGGCGGCGCAGGTCGAGTTCGAGCCGGTGCTTCTCGAGCTCGACCGTCTGGGACAGCAGCGCGGTGATCTCGCCCGGGATGTCGATCGTCTGGTGCCGGTTCCTGAATTCGTTCAGCGCGACTTCGGCCGTCTCGAGCTGCTGGCGCAGTTCGGGCAGTTGGGCCTCGAGGAACTGCAGGCTCTTGTCGGCTTCGGCGGCACGGCGCTGGACGTTCTGCGCCAGGTAGGCGTCGGCCAGCGCGTTGACGAGGCGGGCCGCCGCCTGCGG
>JAAZBL010000422.1 GCA_012513825.1 Limnobacter sp. | reverse complement strand
TCGTCGACGATGTCGTGACCGCCGACGCGCACGCTGCCGCTGCTGGGCTTGACCAGCCCGCAGACGCTGCCGATCAGCGTCGTCTTGCCGGCGCCGTTCGGACCCAGCAGCGCGAAGATTTCTCCCTGGCGGATTTCGAGGTCGATTTCGTTCAGGGCGCGGTGCCCCGAGGCATAGGTCTTGGACAGCTTCTCGATCGAGACGATGGCGTTCATGCCGGGCGGTGGGAAAGTGGGGGCAGGGCGAGTGCTAGCATCTTCGCATCTCCACGTTCGTCGCCCGCGAGGGCCGTGCAAGCGCGATGCCGACACCCCGATTCTCGCTGTTCGAAACGGTGCTCGGACAGTGCGCGATCGCCTGGAGCGAGCGCGGCATCGTCGGCGTGCAGCTGCCCGAGGCGAGCGCAGCGGCGACCCGCGCGCGCATGCTTCGCGACTTTCCCGGCGCCGAAGAAGCACCGGCGCCGGAGGCGGTGCAGGCCGCGATCGCGCGGATCGTCGCGCTGTTGCGCGGCGAACGTGACGCGCAAGGCCGGCTCGACGATCTGCGTTCGGTCGAGCTCGACATGAGCGCCGTGTCGTCGTTCCGGCGTCGCGTCTACGCGGCGACCCGCGCGATCCCGCCCGGGCGCACGATGAGCTATGGCGAACTGGCCGCGCAACTGGGCGAACCCGGCGCCGCGCGCGCCGTCGGCCATGCGCTCGGAACGAACCCGTTCGCACCGGTCGTGCCCTGCCATCGGGTGCTGGCGGCCGGCGGCAGGTCCGGAGGCTTCTCGGCCGAGGGCGGGGTGGTCACGAAGTTGCGGATGCTGCAGATCGAGGGCGCGCGTTTCGGAGAGGCGCCGGGCCTGTTCGATGCTGGGCCGGAGTGAGCTGCCCGGGCCGGGAGCGGCACCTGTCAGGTCCGCGCCCAGCGCCTGAGCAGGTTGTGATAGACGCCGCTCAGGCGCAGCAGTTTCGGGTCGTCGGCCGGCAGCGTTGCGCCCAGCGCCTGGATCGACTGGTCGAGATCGAACAGAAGCGTGCGCTCGCCGTCGTCGGGCACCATGCTTTCGATCCACATGATCGATGCGACACGGGCGCCGCGCGTGACCGGCGTGACCCGGTGCAGGCTGCTCGACGGGTAGAGAACCATGTCGCCAGCCGGCAGCTTGACCGCCTGCACGCCGAACGGCCCCTCGATCTGCAGTTCGCCGCCTTCGTACTCGTCGGGTTCGGACAGGAACAGCGTGGCCGAAAGATCGCTGCGCAGCGTGACGCCTGTGCCGGCAATCGGCATCAGCGCGCTGTCGACGTGCGCGCCATAGTTGCCGCCGTCGGCATAGCGGTTGAATCTCGGCGGATGGATGCGCAGCGGCAGGGCCGCCGACACGAACAGCGGGTTGTGTTCGAGCCTGCGCAGGATTCGCTTGCCCAGCGCGGGGGCCGGCTCTTCGCCGTCGGCGAGCTGCAGGTTGCGCTTGACCTCGCGAGCGAGCGCACCGGCCGTCTTCAGGCCGTCTTCCCAGCGGGCCGCATCGAGCAGGGCCCGGAATTCGCGAAGCTCGTCGGCAGTCAGCAGGTTCTCGATCGCGATCAGCATGGCGCCGGGCTCCTGCGCTTGCCGGTGCGCTCGATTGTCGGAGAGTTCATCTTCAGGTCTCGACCGTCGTTGCGACGAGCATGCCGGCGTCGATCTCGGGCACCGTGGCGCAGCCCGACAGGGCCATGCACAGCTCGAGTTCCTCGCGCAGCAGCCGGATCATGTGGGCGACACCGAGCGCTCCGGCCACGCAGGCGGCATAGGCCTGCAGCCGGCCGACCAGCACCGCGTCGGCACCGAGCGCAAGCGCCTTGAACACGTCGCTCCCCGATCGGATGCCGCCGTCGACCAGCAGCGGGAACCCGGGCCCGAGCGCGCGTCGGACCGGCCCGAGCATCTCGAGACTGGCCGGTACGCCGTCGAGCGCGCGTCCGCCGTGGTTCGACACGACGATGCCGGCGGCGCCCAGGTCCCGCAGCATCGTTGCGTCGTCGGGCCTCAGTACGCCCTTGGCCAGCACGGGAAGCTTCGTCTGCCGCAGCAGCCAGGCGAAGTCGTCGCGGGTCGGCGCTTCGCTCATCATCCCCTGGAAGATGCGGCTGGCGCCAGGAGCAAGCGGCGATTGCGGCGGCGCCGCAACGCCGGCCAGGTTCGGCGGCTGCAGCGTCGGCGGCAGCCGGAAACCGGCGCGCAGCGAGCGCAGGCTCGGCGTCTGGACCGGCGTGTCGAGCGTGACGACGATCGCGCCGTAGCCGGCCGCCTGCGCACGCTCGACGAGGCCCAGCGTGGTTTCGCGATCCGGCTGGAAGTAAAGCTGGAACCAGCGCTGCGGGCCGGCCAGTGCGGCCAGGTCTTCGAGGCGACACGAGGCGAGCGTGCTGCAGACGATGCAGGTGTCGGTGGCCGCCGCCGCGGCCGCGGCTTCGGCTTCGCCGCGCGGGTGCACGAGCTGCTGGAAGGCCAGCGGCGCGAGCAGGATCGGATGCGCGAGCTCGCGATCGAGCAGCCGGATCCGCGTATGGCCCGAGCGCAGCTCGCGCAACAGCCGCGGCAGGATCGCCAGCGTGTCGAAGGCGGCGCGATTGGCCGCGACGGTGCGATCCTCGCCGCTACCGCCCGCGATGTACTCGTAGACCGGCGCGTCGAGCTTGCGACGGGCGAAGGCTTCGTAGTCGGCCGCGCAGTGGATCCCCGCCGGAACGGCAGGGACCGGGTTGCGATCCGGGACGCGCGGGGCCTCCGGGGACATCGGCGATCGATTCACGCGTTCAATAGAACTCGTAGTTCAGCGTCAGCCTGACGTTGCGTGCATCGCCCTTGTACAGGAACGAGCCCGAGCGGTAACCGGCCAGATAGTAGTCGCGATCGGTCACGTTGCCGATGTTCAGGCGCGCGTCGAGCTGGTTCGTGAACTTGTAGGTCGCGAACAGGTCGAACACCGTATACGACGGAATCGGCTGCGAGTACTTGCCCTCGGCATTGGTCGCGGCGGCCGAGTCGGGTTGTCCCGCGAACTTCTCGCTCTGGTACTTGCCGGCCACGCCGAACGCGAACTTGCTGGTGGCCTGGTACCGGAGCTGCGCGAACGCCGAGCGGTCGGCGAAGTTGCTGAGCGTCTTGCCGATGTTCTCGGGCACGTTCGACTCGAGCACCTCGGCGTCCATGACCGTGAAGCCGACCTGCCCGGTCAACCGGTTGGTCAGCTGTCCGACGAGGCCCAGCTCGATGCCTCGCACACGGTTCTCGCCGGTATTCAGCGCGCCTGTCGATTCGTAGCCGGTGCTGTTGGGCGCCTGCTCCATCACGTCGGACTTCGTGATCTGGAACAGCGCCGCGGTCGCCAGCAGCTTGCCGTCCATCAGGTTCCACTTCGTGCCCAGCTCGATCGAACGCGTGCGCTCCGGTTTGCTCGACGCGATCGTGACGCCGCTGTCCGGATCGACGCAGATGCCGCCGTAGCCGCAGCTCGTGCCCACGTCCGACTCGCCGCCGTTGATGTCCGACGCGGTCGCGTAGCTGACGTAAACGTTGGCGTCGGGGCGGAACTGGTAGGTCAGGCCGAGGTGCCCGTTGAACAGGTTGTCCGAGTACTTGTACCGGGACTGGTCCAGCGCGGCGTTCTGCGTCGTGGTGTCGAAATCGAAGCGGTCGTAGCGCAGGCCACCGAAGGCCGTCCACCTGTCGCTGAGGGTTACCGTGTCCATGACGTAGGCCGACACGGTCTTGACGTTCCAGTCGACGTCCCAGCGCCCGCGTTCGATCTGCCGGTTCATCAGCGTGTTCAGCCCGTTGACCGGCGCGCCGCTCGGGTCGGTCGCGCACCAGGCGTTCAGGGCGGTGCCGTTGCCGGTGATGCAGTTCTGCCCGGAATTGCTGACGTTGAACAGGCCGTTCTTGACCTTGTGGTCCGTGTATTCCAGGCCGAAGATCAGTTCGTTCTTCTTGCCTGCGATCGTCGTGTCGACGAGCAGGTTCGTCTGGTTCGCGAAGTAGTCGACTTCCTGCCAGCCCTGGTGCGTGCTCAGCGTCGCGGTCTCGAACACGCCGCCCGGGTTGTTCGGGCCGGTCATCGCCGAACGTGCGCCGGTGGCCACGTATTCGTTATCCGACCTGCCGAACCGGGTCACGTTGTCGATCCGCATCGTGTCGGAAATCCGGTAGCGGATGCGTCCGGTCACGGTGTCGACGTCGGAATCGAGGAAGTCGGGCTTCTGCGCGTAGACCGGTACGTTCGACGCGGGCCGCCGGTCGGGCAGCGTGCCGCGCAGGAAACCGCCGAGATCCGGATTGTCGCGCGCGCGCAGGCCGTAGTAGTCGAGGACGACCTGCATGCGGTCGGTCGGCAGGAACAATCCCGAAACCGCGATCCCCTTGCGCTCGCGGTCGGCCGGTCCGCGGTCCGGTACTTCCTCGTACGCGTACAGGGCATTGACGCGGACGGCCGCGCGGTCGCTGAGTCGCTTGTTGCCGTCGAAGGTCAGCCGCGTGTGACGGTCGGTGCCGAATCCGGTCGACAGCCGGTAGAAGTCGAACTCGGGGGTCGCCTGCTTCGTGATCGAGTTGATCGCGCCGCCCGAAGTGCCGCGGCCGGCGAAGCTCGAGTTCGGGCCTTTCGAGATCTCGATCTGTTCGGTGGCAAAGCTTTCGCGGATCGTCATTCCCGGATCGCGCAGGCCGTCGACGAAGACGTCGCTGCGCGCCTCCTGCCCGCGGATGATGTAGCGGTCGCCGAAAGCGTTGCCGTTCTCGCCCGTGCCCAGCGTGATTCCGGGCTGTGCGGCGAGGATCTCGCGCAGGTCGGTGCGACCGGAATCCTCGATCATCGGCCGGGTCAGGACCGAGATGTTCTGTGGCGTCTCTGCGATCGGGCGGGTCTGGCGGACGTCGCCCGAGGTCCGCGCCTTGTACGGGACGCCGGGCTGGGCGTTCGGATTCGGCTCGATCGCGTCGGCCTCGACCCTGACGTCGCTCAGGCCGCTGCCCGAAACCTGGTCGTCGGCACCGACGGCGGCGACGGGAACCAGCATCGCCGTCGAGAGGCCGAGCGCGAGGCTCGTGCGCGCGATCGGGCGGGCAGACGTAGCGGATTCGATTCTGAGGCTGAAGGGCAGGTCGGTCCGACGCGCTGAATTTCGGGGCATCTCGTGAGTTCCAGGCTTGTTGTTCATGGAGAAATGAGCGGGGATCGCAACCAACGAAGGCGAGCCGGCATAGAGGAAACGAAGTGTAAATGGGAATGGTTTGTAATACCAACCCGTGCGCTCCCGCCTGCACGAAAACGGACCCCCGGCGCGTCCGCCGTTCGCCTCGCTCGAGGCGACATTCGGCGCGACGCACGGCGCATCCGGGGGAATGCCCGGCGCTATCATGTCGGCCGAACCTCGACCGATCGCGATGCTCTCGTTTCTCCCACCGTCCGTGCGCGGCGTCCTGGCCTCCACGCTGCTCGTTCTGAACACCTTGTTCTGGTGCCTGCTGCTGTTCCCGCTGGCGCTGGTCAAGCTGCTGTTGCCGCTTCGGCCGGTACGCGCTGCGATCGACCCGATCGCCAATGCGATCGCGGTCGGTTGGATTTCGGGCAACAGCGCGTGGATGCGCCTGACGCAGGACACGCAATGGGACGTCAGCGGGCTCGACGGGCTCGAGAACCGCGGCTGGTACCTGGTCAGCGCGAACCATCAGTCCTGGGTCGACATCTTCGTGCTGCAGCGAGTGCTGAACGGGCGAACGCCGCTGCTGAAGTTCTTCCTGAAGCAGGAGCTGATCTGGGTGCCGGTGATCGGCCTCGCGTGGTGGGCGCTCGATTTTCCTTTCATGCGCCGGCACTCCGACGCCTACGTGAGGCGGCATCCGGAAAAGCGCTTCGACGATCTCGAGGCCACCAGGCGCGCCTGCGAAAAGTTCGCGCTGGTGCCGACGAGCGTGATGAACTTCCCCGAGGGCACCCGCTTCACCGAAGCAAAGCGCATCGAGCAGAAGTCCCCGTACAGGAACCTGCTCAAGCCGCGTGCCGGCGCGATGGCGCTCGCGATGAACGTGCTCGGCGAGCGCTTCCGGGCGCTGCTCGACGTGACGATCGTCTATCCCGGCGGGATTCCGAGCTTCTGGGACTTTCTCTGCGGCCGCGTGACGAAGATCATCGTGCGGATCCGTCCGGTCGAGATACCGGCCGAATTGGCCACCGGCGACTACGCGACCGATTCACGTTTCCGCAAGACGATCCAGCGCTGGCTCATCGCGATGTGGAAGGACAAGGATCGCGAGATCGACGCCTTGCTCGGCCGGCCGTCGCCGCAACCGGCTGCTGCCGCGGCCGTCGACGCGATGCCGACGACGAGCGGCGACGGCGACGCCGACTGACGCAGGTCCGATCTCGCCGGGTCCCGGATTTGCCGCCACGAGCAGTGGGCGGTGCGATCACCGTCCGTTCATGACGCGCCGACCGGCGAGTGGTCGGTTCGTCGCACGAAACCGAACCCGACCCAACGAGGAAACAGATGCGGAAGACACTCATCGCAGCCGCGTCGGTCCTGGCATTGACCGGCGCCCCGGCATTGGCGCAGACGGCGACCACGGGAAGCGACACGCGGCCCCAGACCGGGGCCACGACAGGCAGCACCGGCATGGGCGCGGCGTCCGAGACGACCAGGAAGCGCGAGACTCCCGCAATCGCGCGGGCGAGCCGCCTGATCGGCGGCGACGTAGAGAACCCCGACGGGGACAACATCGGCAAGATCAGGGACATGGTCGTCGATCCGTCGACCGGGCAGATCCAGCAGGTCATCGTCGGCGTCGGCGGCTTCCTCGGACTCGGCGAGAAGGACGTGGCCCTGAAGTGGGAAGGCCTGCAGATCGAACAGGAAGTCCGTGAGGTCGCGCCGCGCGCAACCGGCACGACCGGCGGCACGGCGACCCCGGCTGCCCCGGCACCACGGGCCGACGGCACGGCAGCCCCGGCCGCCTCGGGCGCCGCTCCGGCCGAACCGACGGTCGTCGCCACCGGCAGACCGCGCATCGTCGTCGACATGACGAAGGAACAGCTCGAGCAGGCGCCGGCGTTCCGCTTCGACGACGAAAAGGCCGTCACCGGCAGCGCAGCGCCGGCGACGGCCCCGGCAGCGCCCGCAGGTTCCACGGGGGCGGCTCGCGGGACCGGCGCGGCCGGCGGCATGGGCACGGACCCCGTTGGGGGCACGGGCGCGGCCGGCACCGGGACCACGCGCTGACGGTACCGGCCGCCGGCCGGCCCGGCACCACGCGCTGACCGGCCCGGGCCCGCGAGCGCGCGCTCGCCGCGTTTCCGGCCGCGGGCTCTGCTTCAGCCGCCGCGCACCATGCCGGCCAGGCGACCGCCGTCGACGACGATCGTCTGCCCGGTCGTGTAGCGCCCCGCCGGCGACGCCAGGAAGATGGCGGCGCCGGCGATCTCGTCGGGCTCGCCGATGCGTCCGAGCGTCGTGTGCTGGACGCTCTTCTCGTGGATCTCGGGGTTCTCCCACAGCGCGCGGGCGAAGTCCGTCTTGATGAGCCCCGGTGCGATGCAGTTCGCGCGGATGTTCTTCGCGCCCCACTCGACGGCGAGGTTGCGTGCGAGCTGCATGTCGGCCGCCTTCGAGATGCAGTAGGCGCCGAGCACGTCGGAGCCCTGGAAGCCGCCGATCGACGAGATGATGATCACGGCGCCGTCGCCGCGCTCGGCCATCCCGGGCACGACCATGTTGCACAGCCAGAAGTTGCTGCGCACGTTGCTGTTCATCACGCGGTCGAACGCTTCGTCGGGCATGTCGACGGAGGGGCCGAAGTAGGGGTTGACGGCGGCGTTGCAGACCAGCACGTCGATGCGGCCCCAGTGGGCGTTCGTGGCGCCGACGAGGGCCTGCAGTTCCTCCTTGCGGCCGATGTTGCAGGCCACGGCGATCGCTTCGCCGCCTTTTTCGCGGATGCCGGCGGCGACCTGCTCGCAGGCGTCGAGCTTGCGGCTCGAGATCACGACCTTCGCGCCGTGTTCGGCCATCCGCTCCGCGATCGCGCGGCCGATGCCGCGGCTGGCGCCCGTGATCAGCGCCACCTTGCCGCTCAGGTCGAACAGATTCGACATATCGATGTCTCCAGGTTGGTACGAGATAGTTTGCGACGAATCGCCGCCGCACGCCGTTTGCCACCGGCGCTCCCGCCGACGCGGCGAAGGCCGCAGCGCAGTCAGGCCGGCGCCGTCTCCGGCTGGCGCCTGGACAGCGCCAGCACCCGGGTGGCGGCCAGCGCGGCCAGCACCGAACAGGCTGCGCAGACTGCGATCGCCGCCGCATAGTTGCCGCTGCGATCGAACAGCGCGCCGGCCGCCACCGGTCCGAGCAGCGCGCCGAAGGCGGCGCCGGTGTAGAGCAGGCCGATGATCGACGAGACGGCTCGCAGACCGAACAGGTCGCTGCAGATCGGCGGCAGCAGCGAGACGATGCCGCCGTACGACAGCCCGAAGATCAGCGCGAAGGCCGCGAACGTCGGGTAGCCCTCGGCAATCGCCCACAGCGCGAACGAAGCCCCCATCATCAGCTCGACGATGATCTGCGTGGACAGGCGCCCGAGCCGGTCGGCCAGCGCGCCGATGCCGAAGCGGCCGACCAGGCTGCCGATGCCGATCAGTCCGACCAGGGCGACCGATTCCGTTTCGGCGATCCCGGCATCGCGGGCCGACGCCGACAGGTGCGCGAACGGAATGAACATCGGCAGGCCGGCGAGCAGCACGCTCGCGTACAGCCAGACGAAGAGCGGCGTGCGCACGGCCTCGCCGAGACGGTGACCCGCCGGCGGCTTGCGCGGTGCGCCGGCCGGCGCCGCGCCCGCGGGCGCCGGCGTGTCGCCGTCGGCAGCCAGCCCGCGTCGCGCCGGATCGCGCTCGAGCCCCCAAGACGCGACGAAGCCGACGAGCAGCACGCCGAGTGCGAGCCAGCGCATCGCTTCGCGCCAGTCGAGGCTGGCGATCAGCCAGGCGGCAAGCACCGGCACCAGCAAGGTGCCGGCGCCGATGCCCGAACTGGCGATCCCCGACGCGAGTCCGCGTCGGCGCACAAACCAGGGCAGGACCGCACCCATCGACGGCGTGTAGACGAGCGCGACGCCGATCCCGATGCCGAGGCCGTAGGCCAGGTAGATGCTGCGCAGGTCCTGCGCGATGCTCGAAAGCAGCAGGCCGGCAGCCAGGCAGCCCATGCCGGCGATGCCGGTCGCGCGCGGGCCGAAACGATCGGCCAGGGCGCCGCCGACGGCGCCCAGCGAGAAATAGAGCAGCGCCGACAGCCCGAACACCCAGGAGACGTCGGCACGCTGCGCGTCGAACTCGCGGGCGAAGGGATCGAAGAACGCGGCGAACGAATAGGCGACCCCGAAGATCACCGTCATCGCCGCGAACGACGACCAGACGACGATCCAGCCGTGGAACAGTCGCGCGCGCGGTCGGCCGGTCCCCGCCGCCGGTTGCGTCGATTCGTCGCCTTGCGTGCGAGCCTCGCGTGCCCGCATTCAGGGCAGCCGCGCTTCGATCAGGAACGGGCCGCGTGTTCTCAGCGCTGCCGCGAGCAGCGCGTTGAAGCGTTCGGCGGTATCGGCGCTCGCGGCTTCGACCCCCATGCCGCGCGCCAGCGCGGTCCAGTCGAGCTGCGGCTGTTCGACCGACAGCATCCGCTTCGCACGGTCTCCGGGGTTCTGCACGCCGACGTCGCGCAGTTCGCCCTGCAGGATCCGGTAACCGCGGTTGGCCAGCACGACGGTGACCACGTCGAGCTGCTCGCGCGCCTGCGTCCACAAGGCCTGCAGCGTGTACATGCCGCTGCCGTCGCCCTCGAGGCTCACGACCTTGCGATCGGGGCAGGCGACTGCCGCGCCGGTGGCCATCGGCAGGCCGATCCCGATCGCACCGCCGGTCAGCTGCAGGTAGTCGTGCGGCGCCGAGCCGTCGGTGTAGCGGAACAGATTGCGGCCCGAGGACACCGATTCGTCGCACAGGATCGCGTGTTCGGGCAGCATCGCGGCGACCGACTGCATGACGGCGTCGGTCGTCAGCGGGCCGGTGGCGGGCGACAGGCGCGCCGCATCGTTGACGAGCGGCGCATGGTCGCCGGCACCGAGTTCGTCGGCGAGCCAGCGCAGCGTGTGCTCGAGGTCGTCGTCGGGATCGGCGACGTGGATCGTCTGGCAGCCCGGGGGCGTCATCATCGATGGCTTGCCCGGATACGCGAAGAAGGCCGCCGGCGGGTTTGCGCCGACCAGCAGCAGCACCTCGATGTCCGCCAGTGCGGCAAGCGCCTGGTCGACGACGTACGGAACGCGCGGCACGACCACGCGGCCGCCGCCGCGCTCGACGCGCGCGTTCGACTGCTGCGACAGCAGGCGTACGCCGGTGGCCGCGGCGATGCGCCCGGCGATCGTCAGGCAGGGCTCGCGCAGCGCGCGCCCCGACAGCATCAGCGTGACCCGCTTGCCCGCGCGGATCGCCGCGACGGCCTGCGCGATCGTGGCGGCATCGGCCCGGCCGCGCGGCGGCGGCTCGTGCATCGGCGCCGGTCCGTCGGCCTCGTTCCAGGCGGTGTCGGCCGGCAGGATCAGCGTCGCGATGCGACCGGCGCCGCTGCGTGCCTCGCGAACCGCTTCGGCTGCATCGGCAGCGACCGAGCGCGCATCGGCCG
>JAAZBL010000421.1 GCA_012513825.1 Limnobacter sp. | reverse complement strand
GCTCGGGCATTTCCAGATCGACCCGCTGTTCTTCGGCCTGCTGGTCGCGCTGAACCTGCAGACGGCCTTCCTGTCGCCGCCGGTAGCCATGTCGGCGTTCTACCTGAAGGGCGTCTCGCCGCCGCACGTCACGCTGAACCAGATCTTTCTCGGCATGTTGCCGTTCATGGGGATCCAGGTTCTCGCGATCGTGATCCTGTACCTGTTCCCCGGCATCGGCCTCTGGCTGCCGAACGTGCTGTACTGATCCAGGCTGGAGTTGCCAGAAAAAGCCCCGCAACGCGGGGCTTTTTCGTGTCGGCACGGTCGCGCGGCGAACGCCTGCGCCGGACGTTTGCCGGGTACCATGCTGCCTTCCGCGCCCCGTGGTCCGGGGCCGTTCGCGCCGGCTCAGCTTGAATCGTCTTCTCGTCGTCGCCCACGTGCTGGGCGGTCTGCTGATGGTCTTTTCGGCAACCTTCGCGTTGCCGCTGGCCTGGTCGCTGGCGGTCGGCGACGGTGCGCACCGCGGCTTCGTCCTGTCCGCGCTCGCCTGCCTGGCGGCCGGTGGTGCGATCTGGCTGCTGACCTACCGGTTCCGGCGCGAGCTCGAGCCGCGCGACGGGCCGCTGCTGGTCGTGCTCGGCTGGATCGTCATGGCCTGCGCGGCGATGGTGCCGCTGTCGCTCGAGATTCCGCAACTGTCGTTCACCGACGCCTTCTTCGAAGCGGTCGCGGGCCTGACGACGACCGGCTCGACAACGCTCAGCGGCCTCGACGCGCTGCCGCAGTCGGTGAACCTCTGGCGCCACGCGCTGCAGTGGTACGGCGGCCTGGGCATCATCGTGATGGCGATCGCGATCCTGCCGATGCTCGGGGTCGGCGGCATGCAGCTCTACAAGGCCGAGATGGCCGGGCCGATGAAGGAAAGCAAGCTCACGCCGCGGATCACGCAGACGGCGAAGTACCTGTGGCTGATCTACATCGGACTGACCGCCGCCTGCATCGGCAGCCTCAAGCTGGCCGGCATGAGCTGGTTCGACGCCGTCTGCCACGGCCTGTCGACGCTGGCGCTGGGCGGCTATTCGAACCGCGACGGCAGCGTCGGCGACTTCGACTCGCCGTTGATCGAAGCGGTGATGATCGCGTTCATGCTCTGCGCGGTGCTCAGCTTCACGATGCACTTCCGCGCCTGGCGTGCCCGCTCGCCGCTGGTCTACCTGGCCGACGCCGAATCGCGGGCGGTGCTGTCCGTGCTGCTCGGCAGCGGGCTGATGCTGGCCGTCTACCTCTATTTCCAGGGGGTCTACGACGGTTTCGACGTCGCCTTGCGCCACGCGATGTTCGCCGCCGTCTCGATCGGCACGTCGGCTGGCTACATGGGCGTCGACTACGCCGCCTGGCCGGTGTTCGCGCCGATGTGGCTGCTGTTGCTCGCCTGCATCGCCTCGTCGGCCGGTTCGACCGGCGGCGGGATCAAAATGGTGCGCACGCTGATCCTGCTGCGCCAGGCGGCGCGCGAGCTGCGCCGGCTCGTGCATTCGCGCGCGGTGGCGCCGCTGACGCTGAACGGCCAGGTCGTCGAGAACCGGATCATCTTCGCGGTGCTCGGCTACATGCTGCTCTGGGGCGCCACGCAGACGATCCTCGCCTTCGCGCTGATGGCCAGCGGGCTCGACTTCGAGTCGGCGTTCTCGTCGGTGGTCGCCTCGGTCAACAATCTGGGCCCGGCCTACGGCCGTTTCGGTCCGAGCTCGAACTTCTCGGCGCTCAGCGACTTCCAGACCTGGCTGCTGGCGATCGCGATGATCGCCGGGCGGCTCGAGCTGCTGACCTTCTTCGTCGTGCTGACCCCTTCGTTCTGGCGGCGCTGAGGGTCGCCGCCGGGCGCTTATCGCACACCGTCCGCAGGGGGAACGGCGGTCTTGCGTGCCGGAACGCTCAGGATGGAGGCGCCGGCCGTCGCGGCGGCGTCCGGAAGGAATTGCCGCCCGACCCTGATCGGAGGTGTCTTGCCCGGGTCGTGTCTAGGCACGATCCATGCTTGAAATACCGTGGGTACACCACCATCTGCTGGGCAGTGCGAGAGGTGCTTATGAACATGATCTACAACAGCCCCAGTTACTGCGTCGTCGAGTTCCGGGATGCCGGAGGGGAACTCGGCGGTTACGAGATCCTGGACAAGCTCGGTCGTCGCGAGATCTACCTCGGTGGGGACATGGCCGAGCACTTCCGCGACGGCGTCCAGCAGTTGATCGAAAGCGAGCCGTCGATCGAGGAGGTCGATGCCTTCCTCAGCGGTTTCGAGGGCCTGATGCAGACGCCGGTGGTGCTGCACTGAGAATCGCGGCGGCCAGGCAAGCCCTGGGCCCGCCGCATGCAGATCGACGGCCCGCGGGTGGGCGCGCAAGGATGCGCGCCGCCCGCGGGCCGTTCTTGCGCCGGGGCGCGCGTCGTCAGCCCCACGCGCGCCGTCAGGCCGATGCGCGCCGTCAGCCCATGCGCGCCCTCAGGCCATGCGCCGTCAGGCCGATGCGCGACGTCAGGCCGCCTTCCGGTCCTGGCGCCGCGGCCACAGCTCGGCGATTCCGAGGCGGTTTGCCGCACCGACCAGCGCCTTGAGCGAAGCGTCGACGATGCTCTCGTCGATCCCGACTCCGAAGCGCGTCGTGCCGGCGCAGGCCGCCTCGATGATCGCGATCGCGCGCGCGTCGGAGCCGGCGCCGATCGAACGCTCCTCGTAGGAATCCACGCGCAACGGCAGGCCGAGCGCGTTGACGGCAGCGTCGATCGGCCCGTTGCCGGTGCCGTGCAGCAGGTGCCGCTCGCCCCGGTAGTCGAGCACGAGTTCGATCCGGTGGCTGTCCTCGGTATCGACGAGGCGGTGCGACAGCAGGCGAAGCTCGCGATCCTCGCGCAGGTACTCTTCAGTGAACAGCGACCAGAGCTCGCTGGCCGTGACCTCGGTGCCATGGGTGTCGGTATGGCCCTGGACGAGCGCGCTGAATTCGACCTGCAGCCGGCGCGGCATCGACAGGCCGTAGTGCCGCTCGAGCAGGAACGCGATCCCGCCCTTGCCCGACTGGCTGTTGACGCGGATCACCGACTCGTAGCTGCGGCCGAGGTCGGCCGGATCGATCGGCAGGTAGGGGACCCCCCACGGCGCGTCGGGCGCCTGCACGGCGAAACCCTTGCGAATCGCGTCCTGGTGCGAACCCGAGAAGGCCGTGAAGACCAGGTCGCCGACGTACGGGTGGCGCGGGTGGATCGGCAACTGGTTGCAGTGCTCGACGCTGCGTGCGACCGCGTTGATGTCGGAGAAGTCGAGTTCGGGGTCGACGCCCTGCGTGTACAGGTTCAGCGCCAGCGTGACCAGATCGACGTTGCCGGTGCGTTCGCCGTTTCCGAACAGGCAGCCTTCGACGCGCTGCGCGCCCCCCATGACCGCCAGCTCGGCGGCGGCCACCGCCGTGCCCCTGTCGTTGTGCGGGTGCACCGACAGGACCACCGACTCGCGGTTCGGCAGGTTTCGATCCATCCACTCGATCTGGTCGGCGTACACGTTGGGCGTCGCCGATTCGACGGTCGCCGGCAGGTTCAGGATGACCGGGCGTTCGGGGGAAGCCCCCCACGCCTCCATGACCGCCGCGCAGACGTCGCGCGCGAACTCGAGTTCGGTCGTCGAGAAAACCTCGGGACTGTATTCGAAGCCCCACTGCGTCTGCGGCCGCGCGTCGAGCAGCTCGCGCACCAGCCGGGTGCTGTCGACCGCCAGTTGCAGCACCTCGTCCTTCGACAGGCCGAAGACCACTTCGCGGAAGACCGGCGCGGTCGCGTTGTACAGGTGCACGGTCGCGCGGCGCGCGCCGGCGAGCGACTCGACGGTGGTGCGGATCAGGTCTTCGCGGGCCTGCGTCAGGACGCTGATCGTCACGTCGTCGGGGATCAGGTCCTGTTCGATCAGCCGCCGGACGAAGTCGTAGTCGGTCTGCGACGCCGACGGAAAGCCGACCTCGATCTCCCTGATGCCGATGTCCAGCAGCGTGCGGAACATGCGCAGCTTGCGCTCGCTGTCCATCGGCTCGAAAAGCGCCTGGTTGCCGTCGCGCAGATCGGTCGACAGCCAGCGCGGCGCGCGATCGATGGTTCGCGACGGCCAGCGACGGTCGGGCAGGTCGACCGTCGGGAAAGGTCGGTACTTGCCGGCGGGATAGCTTTTCATGACGGGATGCTCCAAGGGTTGCGTCGATCCTGTCGATCGACTCGTGGAGCAAGGCAGATGCGGACCGGCAACCCGCCGTGCCCCTCGATTCGATCGGGGGCCGGGTCGGTCGGGGTTGCTCGGGAAGGTGGACTAGTCGTTACGCGCAGGCACCAGCAAACCCCGACCGCTGCCTAGAAGTAGCAGGGCGAGGCCGAGAAGGCTGGAATGCTGCAGCTGCGTCATGAAGAACACTTTAGAGGCCGATCGGCG
>JAAZBL010000420.1 GCA_012513825.1 Limnobacter sp. | reverse complement strand
GCTGCCTTGGCTGCTTCGGCGGCATTGGCCGCCTTGTCCTGGCCGGCCTCGGCGGCGGCGCTGGCAGCTTCGCCGGCCGAGCGTGCAGCGTCTTTCGCCGAATCGACGGCCGAGTTCGCAGCGTCGCGCGCCGCGTCGGCGGCGCTGTCCTGCGTGGGAGCCGGCGCGCTTGTGGCCGGCGCGCTCGTGGTCGGCTCGCTCGGCGGCGGCGTGGCAGGTGCCGGGGCCGGCGCCGACGGTGCGGGCGCAGGCGCCGGTGCGGGCGCTTCCTCGCGCTGCCCGCAGGCGGCGAGCGAAGCGGCGACCAATGCCGCGGCAAGCAGAGTCTTGTTGTACATGTCGAGTCCTGTTGTTCTGTTGATCGGAGGAGCTCGGCCTCGTTCATTGTCGAGGAGGAAGAGAGGCCTGCTCGAGCCCAGTATAGGGGCGCGCTAGGGCCGTTTTCTGGCCGGAGTCAGGCGTAGCCAGCCCGCTTTGTGCCATTGATGGAGTATTGGCAACAGTTCGTTGTCGTCTGCAACAGTTTGTAAGTCCGCGGCGCCCAGATGGCGCCGCTCGGCCAGGCGGCGAATCAGTGACCGCGTGCCCGCCGGCGCGTGCTCGACCTCGCCGTTGATGTAGACCTTGTGGCCCCGCCAGAGCATCCGGGTTCGCCGGTCGAGCGCGATCCCCTGGCGCCGGATGCGCTCGATGAACGGCTTCAGGCCGAGCGCGGTGGGGGCGTCGAACCAGACGCCCGCCTTCGGTTCGCTCAGGTAGCGACCGATGAATTCGTCGACCTGCGCGACCGTGGGACGCCACCGACGCGCCCAGTCGGCCAGCTTGCGATGCAGGTCGTCCGGGATCCGTGCCGCGTCGACGGGATCGACGGGCCGGCGGCCCGGGTCGCCGAAACGCGGATCGGGCCCGCCCGGCGAATCGGCGGCTTCGGCCAGGAAAGCCGCGAGGAATTCGTGGCGCGACGGCGCGCGGAATCCGACCGAACAGGTCATGCACGGGCCTTCGGCGATTCCGTCGTGACCCCAGCCCGGCGGCAGGTAGAGCATGTCGCCGGGTTCCAGCAGCCATTCCCGTTCGGCCTCGAAGTTTGCGAGGACGCGCAGCGGGAGTCCCGGCACGAGCTGCGGTTCGGCCACGCGGCCGATCCGCCATCGTCGCCGGCCCCAGGCCTGCAACAGGAAGACGTCGTAGGAGTCCTGATGCGGGCCGACACCGCCGCCGTCGGCAGCCAGGCTGATCATCAGGTCGTCGAGCCGCGCATCGGGCACGAAGCGGAATCGCGACAGCAGTGCGCGCGCGGCGTCCGAATGCAGGTCCGCGCCCTGCACGAGCAGCGTCCAGTCGCGCCCCGACAGCGCCGGCAGGCGGTCGGCTTCGAAGGGGCCGTGCTCCAGTATCCAGCGGCCGCGGCGACGGGCGACGAACCGCGATTCCACCGAGTCGTCCGATGCCAGTTCGATCAGCGCAGCGGCATCGAGCGGCGGCTCGAAGTCCGGAATCGCCTGGCGGATCAGCAGCGGGGCGCGCTGCCAGTGCCGTCGCATGAACTGGTCTACACTGAGACCGGCGAGCGGCGGCGCGTGCGGGTCCGGGTCGCCGGACTTCATCGGGCGCGCGCGTGTCACGGTGTCACGACGCAGTCCTCGGGGTCATTCGCCGATTATAGGCAGGGAGCAAAGTTGGAACTGGTGGCGATCAAGAACCGCTGGGTCACGGTTCATTACCGGCTGTTCGATTCGCAGGGCGAACCGGTGGAAAGCGGCGAGCGCGAGGTCACCTACCTGCACGGCGGCTACGGCGAGATCTTCGAGCCGATCGAGCAGGCGCTCGAGGGGCAGGCGGCGGGCTTCGAGACCAGCCTGTACCTGGAGCCGGAGCAGACCTTCGGCGACTACGACGCCGAACTGGTCCGGCTGGCTTCCCGTGCCGACTTCCCCGAACAGCTCGAGCCGGGAATGAGCTTCGACGGCGTGCCGGGCGAAGCGCCCGACGGCCGCATCTGGATCGTGACCGACATCGGCGACGAGGTCGTCGTGCTCGACGGCAATCACCCGCTGGCGGGCATGGCGCTGCGCTTCGAGCTGCGCATCGTCGAGGTCAGCGAGGCCGACGACGACGAGATCGCCGACCAGCAGGCACTGTCGAACTGAACCTGCTCCTCGGCCTGGAGGCCGCGGTTCGATGGTTCTTCGTCGAGCCGTCCGACGCGCAGCGATCAGGCCATCCGCTCGCGCACTGCCGGCACGAACGCATCCGAGAAACACGCGTCCTCGGACAGGCCCTGCGCAACGAACGCCGGCCGGGCCGCGTCGACCATCTTGACGGAACCGCAGGCATAGACGGCGAAGCCCGTCATGTCCGGAAAGTCGGCCAGGATCGCCTCGTGGACCAGCCCGGTGCGCCCGTGCCAGTCATCGTCGTCGTCGGGCTCCGAAACGACCGGCACGAAGCTGAAGTTCGGGTATTGGCGCGCCCAGCGCTCGGGCAGCTCGGTCATGTACAGGTCGTGCGGCCGCCGCACGCCCCAGTACAGGTACAGCGGCCGCTCGATGCCGAGATGGAAGCACTCTTCGAGCAGGCTCTTGACCGGCGCGAAACCGGTCGCACCCGCGACGAAGATCAAGGGCTTGTCGCTCGGCTCGCGCAGCACGAAGGATCCGATCGGACCTTCGATCTGCAGCGTGTCGCCGACCTTCATCGACTCGAACACCATGCCGGTGAAGCGTCCGCCCGGCATCCGGCGCACGTGCAGTTCGATCAGCCCGGTTTCGCCGGCGCGCTCGGTGAACGAATAGCTGCGCCGCGCGCCGTCGTCGAGGATCACGTTCAGGAACTGGCCTGCATCGAAGGCGATGCGCTCGCCTTGCGGCAGCCGCAGCGCGACCAGCATCACGTCGTGAGCCAGTCGTTCGAGTCGCTCGACCTGCACGGTCCAGGTACGGGTCTCCGCTCCGCGCGCGGCCGCGTTTTCCTCGTATTCGAACTCGACGTCGGTGATCGCCGTGGCACAGCAGGTGAGGATCCGCCCGGCACGGCGCTCGTCTTCGGACAGCGCGCTGGCCTGGTAGCCGGTCATCTCGACCTCGCCGCCGATCAGCGTGGCCTTGCAGACGCCGCAGCCGCCTGAGCGGCACTCGTACGGCAATGGGATGCCGGCGCGCAAGCCGGCGTCGAGCAGCGTCTCGCCGGCGCGCACCGGCGCGAGCTGCCTGCCCGGATGAACGGTCATCTGCCGCGTTTCGGCGTGGCGCGTGCGCGCCGGCGGCAGCCAGGGCAGGGCCATCATCAGCGCGGTGACCGACGCGCAGGCGATCCAGAGCTTCAGCGGATCCCACGAATAGATCAGCGGATAGACGAGCAGGTAGAACCAGTCGATCGACAGCGTGGTCGGCGCGGTCGCGAAGTTTGCCGGCGCCTGGCTGACGACCGGCCTGACCAGAGACATCACGAGCAGCATCGCGACCAGAGCGATCGCGATCCGTCGCGGCGGCATCTGCGAGGCGCGCGGCACGCGCTGCGTGTGGATCCACAGCGCCAGCATCACGACCAGCGGAATGCCGATGTGCAGGAAGGACAGCAGCGAGAACAGCCGGTCGGAGATCGCCTCCGGCGTGATGAAGTTGCGCATCAGCAGGCCGTTGAAGACCGGCAGCGCATCGAGCCATTCGGCCGTGGCCACGACGACGAACTGCGCGAGCTCGTCCCAGGGCAGCATGAAGCCGTTGACGCCGGAGGCGTAGACGAGCCACAGCACGACGACACCGCTGACCCACGAAAACGCGCGAAAGCCGCGGTAGCGGTCGAACGCGAAGTGGCGCGTCAGGTGCAGCAGCATCGTCAGCACCATCGCGTCGGACGCGTAGCGGTGGACGCTGCGCATGATGCCGCCGGCAAACCACTGGCCGTGCGTGAGCGCCTCCATCGACGCGTAGGTCGAGTCGACGCTGGTCTCGTAGAAGACGTAGACGTAGAGCCCGCTGACGACGACGATCCAGAACATCCAGTAGCTGGTCGCCCCGAGGTAGTACATCGGATTCAGCCGATCGCCGAAGACGCGGTTGCCGACGGCCTCCATGCGCAGGAAGAACCACTGCATCGACGACTGGATCCGCTTCAGCACCGCCACCTCCCGTTCTCGCCGGCCGTGCCAGCCCTTGGTGGGGCTCATGCTGTCGGGCTGTCAAAAACCGTTTCTTGATCGGCGTCAACGAGCGGCAGGCCCAAACCGTCAGCATGAAGATGCAGAAGAAATACATCTAGGAGAGACCATGGCCGACAGCAAGCAAACACAGCAGCCGAGCGAGGAGCCGGATACGACCGGCCAGGTCGAGGAACGCGTCCCGGTGATGCAGCAGATCCTCGACAACCCGTTCCTGCTGCTGTTCCTCGGCATCACGATCCCGACCGTCTTCTACATCCTCTGGGGGGTGATGGAGATCGCGACGGTGCCGATCAGCCCGCTCGCCAGATAGCTTCCGGAGGTCCATGCCATGAGCGCGATTCACCCTCCCGGTCAACGCATCTGGTGGAAGCAGCCGGTCGACAAGGTCGAACTGATCTGGATCGGCATCGCTTTCGTCTGGTGCATGGTCCTGTTCTTCATGATGCCGTACTGGCACGTGTACGGTAACCAGAACCTGTCGCCCGAGACGTACCGGGTCAAGCCCGAGCTGTTCTCGCGGGCCACGCAGGAGATGGTCGACAAGTACACGGTGCGCACCGAGACCGACGAGAAGATCCCGGTCGTCGCGCCCCCTGCCGGCAGCGACGTCTACCTGATCGCGCGGCTGTGGTCGTTCTGGCCGATCCTCGAGCTCGAGAAGGACCAGACCTACCGGCTCCATCTGTCGGCGATGGACTACCAGCACGGCTTTTCGCTGCAGCCCGAGAACATCAACATCCAGGTGCTCCCCGGCTACCAGCACGTGATCACGATCAAGCCGAATCGCAGCGGCACCTACGCGATCGTCTGCAACGAGTTCTGCGGCATCGGGCACCACCGGATGGTGTCCCGACTCTACGTGAAGTGAGGGGATGAGCATGGCAAGCGTACATGCGCCGAGCCTCGGCATGGCAGGCGTGCAGCCGCAGTTCCGCGTCTGCCCCCGTTCGGGGCTGCAATTCCACCGGTCGGCCGAGACGCTGATCAAGCTGAACGCCGTCGCGGCGGTCGTCACACTACTGGTCGGCGGCGTGCTCGCGCTGCTGATCGTCCTGACCCGCTGGCAGGCGATCCATCTGATCGACGCCGACAATTTCTATCTGTACCTGACCGCGCATGGCCTCGACATGCTGGTCGCGTGGATCATCTTCTTCGAGATCGCGATCCTGTACTTCTGCTCGTCGACGCTGCTGCGATGCCGGCTCGCGACGCCCCGATTCGCCTGGCTCGGGCTGGCGCTGATGGTGATCGGCACGATCACCTTCAACGTCGCGATCTTCTCGGGCAACGCCACGGTCATGATGACCTCATACGTGCCGATGCCGGCACATCCGGCGTTCTACCTCGGGTTGATCCTGTTCGCCGTCGGCGCGCTGATCGGCTGCTTCGTGTTCCTCGGCACGCTGGTCGTCGCCAAGGCCGAGAAGACCTACGAAGGCTCGATCCCGCTGGTGACCTTCGGTGCGCTGACCGCCTGCATCATCGCGATCTTCACGATCGCCTCGGGTGCGATCATCCTGATCCCGACCTTCCTGTGGTCGATCGGGTACATCTCGCACATCGATCCGGCAATGTACCGGGTCATCTGGTGGGCCTTCGGGCACTCGTCGCAGCAGATCAACGTCAGCGCGCACGTCGCCGTCTGGTACGCGATCGCAGCGATCGTGTTCGGCGCAAGGCCGATGTCCGAACGGGTCAGCCGTGGCGCTTTCTTCCTCTACATCTGCTTCCTGCAGCTGGCATCGGCGCACCACATCCTGGCCGATCCCGGGGTCGGCACCGAGTGGAAGGTCTTCAACACCAGCTACGCGATGTACCTCGCGGTGCTGGCCTCGATGATCCATGGCCTGACGGTGCCGGGCGCGATCGAGATGGCCCAGCGCGAGAAGGGCTTCACGAAGGGTCTGTTCGAGTGGCTGCGCAAGGCGCCCTGGAGCAACCCGGTGTTCTCCGGCATGTTCATGTCGCTGATCGGCTTCGGTTTTCTCGGCGGCATCTCGGGCGTGATGATGGGGACCGAGCAGCTGAACATGATCATCCACAACACGATCTACGTGCCCGGGCACTTCCACGCCACGGTGGTTCTCGGCACCACGCTCGCGTTCATGGCGATCACCTACTTCCTGCTGCCCACGCTGTTCAATCGCGAGCTGATCCTGCCCGGCTGGGCGAAATGGCAGCCTTACGTGTTCGGCCTCGGCATGGGGGTGTTCACGCTGACGATGATGGGTGCGGGAACGCTCGGCGTGCCGCGGCGCCACTGGGACATCACTTTCGCCGGAGCCTCGCTGCCCTACGAGTTCCCGGGCACCGCGCTGCTGATGATGGCCCTCGTCGGCATCTCGGGCGTCATCGCGGTGATCGGCGGTGCGATGTACATCGTCATCACGGTCGGCACGATCCTGTTCGGCAAGCGGCTCGACGCGGGCACCTACACGAACAAGATCAGCCCGCTGCGCATGCCGGTGCAGACCGCGCTGACCGGCCGCGGGCACGAGGCCAGCTTCCACGCGCCCGGCACCTTCGTGCTCGCGCTGGTCTTCCTCGCAGCCTTCGTCCTGTACTACTTCGTCAACTGGAAGTACCTGTCGACGGTCTGGGGGCTCAGCTAGCAACGACGGCTGCCGGACCGCTCCATGGTCCGGCAGCCTCGCTGGCCGTCGGATCAGGAGGGGGCACATGAAGGCCTTGCTGAACCTGTTCAAGCTGCGGATCGGCTTCGCGATCGCGCTGACCGCCGTCGCCGGCCTGATGATCGCGCCGGGTGGCGCGATCGCGGGCTGGCAGGCGGCGGTGCTCACGCTCGCCGTGCTCGTGTCTTCGGCTGCGGCCGGCGCGTTCAACCAGTTCTACGAGGTCGATCTCGACGCGCGGATGGCCCGCACGCAGCGGCGGCCCTTCGTCACCGGGCGCATGCGCCACCACGGGGGCTGGCTCGTGCTGATCGCCGCGTTGACCGGCATCGCCGTGGCAGCGGCCTGGCTGGCAACGAACGCCGCTGCGGCGCTGTACACGTTTCTCGGCGCGTTCTTCTACGCGATCGTCTACACGGTCTGGCTGAAGCGGCGCACGCCGTGGAACATCGTGATCGGAGGGCTGGCGGGCAGCTTCGCCGTGCTGGCCGGCGCCGCCGCCGTTCAACCGTCCTTGTCGTCCGAGGCGCTGCTGCTGGCGCTGGTGCTGTTCCTGTGGACGCCTCCGCACTTCTGGAGCCTTTCGATCGTCTATCGCGACGACTACGCGCGCGCCGGCGTCCCGATGCTGCCGGTCGTCAAGGGCGACCGCTATGCGGCCTGGGTGATCCTCGCGCATGCGGTGGTCATGGTCGGTCTGTCGCTCGCGCTGACGGCCCTGTCGCCGGGCTGGGTCTACGGAAGCTGCGCGTTGCTCGGCGGTGGCCTGTTCGTCTGGAAGACCGTCGAACTGGTGCGAGCGCCGTCGCGGAAGACGGCGCTCGCCAGCTTTCACGCGTCGCTGGTGCAACTGTCGCTGTTGCTGCTCGGTGCGATCGCCGACGGCTGGATGCGCAATGTCATGGTGTAGCTCCGCTGCGCGGAATTTAGCTGCGCGTTCCCTGGTCACCGGCCTTGTCGCCGCGGGATTTTCTTTCGCAGTCGGCATGTCGCCGATGCACGCAGCTGCGTCGGCGCCTGTCGTTGCGCAGCACGATGCGGCAGGACCGGGCGCCGCGGTATCGACCGCCGCGGTATCGACCGCCGCGTTGTCGACCGCCGCGCTGTCGACCGCTGCGATGCCCGACGCCGCGGCATCGACCGCCGTCGATTCTTCGGGCAACGACTATCGGCGTGCGCTCGAACTGAGCCAGGCCGCGATCGGCCGCCGCATCGGCGAGCACACGCTGCGCGACACCAGCGGCAACACGGTGCGGCTGAGCGACTACCGCGGGCAGCCGCTGCTCGTGAGCTTCATCTACACCGGCTGCTTCCAGATCTGCCCGACGGCGACGCAGTTCCTGGCCGTCGCCGTCAAGGCGGCACGCGAGGCGCTCGGGAAGGACAGCTTCAACGTCGTCTCGATCGGTTTCAACCAGCCCTTCGACGACCCGGTCGCGATGCGCGCGTTCGCTCGCCAGGCCGGCATCGACGATCCTCGATGGGCCTTCCTGAGTCCCGACCCGGCCGACGTGCAGGCGCTGACCGCCGACTTCGGCTTCAGCTACGAAGCGAGCCCGAGCGGCTTCGACCACGTGCTGCAGGTCAGCATCGTCGATGCCGACGGGCGCATCTACCGGCAGGTCTACGGCGACAGCTTCGAGATGCCGATGCTGGTGCAGCCGCTGAAGGAACTGTTGTCGGGGCAGGCGCGCGAGGCGCCGTTGCTGGCCGGCATGTGGCAGAAGGTCAAGCTCTACTGCACGGTCTACGACCCGAACACCGGCGGCTATCGCGTCGACTATTCGCTGTTCTTCGAGATCTTCGCCGGGTTCACGATGCTCGGCGCTCTGGTCTGGTTCGGCGTGCGCGAGCTGTGGCGCGGCCGGCGCGTCGCTGCGGCGCGTGCGGGGCCGGGCCGTTGAGGTCATCGGGTGAGCGCGACGCCCGGATTTCGCCGATCGCCCGCTTTGCTGCCGCTGGGTCCGCAGGAGGCGAAGCTGCCCGGCAGCGGGCCGCTCGCGCGTGCCTGGCGCGCCGTCGAGCGAGGCGGCGATCGGATCTGCGGCGAGCACGACAATCCGCTGCGCCAACTGGGCGGGCTCGGTTTCGCATTGTTCTGGCTCGTCGTCGCCAGCGGCGCATGGCTGTACGTGTTCTACGAGACCAGTGTCGACGGCGCCTGGACCTCGGTGCAGGGGCTGACCGAACAGAAGTGGGGCGGCGGCCTGATGCGCAGCCTGCACCGCTACGCGTCCGATGCATTGATGCTGGTCGTCGTCCTGCATCTGCTGCGCGAATCGTGCCTCGGCCGCTTTCGCGGCTTTCGCTGGTACTCGTGGGTCAGCGGCGTGCCTTCGCTGTGGCTGCTCGTCGCCGCGGGCGCCGGCGGCTACTGGCTGGTCTGGGACACGCTCGCGCAGTTCGTCGCCACGACGACGACCGAATGGTTCGGCGTGCTGCCCGGCTTCGGGCCGTCGCTGGTCCGCAACTTCGTCACCGACGAAGCGCTGAGCGACCGGCTGTTCTCGCTGCTGCTGTTCCTGCACATCGGGCTCGGGCTGATCCTGCTGCTGGCGATGTGGGCGCACGTGCAGCGGCTGACGCGGCCGCGCACGATGACGACGCGAGCGGTGGCGCTGTGGACGTTGGCCGCGCTGATGGCCCTGTCGCTCGGGTGGCCGGCCGTATCCGAAGCGCCGGCGGAACTCGCGCGGGTTGCCGGCCGCGTGCCGATCGACTGGTTCTACCTTGCGCCGCTGCCGGTGGTCGATGCCGGTTCGCCCGAGCTCGTCTGGTTCGTCGTGGGCGGGCTCACGCTGGCGCTCGCAGCCGCACCGTGGTTGTCGCGAAGGCCACGGCCCGAAGCGGCGCGGGTCGATCCGGCGAACTGCAACGGATGCGCACGCTGCTTCGACGATTGTCCGTACGCAGCCATTGCGATGGCCCCGCATCCCGTCCGACGCGGCCGGATCGCGGTCGTCGACGAGGACCGCTGCGCGGGCTGCGGAATCTGCGCCGGCGCGTGCCCGTCGGCGAACCCGTTCCGGCGGGGCGAGCGGCTCGTCAGCGGCATCGACTTGCCGTGGCTGACCGTCGGCAGCTTGCGCGACGAGTTCGACGCCGCGCTCGCGCAGTGGCCGGCCGGGAACGCTTCGGACGGCCCGCTCGCCGTCGTCTGCTGCCAGTACGGTGCCGGGCTCGGCGCGTCTGCGCCGCCCGGCGTGCTTGCGCTGGGATTGCCGTGCGCCGGCCTGCTGCCGCCGTCCTTCGTCGACTACGCGCTGCGGGCCGGCGCGCGCGGCGTCATCGTCGCTGCCTGTCCGACGCAGGACTGCGAGTTCCGCTTCGGTGCTTCGTGGACCGCGCAGCGGATGGCCGGGCAGCGCGAGCCGCGCTTGCGCGCCGGCGTCGAGCTCGAGCGTCTGCGAGTGGTTCACGCCGCGCGCGAAGACCGGCGCGCGCTGCTCGCCGCGATCGCCGATTTCGATGCGGCGCAGGTTCCGGAGAACATCGATGCCTGCTGAAACTCCACTTCGTTACGGCGGCCAGGCCGTGCTGTATGCGGCCTTCGCCGTTTTCGTCGGCTACTTCTCGGCCGCACCCGCCTATCAGCACCTGGGGCCCGACGAAGCGCTGCTGCGACTGTCGTTCCGGCATCCCGGCGCGATCGTCAGCGACTGCCGCCAGCGCAGTGCCGAAGAGCTTGCGAAGCTGCCGCCGCACCTGCGTGCCGAGCAGGTCTGCCCGCGCGAGCGCTCGCCGGTTCGGGTGCGCGTGCAGCTCGACGGCAGCCTGCTGTACGAGGACACGTTCGCGCCGAGCGGTCTGCGCCGCGATGGCGCGGCGAGCGGTTATTACCGGCAGCCGATCCCGGCCGGCGAGCATCACCTGAAGGTGGAAGTCAACGACGACGTGCGCGTCGACGGGTTCAACCACATCGGCGAACGGAGCATCACGCTGGCGCCGGGACAGGTCGTGCTGATCGATTTCATCGCCGACCAGGGAGGGGTACTGATCAAATGAAGACCGCATCCTTGCTCGTCGAGCCGCTCGATCGGATCGTCGCCGACGCGCGCAACGAACGCTTCGATCTCGCGGTGCCCGCCACCGAGCAGCGCGCGATCGCCCGCGGCTGGCTGCTGCTCGGCGTGGCGGCGCTGATCGGCGCCGGCCTGTTCTCGATCCTGCTGGTGCTCGCACGCACGCCGTACCTCGGTTCGCTGGTGCCCGGAGGCAGTTTCTTCCGGGTCGCGCTGGTCGTTCACGTCGACCTGTCGGTGCTGGTCTGGTTCATTGCGATGGCCGGCATGCTGTGGACGATCGACACGTCGACGCGGCGCATCGGCCTCGGCTGGTTCGCGCTGTACCTGGGTGCGGCCGGCACGGCGCTGATGGCGGTGTCGCCGTTCACCGGGCCGGCGATGCCAATCATGTCGAACTACGTGCCCGTGCTCGAAAACGATGTGTTCCTGTACGGCTTGATCGTCGTCGGCGTGGCCTTCGCGTTGCTGACCCTGCGTTCGTTCCTCGCGCCGGCCGCGATGAGCTTCCGGCTCGACGGCGCCGATGCGTTGCGCTTCGGCCTGAAGGCGGCCGCGGTCGCAGCGGCCGTGTCGCTGCTGGCGATGATCTGGTCGCTGATCGAAGTGCCGCGCAGCCTGGCATCCGAGGAGTACTACGAGCTGCTGTTCTGGGGGCCGGGGCACGTGATCCAGTTCTGCTGGACACTGCTGATGCTGGTGGCCTGGGCCTGGCTCGCGAACATGATCGGCGCGCCGCTGCCCTTGAGCCCGCGCGTGGTCGTGCTGATCTATGCGATCGGCCTGCTGTCGGTGTTCGTTGCGCCGCTGATCTACCTGAACTGGACCGTGCTGTCGCTCGAGCACCAGAAGATGATGACCTGGCTGATGCGCTTCGGCGGCGGCCTGGCGATCCTGCCGATGGTGCTCGCGCTTGCGGTCGCGCTGCTGCGCCGGACCGAGCCCGACGCCGACGCGCGGCCGATGCACGCCGCGTTGCTGTGCTCGCTGCTGCTCTTCGCCGCCGGTGGGCTGATCGGATTCATGATCCGCGGCTCCGACGTCCGGGTACCCGCCCACTACCACGGCTCGATCGTCGGTGTCACATTGGCGCTGATGGGACTCGCCTACGCGCTGCTGCCGCGCCTGGGCTTCGCCGAGGTGCGTGGCCGGATCGCGGTTGCGCAGCCCTGGCTCTATGCGGGCGGACAGTTGCTGCACATCGTCGGCCTGCTCTGGTCGGGCGGCTACGGCGTGCAGCGCAAGGTGGCCGGCGCCGAGCAGGCGCTGCGCAGCCCGCAGGAAATCTTCGGCATGGGCTTGATGGGCCTCGGCGGGCTGGTCGCGATCGTCGGCGGGATGTTGTTCATCGTCGTCGTGCTGCGCGCCGTGCTCGACAGCCGTGACGGCGGCGCTCGGCGCATGAGCGTGCGCGACGACACGACGAGCGTGCGGGCCGGATGATCCGATCGCTGGCAATTCTTGCCTGCCTGCTGACCGTCTGCATCACCGGCGCGAGCGCGTTCATCCGCCACGCGCAGTCCGGCCCCGGTTGCGACGGCCAGCCCGGGTGCCTGCAGCCGATGCACGAACGAAGTGCAGGCAGCGCGGGCACGACGGCGGCGGGCGCGCATCAGCCACGCGCAGGCGATGCGGCTTTCGTGGCTGCGAAGCCACCGCGCGCGGTCATCGTCGCGAGAACGCTGCATCGGGTCAGCGCGAGCGTCGTCGGCTTGCTCGCGATCGGGCTGCTCGTCTTCGGATGGAACGGCCTGCCGCGCAGCGGCCGCGTCGCGGCGCTCGTCGCGCTGCTGATCAGCGCATTTCTCGCATGGCTGGGGCGGTACACGCCGCACCCGCTGCCCTGGGTCACGATCGGCAACGTCGGCGGCGGATTCGCGCTGGCCGCCGCGTTCGCCTGCGTCGCCGCGTGTCGCGGGCCGGCCGTCGCGAACACGCCGGATGCCGAGGGCGCGCCCCGCGCGCGCCCGGATGGCGATCGCGAGCCGACCCGGGTCTCGGCGCGCTCCCGGCACGAGCAGCGGCGGACGTCGACGCGCACGCAGCCTGCCGGCCTTGCGATCGCCGCCGGAGCCTTGCTCGCCGCGCTGCTGTGGCTCGGGCTGATGATCGGCGCGCGCGACGCGATCCCGGCCTGCCCGACGCTGCTTTGCCTCGACGGCGCGCGCTTCGATCCTTCCGCCTTCGACCCTGCGGTGGCGCAGGCGAGCGCATCTCCGGGAAGCGGCCAGGCGCTGCACCTCGCGCACCGCTTCATCGCGCTGGCATTCGCGCTCGTCGTGTCGTGGCTCGCTTGGCGACTCCGGCTCGAAGGCCGCCGCGCACTGGGCGTGCTGCTCGTTGCGATGCTCGCAGCGCAGATCGCGCTCGGGCTGGCGACGGCCGGGAGCGTCGGTGCGCTCGCCAGTGCCACGCTGCACAACGTCGTCGCCGCGCTCTGGGCGGCCGTGCTGGCGGCACTCGCGACGTCGTCGTTGCAGCCGGGCGTCGACGAAGCGAGGGCAGTTCGGCTCGACGCTCGCGCGACCGCCCGCCGTCCGGATCCGGGTTCGACCGGCTGCGCGTAGGCGTCAACGGCCTCGCTGGCTCGCGGCGCCGTCGGCGAGTTGCGCGTGCAGCGAGTAGAGGAGATCGAGTGCGTCTCGCGCAGTCATCCCATCGGGATCGATGTCGCGCAACCGCTCGACGACGCGCAGCGTGGCCGGGTCGGAGAACGCAGCCAGCTCGGAGCGATCGGCGAGCTCGAGGCCGTCGACGACGCCGGGTGCCGCGTCGGAGGGCGCCCCGAAGGGCGCTCCGCCGAAGGGCGCTCCGCCGAAGGGCGCTCCGCCGAATGACGCTTCGCCGGAAATCGAAGCAGCCTCGTCGCCGGCCTGCACGCCGGCCGGCGAGACCGACGCGAACAGGTCGAGCTGATCGTCTTCGGCCCGCGCACGCGCCTCCAATTCGGCGAGCATCTGGCCGGCGGCGCGGATCACCGGCGCGGGCAGGCCGGCAAGCCGGGCGACCTGCAGCCCGTAACTGCGGCTCGCGGGGCCGTCGCGAACTTCGTGCAGGAACACGATGCCGCCGCGATGTTCGGCGGCCGCCAGATGAAGGTTGACCGCCTGCGGATGCGTGGCGGCCAGCCGCGTCAGCTCGAAGTAGTGCGTCGCGAACAGCGTCAGCGAACGATTGTGCGACAGCAACCGCGCGGCGATCGCGTGCGCGAGCGCCAGGCCGTCGAAGGTCGAGGTGCCGCGGCCGATCTCGTCCATCAGCACCAGCGAGCGTTCGGTTGCCGCGTGCAGGATCGCGGCCGCTTCGGTCATCTCGACCATGAAGGTGGAGCGGCCGCCGGCGAGATCGTCGGACGCGCCGACCCGCGTGAAGATCCGATCCAGTGGCCCGATCTCGCAGGCGTCGGCCGGCACGAAGCTGCCGCAGCAGGCAAGCAGCGCGATCAGCGCGACCGAACGCATGTAGGTCGACTTGCCGCCCATGTTCGGCCCGGTCAGCAGCAGCATGCGCCGACTTTCGCGCATCACGCAGTCGTTCGGCGTGTAGTGCTCGACGCCGGCTTCGACGACCGGGTGACGGCCGCCGCGGATCTCGATGCCCGGCGCCGCGGAGAATCGCGGCCGCACCCAGCGCAGCGTTCGCGCACGCTGGGCGAAAGCGGCCAGCACGTCGAGCTCGGCGGCGGCGCGGCCGGCACGCTGCCACAGCGGCACCGACGGCGCCAGCGCTTCGACGAGCGCGTCGTAGAGCTGTCGCTCGAGTGCCAGCGCGCGCTCGCGCGCCGACAGCGCCTTGTCCTCGAAGGTCTTCAGTTCCGGCGTGATGTAGCGCTCGGCGTTCTTCAGCGTCTGGCGGCGACGGTAGTCGTCGGGCACGCGGTCGGCCTGGCCGCGCGTGACCTCGATGAAGAAGCCGTGCACGTTGTTGTAGCCCACGCGCAGGTTCGCGATGCCCGAGCGCTCGCGCTCGCGCGCCTCGATGCCCGCCAGCAGGCTGTCGCAATCGCGATCGATCGCACGCAGTTCGTCGAGCGCCGCTTCGTGGCCGTCGCGGATCACGCCACCGTCGCGCGCTTGTGCGGCCGGCTCGTCGAGCAGCGCCTCGGCGATCGGCGCGATCGCCGAGGCCGGCACACGGATCGCCGCCAGCAGCGATCCGAACAGCTCGGGGTCGAGCGCGTCGAGACGCTCGGCGATGCGCGCGATCGCCGGCGCCGCGTCGCGCAGCGCTGCCAGTTCGCGCGGGCGCACCGATCGCAACGCGATTCGCGATGCGATCCGTTCGAGGTCCGGCAATTCGCGCAGGTCGGCGAGCAGCGCTTCGTACAGCGGCGTCGGCGCTCCGCCGAGCAGCGTCTCGACGCAGGCGTGTCGATGCGCCGCCAGTGGCTGCGAACGCAGCGGTTCGAGCAGCCAGCGGCGCAGCATGCGACCACCGGCGCTGGTCGCGCAGCGATCGAGCAGCTTCAGCAGGCTGGGGCCGTCGTCGCCGCGCATCGTCTCGACGATTTCGAGGTTGCGGCGCGCCGCCGCGTCGAGGATCACGAACTCGTCGCCGGCGTGGACGCGCAGCGTCTGCAGATGCGAAGGGGCCTGGCCCTGCGTGCGTTCGACGTAGTCGAGCAGCGCGCCGGCCGCAGCGCTTGCCGACGCGAGGTGCTCGGCGCCGAAGCCGGACAGGTCATGCGTGCCGAGCAGCGTGGTCAGTCGTCGGCGGGCGCGCGCGGCGTCGAACTGCCATCGCGGCGCGCGGACGAAGGCGCAGCCGAGCAGTCCTTCCGCCAGCGCATCGGGCAGCGTCGCGTCGTCGGGCAGCACGACCTCGGCCGGTCGCAATCGCTCGAGCTCGCGCGCGCAGGCTTCGGCCGGCAACTCGGCCAGCCAGCACTCGCCGCTGGCGACGACCATCCAGGCGAGTCCCGGCAAGGCGCCGGGAGAGGCTTTGCCGTCCGCCGATCCTCCCGCCGCCGTCGTGCGCGCCGATGCGGGCAGCAGCGCGAGCAGGATCCGGTCGTCGCGTTCCGGCAGCAACTGCGAGTCGGTCAGCGTGCCCGGCGTGACGATGCGCACGACCTTGCGCTCGACCGGTCCCTTCGACGTCGCCGGATCGCCGATCTGCTCGCAGATGGCGACCGACTCGCCGAGCCGGAGCAGCCGCGCGAGGTACTGTTCGACCGAATGCACGGGCACGCCGGCCATCGGGATCGGCCGGCCTGCCGAAGTGCCGCGTTTCGTCAGCGTGATGCCGATCAGCTTCGACGCACGCTCGGCGTCTTCGTAGAACAGTTCGTAGAAGTCGCCCATCCGGTAGAGCATCAGCAGGTTCGGATGCTCGGCCTTGATGCGCAGGTACTGCTGCATCATCGGCGTGTGTTCGGCGCTTCCCCTGGCTTGGTGCGAAGTTGCGGCAGTTTCGGTCATTTACGGCGAGAAGCGGTACGGCCTGGCGGCGATACTACCGGACCCGCCGTTTGAGGCCCCGCTACCGCCCGCCGCGCTCACTGCACCGGCGCCACTCGCCAGATCGTGTTCGACAGGTCGTCGGCCACGATCAGCGCCCCGCGCGGATCCACGGTCACGCCGACCGGCCGGCCGCGCGTCTTGCCGTCGTCGTCGCGGAACCCCGTGACGAAGTCGATCGGGTCGCCGGCCGGGCGGCCGTCGCGGAAGGGCACGAACACGACCTTGTAGCCGACCGGCTCCTTCCGGTTCCAGCTCCCGTGCTCGCCGACGAAGACGCCTTCGGCGAACTGCTCGCCCATGGCCGGGATCGAGAACGCCAGGCCCAGGGCCGCCACGTGCGAGCCGAGGCTGTAGTCGGGGACGATCGCCGAGGCGACCTTTTCGGGATCCTCCGGCTTCACGCGTGGGTCGACGTTGCTGCCCCAGTAGCTGTACGGCCAACCGTAGAAGCCGCCTTCGCGCACCGAAGTCAGATAGTCCGGGACGAGATTCGGGCCGATCTCGTCGCGCTCGTTCACCACCGCCCAGAGCTGTCCGGTCTCGGGCTGGATCGTCAGTGCCGTCGGATTGCGCAGGCCGGTCGCGTATGGTTTGTGGGCGCCCGTTTCGGCGTCGACCTGCCAGACCATCGCACGATCGACCTCGGCGACCATGCCGCGTTCGGTGATGTTGCTGTTCGAGCCGATGCCGACGTAGAGGAAGCGGCCGTCGGGGCTGATCGTCATCGCCTTGGTCCAGTGGTGGTTGATCGCCGAAGGCAGGTCGGCGACCTTCGCGGGCGGGCCGCTGGCCTGCGTCTGCCCGTCCTCGTAGTCGAAGCGCACCAGCGAATCCTGATTGGCCACGTAGAGCTTGCCTTCGAAGAAGGCGAGTCCGTAAGGCGCGTTCAGGTCTTCGGCGTAGACCGTCTGTTCCTCGTAGACGCCGTCGCCGTCCTTGTCGCGCAGCAGCGTCAGGCGATCGCCGCTTTCGACCGAGGTCGTGCCCTTGGCCTTGATGTAGCCGGCGATCACGTCCTTCGGCTGCAGGGCCGGCGCGTTGCCGCCGCGGCCCTCGGCCACGATGATGTCGCCATTGGGCAGCACGAGCGTCTGGCGCGGGATCTTCAGGTCGGTGGCGATCGCCGTGATCGTGTAGTTCTGCGGCACCGTGGGCTCGCGGTCGCCCCACGGCACGGGCTCGGCGATCGTCATCGAGGGCAGCAGCCGTGTCTCCATCTCCGGGAGCGCCGGATCGGGACCGTACTGCGCCGGGTCCGGGTCGTTCCTGCCGCAGGCGCTCAGCACGAGCGTGGAGCAGGCGAGGGCGACGAGTGCGCCGGCGGGCTTCATGCCGGCGCTCCGACGCGACGCGACAGGCCGACGCCGGTCGCCACGATCGAGAGGGCCGCCACGATCGCCGAAAGAACCAATCCGGTCGGCATCGCGGCCCAGGCGTCGCGCGCATGGACCAGCGCGTTGACGAAACCGAGGATCCAGATCGCCAGCAGCAGCAGGAAGTAGATCGGCCGGCGCTCTCCGCCCCGGCTGCGAAAGAGTCCGGCCAGTGCTGCGAGTAGCGCCAGGCCGGCGAAGACCAGCCCGCCTGCGATCAGCCACGATGCGAAGTTGGCCCACTGCACCTCGTAGCTCGACCGGTAGGCAAGATCGCTGAGCAGCGCGCCCAGGAACAGCGGGACGGTGCCGGCGAGCAGCGTCGCGTGGATCGGGTGAAGCGTCTTCGGATACGGGTGGACGGCAGTGGCGGTGACAGACACGGCGATGGTCCCTCGTTGCTGACCCCTGGAAGGCCGGGTCTCGCGGCGGCCTGCTCGGGACTGGTGAGCGTGGAGTTGCCGAGGGTGCAATCGGGGGACCCGCCCTGCGCGATCGCCACGAGCGGGTGGCGCACCGGCGAACGGCGATGGCTGCGATACCGGCGAACGACGAGGCGTGCGATATTGGCGCGTTCGCGGCAGCGACCGCACGAACCGAGGAGGCTCCAGATGCCCCGTTCCGGAACCCCGTCCCGTCGCGTCTTCATCGAAGCCGCGCTCGCCGCGCTGGCCGCAGCCCCGACGGCGCTGCATGCGCAGTCGGGCGGTGTCGTCAGGTTCGCGCTGCCCAATGCCACGGCCTCGGGCGTCGACGCGATCACGCGAGCCGCCGCGGGGGCGCTGGGCCGGGCGCTGGACGCTTCGGTGGTCGTCGAGAACCAGCCAGGCGCCGGCGGTCGGATTGAAGCCGCAGTAAGATTCGTCCCGCCGCCGAGAACCGGCTCGCAGTTCCATCACCCCCGATCCAAGGAGACCTCGTGAGACTTACCAGCATCCGGGCAGCCGTACTTGCCCTCGTCGTAGCCGCACCGTTGGCCCACGCCGAGAACGTGCGCGTCGCCGTCATCGATCCGCTGTCCGGCTCGTTCGCCCCGTTGGGCGAGAACCAGCTCAGGAGCTGGCAGTACATGGCCGAGATGGCGAACAAGAACAAGTGGGCCGGCGAACACACGCTCGAATTCGTCGGCTTCGACAACAAGGCGGGCGTCCAGGACAGCCTGACCGCGCTCAAGCGTGCGATCGACCAGGGCTACCGCTACATCGCGCAGGCCAACAGCTCGGGCGTTGCGCTCGCGCTGGTCGACGCGGTCGACAAGCACAATGCACGCAACCCCGGCAAGGAGATCGTCTACTTCAACCACGGCGCCGTCGACCCCGAGCTGACCAATGCCAAGTGCAGCTTCTGGCATTTCAGCTTCGATTCGAACGCCGACATGAAGATGCAGGCTCTGGTCAACCATCTGTCGAGGGACCAGTCGATCAAGAACGTCTACATCATCGGCCAGGACTACGCGTTCGGCCGCTCGGTCAGCAAGTCGGCGAAGGAAATGCTCGCCAAGCAGCGTCCCGACATCAAGATCGTCGGCGACGAGCTGCATCCGATCGGCATGGTCAAGGACTTCGCGCCGTACGTCGCCAAGATCAAGGCCGCAGGGGCCGACACGGTCATCACCGGCAACTGGGGGGCGGACCTGTCGCTGCTGATCAAGGCGGCACGCGACGCCGGGCTCGAGGCGAACTTCTACACCTACTACGCGTCGCTGAAGGGTGCGCCGACGGCGATGGGCGACAGCGGCCTCGAGCGCGTCAAGTACGTCGGCGTCTGGAACGCGAACAACGAAGGCTTCGTCGGCAAGGACATCGTCGACGACTTCCAGAAGCGCTACAAGGACGACTTCACCTGGATGCAGTCGCACTCGGTCGTCACGATGTTCGCCAAGGCGATCAAGGAGGCGGGGTCGACCGATCCGGTCAAGGTCGCCTATGCGCTGGAGGACATGACCGCGTCGAGCCTGAACGGCGAGATCAAGATGCGCAAGGACGATCACCAGCTTCAGCAGCCGCTGTTCATCGCCACCTGGTCGAAGCTCGACGGCAATGCCGTCCAGATCGAGCAGGAGCAGACCGGATTCGGCTGGCGCACCGAGGCCGTGATTCCGGCTGCCGAGGCTTCGCTGCCGACCAGCTGCCAGATGAAGCGCCCGGCGCGCTGACCCGAAGCGCCCGGGCACCAAGCCTGTCCGGGCGCTGATCCTGTCCGGGCGCTGAT
>JAAZBL010000419.1 GCA_012513825.1 Limnobacter sp. | reverse complement strand
CTCGCGTCGGTGCGCTCGGTATCGCTGGATCGGGTCGCCGGCGTCTCAGTCGTCATCTTCGTCGCCGCCGCCGAGGTAGGCCTCGATGACCTGCCGGTCGCCCAGCACCTGCGCCGTCGGTCCCTCGGCCAGGACCTTGCCGGCATTCATGCAGATCGCCCGCGGACACAGCTCGACGATGACCGGCATGTCGTGGCTGACCAGCAGGAAGGTCTGCCCTTCGGCATGACGCCGCCGGATGAACTGGGCCATCACTTCCTTCATCGTCGGGTGGACCGCGGCGAAGGGCTCGTCGAGCAGCGCGACGCGTGGCCTGACCATGAAGCAGGCGCCGAACTCGAGCAGCTTGCGCTGACCCCCGGACAATTGCCTTGCGTCGAGGTGCATCACGTGCTCGAGCCGCAGTTCCTCGGCGAGTTCGGACGCGCGCGTCGTCGCCGCCGCTTCGTCCATTCCGAGCGCGAGACCGCTGGTCAGCAGGTTGTCGAAGGCGGGCATCCGGTCGAACACGCGGGTGAGCTGGAACATCCGCAGCATGCCGCGCCGCGCCAGCCGGTCGGCGCTCAGGCCGGCGACCGGCTGGCCGTCGAGCCGCACCTCGCCGCCGTCGGGGTCGAGGACGCCCGACAGCATGTTCAAGACCGTCGTCTTGCCCGAGCCGTTCGGTCCGATCAGGCCGAGCAGCTCGCCCTCGGCGACCTCGAAGCTGACGCCGTCGACCGCGTGCAGCCCGCCGAAGGCCTTCTCGAGCCCGTGTACCGACAGGATCGGCATCAGCGCGTCACCGGCGCCGCAGAGGCGCCCGGCGCGGCGGGTCGCGCACCCGCCGTGGACGGCCCGGGCGGTGCGGTCGGCGCCGGCGGCGCAGTGCGACCGCTGGCCAGCCGCCGCGCCAGGCCCCAGAGCCCGTCGGGCAGGAAGCGCGCGAACAGGATGACCAGCGCCGCGAAGACGATCAACTGGATGCCGCCGAAGTCGCGCAGCCACTCCGAGGTCAGGTAGACGAGCAGCGCGCCGATCAGCGGCCCGACCAGCGTGCCGCTGCCACCGATGACGACCATCGCCAGCACCATCCCCGTCTGCGCGATCAGCCCGAGCTCGGGACTGACCAACTGCGCGAAAGGTCCGTAGAACGCGCCGGCGATCCCGCACAGCGCGCAGCTGACGGCAAACGCGATCGACTTCCAGCGCACGACGTCGATGCCGCGGCTGGCCGCGCCGAGCGGGTCGTCGCGGATCGCGAGCAGGAAGCGGCCGCCGCGCCCGCGCAGCAAGGCCCAGACGCAGCCGAGCACGGCAGCCAGCAGGGCCACGAACAGCCAGTAGTAGTCGACGCGGCTGTCGAGCAGCGCCGGCACGTTCAGGCCCTGGTCGCCGCGCGTGAACTCGTAGGAGTTGTAGAAGACGAGCCTGAGGATCTCGGCGAACGACAGCGTGGTCAGGGCGAGGTACGGACCGGACAGCCGGGTGACGATGCGCCCGAGCAGGTAGCCGACGCCGCCGGTCACCAGCGCGGCCAGCGGGATGCCGACGAGGATCGACACCTGCCAGTGCCAGGCAAGCAAGGCCGGCACGTAGGCACCGAGCATCGCGAACGCCGCCGGCGCGAGCGAGAACTGGCCGGCGTAGCCGGCGAGCAGGTTCCAGCCGGTCGCAAGGATCGCGAAATACAGGCTGACGACCAGCACGCCGAGCCAGTAGGGCGACGAGACGAAGAGCGGGACCAGGGCCAGCCCGGCGACGATCAGCAGCGCGATGCGCAGCTCGCCGCGCAGCCGGACGGCGAACAGCGAGCCCATCGGGATGCGGGCGGCTGCGCCCGGCGAGCCGGGCGCCGATCCGGTCGGCGGCGGCGAAGCCATCGGCCTCGTCACGCTTCGCGCCCCTTCTCGCCGAACAAGCCCTGCGGCCGGAACAGCAGCACCAGGATCAGGATCGCCAGGCCGAAGGTGTCGCGATAGTCGTAGGACAGGTAGACGGCGCCGAAGGCTTCGAGCACACCGAGGATCAGCGCGGCAAGCACGCTGCCGACGATCGACCCCATGCCGCCGAGCACGACGATCACGTAGGATTTGATCGCCGGGAACAGGCCGACGTCGGGGGCCGGGTTGATGACCGGCGCCAGCAGCGCGCCGGCGAGCGCGGCGAGAACGCCCGACAGCGTGAAGATCACGGCGCTGGCCTTCGCCGTGTCGATGCCGGCCAGCGAAGCGCCCAGCCGGTTCTGCGCGACCGCCTGCACCTGCCGCCCCCACAGCGAGCGACGGATGAACAGCGCCAGTCCGACCAGCAGGACGATCGCGATGCCGGCCGTGATCAGCTTCTGCCCGGACATCATGAACGGGCCGACCTCCATCCGCGTGATCGACGACAGCGAGGGCCCGCGGTACGGATACGGCCCGACGACCTTGTCGACGAGGTTGATCAGCAGCAGCGAAAGCCCGAAGGTCACGACCACCGCATACTCGTCCTTCATGAAGCCCCAGGACGTATACCCGGAGTACAGCGGCCGCATCAGCGTGCGCTCGG
>JAAZBL010000418.1 GCA_012513825.1 Limnobacter sp. | reverse complement strand
CCGCCGACGGATCGAAGCGTGCCCGGAACAGGGAAACCAGCGCCGCCGCGATCGACGGATGAGCGGCCAGCGTGCGCTCGATGTAGGCCTGGCTGAACGTGAACGCCGCCTGCTTCATGTAGCGCGCATAGGCACGAAGGATCGTCACGTCGCGCCATTCGAGGCCGGCGAGCATGACGAGCCGGTTGAAGTCGTCGCTCTCGCAGTCGCCGCGCCAGGCGCGCAGGAAGGTCTGCTCGAAGCGCTCGCGCAGATCGTCGACGTCGAGCTCGCCGGGCTGGGACGTGCTCAGCCCGAAGTCGCCGATCCACAGCGATCGTCCGTCGGCCCGGCGGATCTCGAACGGCCGCTCCTCGAGCACCTGCACGCCCATGTGTTCGAGCACCGGCAGGCTGCGCGACAACGGCGCCGGCGCACCGGCACCGTACAACCGGAAACGCAGCTGCCCGGCCGGCGTCCCGGGCGGCAGGTACAGGCTCATCGCCAGGTCGTCGCCTTCGGCCAGCGAGTCGAGCCTTTCGATGTCGTCGGCGGCGATCTGCGGCGGATACTCGTCGCGATAACCGGCGCCGAAGCCGTCGGCGTAGCGTTCGTGCAGCGCCTTGCCGCGCTCTTCGCCGAAGCGTTCGACCAGCGCCTGCTCGAGTTCGTCTTCCCAGCGGCGGGCGAGCCGGGCCAGCCGCTGCTCGAGCTCGCGCAGGTCGACGGCCGGGGCGGCGCCGGGCCGCGTGCGCACGATGATCAGGATCCTCGCCAGCGGCGAGTCCGACAAGTGCACGGTAAAGTCCGACGACACGCCCTGGAAGGCCTCGATCAGCATTGCCTGCATGCGCCTGCGCAGCCGGGTGTCGTAGTTCTCGCGCGGAACGTAGAGCAGGCAGGCATGGAATCGTCCGAAGGCGTCGCGGCGCACGAACAATCGCGTGCGCTGGCGTTCGCCGAGCCGAAGAATCCCGATGACGATGTCGTAGAGGTCGTCGGCGTCGATCTGGATCAGTTCGTCGCGCGGATAGTCCTCGAGGATCGTGTCCAGCGCCTTCGCATCGTGGCTCTGCGGCAGGAAGCCGGCGCGCTGCCTGACCGCGGCCACCTTGCTGCGCAGCACCGGAATCGCGTCGGGGCTGGCGTTGTAGGCCGTCGACGTGTACAGGCCGATCACGCGGCGCTCGCCGACGACCTCGCCGGCGGCGTCGAAACGCTTGATCCCGATGTAGTCGAGATAGCCGGGCCGGTGCACGGTGGCACGCGCGTTGGCCTTCGTCAAAGTCAGCAGGTTCGGCCGGCGCGCGTAGGCGCGCATCTCGGCCGGCATCTGCGCAAATGCGATCGAAGGCGCCGCATCGCCCGGCTCGCGCAGCACGCCGAGCCCGCTGCCCGGCACCGCGCGCAGCTCGTCGCCGTCGGAACCGCTCACCAGGTCGTAGTCGCGGCAGCCGAGCAGCGTGAAGTTGTCGTCGGCGAGCCAGCGCAGGAACGCGCGGCCCTCGGCCAGTTCGTCGGCCGGGATCGGCGGCGGCCGCAGCTCGAGCTCGGCCAGGATGTCGTCGATCCGCCGCTTCATCGCCGCCCAGTCGTCGACGGCCTTGCGAACGTCGGCCAGGATCCGATGCAGCCCGTCGCGCAGCGCATCGAGCCGCGGCGGATCGGTGCGCCGGTCGACCTCGACGTGGATCAGCGATTCGAGGCGGCCGCCTTCGCCGAAGCCGACGAGCCGATGCCCGGCATCGCGGCGCGCCCGCATGACCGGGTGGACGACCAGGTGAACGATCAGCCCCTGGCGATTGATCTCCATCGTGATCGAATCGACGAGAAAAGGCATGTCGTCGTTGACGATCTCGATGACGGTGTGCGCGCTCTGCCAGCCGTGCTCTTCACGACGCGGGTTGAAGACGCGCAGCTTCGGCTCGCCGCCGGCGAACTCGCTTGCGAACTGCCAGTGCGAGAGCGCCGCGCCGTACAGGTCCTCGACGGCACGCTCGGCCAGGTCCTCGGGCGCGGTCAGCGCGTAGTACCGGCGCACGAAGTCCGAGACTTCGGCGGCCTGCCCGGCGGGCAGCTTCGCCTCGACCATCGCGACCACGCCGGCGATCGTCTCGTCGACCGCGGCTGCTGCACGCGCCTCGCGCCCGGATACCTTCGTGTCCACACCGGCCTCCTGCGGATGGGGCCCCGACCCCATCGGACGGGGCCCCGGCCCCATCGCGCCATGCTAGACAGCCCGCTCGGATCCTGCAATGCGGCGCGCGGACCTCGCCGGTGCTCGTCCGCGCCGAACTCGCGCTCGAAAGCGCCGAATCCGGGCTTCAGCACCGTCTTCCTTGCGAGTATGATCGACGAGTGCTCGCCTCGTGGGCAGCAGGACGCAAGATGCCGCGAAGTGTCAAGACACCGGCAAGGTCGAAGGAAGCGCAGCGCCTCGCCTCCGGGGCCGATCTGCCCGATCGGTTGCGCGCTCCGGACGTCCGCGTCGTCTTCGGGCTGCTCGGCCAGAGCGAGCGGGAGGATTGCTGGCGGCTCTACCTGTCGCTCGCGTTCGACGAATGCCTCGAGTTCGCCAAGGCGGACGTACTGCACAGCGAGCGGCTGTCCGAAAGAGAGAGTCAGGTTGGCGGTACCGTCGTCTGGCTCCGACGAAACTCGAATCCGATTCACATTCGGTTCACCTCGCGCGAAGCGCAGGCCGACTTCCTGCACGGCGAGATTGCCCGGCGCCTGCTTCACCGTCTTCCTCCGCCGCCTGCGTCTCCGATGGCGCCGGGCGTCGGCGCCTTCGTGGCCGGGGGATACCTGACGGGCGGCGATTTCGACACGCTGTGCGCCGCCTGCACGGCCGTGCCGACGGCCTTGATCGTTCCCGGGTGGCGCGCTCGGGCGGCCTGAGACGACCCGGCCACGTCCGCGTTCCCGACAGCGTACGGAGGATTCAAGATGCCAAGGAATTCCAGCGGATCCCTGAATCCCGATCCGATCGTCGATCGCATCGTCCCCGACCCGTCCGCCCCGCCCGACGTCAGGGTCCTGATCGGATTTCTCGGCAGAAGCAATCGCGAAGGCCGCTGGCGGCTCTACGTCACTCCGGGTTTCGACGACTATCTCGAGTTCGACGAGGCCGACGTCGTGCATCGCCATTCGTTCGAGGAACACGGAGATCGGCTCGGCAGCAGTGTCGTCTGGATCGAACGCAAGGCGAACGTGCAACGGGTACGGACGGTCTCGCGCGAAGCCCAGGCCGACTTCCTGCACGGTGCGATCGCAGCGCGCGCGGCGCGCCGGCGGCTGCCACCCGGCCTCGCCGACGCAGTGCTGGCCGGGCGGCCGGGAGCCGGCGGGTTCCAGCCGGGGTCGATCGCCGTCCAGGTGTCGTGTGTCCGCGAGTTCTGCGACTTCGTGATCAACTCATGGCTCGGCGGCGGCGATGTCTTCTGCACCGGCTCGTTCCAGTGCGACTCGAGCTGGCAGGCGGAATGCCCGTGATCCGATGAGCCCGGGGTGCGGGCATGCTGTCCCAGCCGGAGGCGATTCGCTACCTGCTCGGCCTGGGCCTCCTGCAAGCCGGCGACGTGGTCCAGGACACCGTGACGGTGGCGAATGTCTCCCGTCGACACCTGAACTGGCGCGTCACGACGCAGAACGGACCCGGCTATCTTCTGAAGCAGGGCGTTGGCGGCGAACGCGCTGCCGCTCTCGAACGCGAAGCGGCAATCTACCGCCTGCTGAACGCCGTCCCCGGCTTCGCCCGCCGCTACGTTCCGCAGCTCCACCTCCATGACGCTGAAAACGGCGTCCTGATCCTGGAGTGGATCGCCGGTTCGCAAAACCTGCGCGAATACCATCTGAGGCGCGGCCATTTCCCGGTGTCGCTCGCCAGGATCATGGCCGAAGCGCTGGGCCGGCTGCATCGCCACGGTCCGGGCGGGCCGGAATACGAGGCGCGGAGCGCCAACGTCCCATGGATTTTCTCGGCGCACCGCCCTACCCTGCGCTTCTTGCAGGACTGCAGCGGCGCGAACCTCGCGTTGATCGAGCTGACCCAGGAGTTCCCCGACTTCTGCGAGGAGATCGACGCGCTTCGGGCGGCGTGGCACGACGACGCGCTGATTCACGGCGACCTGAAATGGGACAACTGCGTCGTGTCGGGCAACGCGGCATCCGTACGGACGACGCGCCTGCGCATCGTCGACTGGGAGCTGGCCCGGACGGGTGACCCCTGCTGGGACGTCGGCTCGGCCTTTCACGACTATCTCGGCTTCTGGCTGCAATCGATTCCGATCACCGGAACGATGCCGCCCGAACGGTTCCTCGAGCTCGCGCGTTTTCCTCTCGAGAAGATGCACCCGGCCTTGCGCGCTTTCTGGAGCACCTACGCCCGCGCCATGGACCTCGATGCCGAGGCGACCGAGCGCTGGCTGATCCGGTCCGTCCGGTATGCCGCGGCACGCCTGCTCCAGACGGCCTTCGAGCAGATGCAGGGCGCGGCACAGCTCACCGGCAACATCGTCTGCTTCCTGCAGCTCAGCTTCAATATCCTGAAGCGGCCGCGCGAGGCGGCGGTCCACCTCCTGGGCTTGCCGCCTCCGCATGTCCGGCTCGCATGAGCATTCACAGAGAGAAGATCCGCGCCGCCGTCGAAGCGACGGTCATCCGTTCGGCGACGAGCTATTCCTGGTTCGGCAGGCGCTCCGACGAACTGCCGCGGTCCGTCCAGCGGTCGTTCACGCCGGAGACCGCCCGCAGCTACCTGCACTACGCGCTGCAATCCCGGCTCTATACCGACTTCTACTGCGCCGGGGCCGCGCAGCCCTGGAGTCGGGAGCAGAGCAGCCAGGTGCCGGCCGGTCGAACGCCGTTCGTCGAGGCCTTGTCCGCGGCCAATTCGGGAAACGGCTACGCGTCTCCGGGCTGGACGGTTGCGGGCGCCGACAAGAGGACGATCGCGGTCCGCAAGGGCGGGGTGCGTCTCGTCGTCGGTCCCGCGGAGCTCGAATCCGGCGATCCGGGGTCGGCGCCGCAGCCCGGGGCCACGCTGAGCCTGCGTTTTCCGAAGGAGTTCATCCACCTGTCTCCCGGTTTCTACATGGCGGTCGGGGACCGGGAACTCGCTTCCGGCAGCGAGGGCGGGATCGTCCGCTGGTACTGGAACCTCGGCGCGACCGGGGCGATCCGGTTCGTGCGCGAGGTCACCGCGGACCTCAACCGCTTGCTCCTGCCGTTCAAGCTGAAGGTGCTCAGCGATCCCGCGCGTTTCGTGCGCTGCGACGCGGTCGTGCTCTACGTGCGGATAAACGATAGCCAAGCGGTCGCTGACGCGCTGCAACGCGTCTACCCGAAGCTCGCGTCGTCGCTGAAGCCATCGACGCCCGCGCTGACCAAGGCGGTGGCCGCCGGCGTCGGCGTCGCCGAAGACCCGGGGGACGGGACCAGTTTCGGACTGCATCGATGCGGCGTCCTGGCCGAAGGACTGATCCGCGCCAGGGAGGACGGAAGGCACGACGCTGCAAGTCGACTCGAGGCCGTCGAAGCGTGCTTCGCCGCCGCCGGGCTGGGCCTCGACCGCCCGTATCTCAATCCCGGTTCGGCGGACTGCTATCGGCTGCGTATCCCTTCGGCGTCCAGGTCGTTGCACGACGCGACGCCGCCGGTCGCGGGCGGGGATCGCGCAAGCTTCCTCGAGGTCGCAGCAGCCATCGGCCGACGGTTGTCGCTCGAGGCGATCTGGCACCAGGAACGCTGCACATGGGTGGGCGCCGAGCCGATTTCCGGAAGCCTGAACCCGGCCGCGGCACGAACGGTCCACAGATCGCTCGGACCCGAGCTCTACGCCGGGACCAGCGGGCTTGCGCTGTTCCTGGCAGAGCTCCATGCGGCAACGGGAGACTCGGACGCTCGACGGGCCGCGCTCGGCGCGATCGCGCAGACCTTCGCCAAGATCGAGGAAGTGCCGCCGTCGGTCCGGTCCGGACTCTATGCCGGCTGGGGCGGGATTGCCCTTGCCGGCGCTCGTGTCGGCACGCTGCTCGAGGCGCCGGAATGGATCGCGCAGGCACTCGGCCTGGCCCGTCGGCTGACGCCGGATTCACCGCAACCGAGGGAGTTCGATCTGCTCTCGGGAACGGCGGGGGGCATCGTCGCGCTCCTCGTTCTGTGGCGGCAGTTCGGGGAAGCCGCGCTGCTCGAGACGGCTTCAAGGCTCGGCGACGAGTTGCTGGCGGCCGCGCAGCCAGCCCCCACCGGTCGTTGCTGGCGGTCGGTCGGTCACCCCGACAACCCGGGTCTCACGGGCTTCTCGCACGGCGCATCCGGAATCGGCTATGCGCTCTTCGAGCTGTTCGCCGAGACCGATGACGCCCGATACCGGAAGCTCGCCGAGGCCGCGTTCGACTACGAGCGGCAGTTCTACGACGCGGATGCCCGGAACTGGCCGGACCTGCGGGGCCGGCTTCATCAGAAGCCTCGATCCGGATCGGCACCCTTTCAGACGGCCTGGTGCCACGGAGCGCCCGGTATCGCACTGTCACGGATGCGTGCCTATGCGCGGACCGGGGACGCGCAATACAAGGACGAGGCCCTGGTCGCGCTCGACACGACGGCAGGTGCCCTGCGTGCCGCCCTCGCCACGCAGAACGAGAACTTCTCGCTGTGCCACGGCATGGCGGGCAACGCGGACGTGCTGCTGCACGGGCAGAGCCTGCTCGCGATGGAGCGATCGGGCGCCGTCGAACTGGTCCACCGGGTCGCCGGCCTCGGCATGCACCTGTATGCGCGACCCGGGAGCGCCTGGCCGTGCGGGATTCCCGAGGAAACGCCGGGACTGATGCTCGGGCTTGCCGGGATCGGCTACTTCTACCTGCGTCTCTCCGGCAAGGACGTCGTCTGCGTGCTCGAACCGGCCGGAGCGCAGCGACGGCGTTCCAGCGATGCGGCGACCGGCCGAGGCCGTTGCTCGCCGGATCTCAGATCGCCAGATACTGGTGCCGCAGCGCCTCGTTCGCGATGACCTCGCGCGCGGTTCCGTCGAAGACGACCTCGCCCATGTCGAGGATGATCGCGCGGTCGGACAGGTTCAGCGCCGCGACCGCGTTCTGCTCGACGATGATCGTCGTGAAGCCGGCCTTCCTGACCTCCCGCAGGATCCGCTCGATCTCCTCGACGATCACCGGCGCGAGCCCTTCGTAGGGTTCGTCGAGCAGCAGCAGCCGGATGTCGCGTGCCAGCGCACGCGCGATCGCAAGCATCTGCTGCTCGCCGCCCGACAGCGTGACCGCCTCCTGCCGGCGCCGTTCGGCGAGCCTGGGAAAGTGGTCGTACAGCCGCTCGAGGCTCCAACCGAGCGGCTCCTCGATTCGCGCGAGCTGCAGGTTCTCCTCGACGCTCAGGCCGCCGATGATGCGCCGGTCCTCGGGAACCAGTCCGACGCCGGCGCGCGCCGCGCGCCAGGCCGGCATCTCGTGAAGCGCCTCGCCGGCGAGCCAGATCTCGCCGTGGCGCAGCTCGGGCGATGCGAGCCGCGCGATCGTGCGCAGCGTCGAGGTCTTGCCGGCGCCGTTGCGCCCGAGCAGCGCCAGGATCTCGCCCTCGTTCAGTTCGAAGCTCACGCCCTGGACGATGTAGCTCTCGCCGTAGTAGGCGTGCAGGTCGCGGCACGAAAAGAAAGCCGGCGCCCCGGCCGGCGCCTGGCCGGCCGGCCGCTCGGCCACCGATGCATCGCTCACAATTGCGCCCCTCCGAGGTAGGCTTCGCGCACGCGCGGATCGCCCTTGATCTGCGCCGGCTCGCCTTCGGCGATCACCGTGCCTTGGGCGAGCACGCTGATCCGGTCGGCCAGCGAGAACACGACGTGCATGTCGTGCTCGATGATGACCATCGTCAGTCCGCGTCCGGCGATCCGTTTCAGCAACTCGATCGTGTTGTTGGTATCGGCGCGCGACATCCCGGCCGTCGGTTCGTCGAGCAGCAGCAGCCGCGGTTCCTGCACCAGGCACATCGCCAGCTCGAGCCGGCGCTTGTCGCCGCGCGACAGCGTGCCCGCGATCACGTGCCGCTTGTCGGCCAGGCCGACGTCCTCGAGCATGTGCTCGGCGCTGGCGATCACCGACGACTGCGCATCGGCGCGCTGCCAGCCCCGCAGCGCGAAGGCGCCGTCGCGGCGCGTCAGCGCCGGGATCATCATGTTCTCGAGCAGGCTCAGATCGCCGAAGATCTCCGGCGTCTGGAACACGCGCACGACGCCGGTCTGGTTGATCTGGTGCGGCGCCAGCCCGACCAGCGAATAGCCGTCGAAGATGACCGAGCCGGTGTCCGGCACGAGCCGCCCGACGAAGCAGTTCAGCAGTGTCGACTTGCCGGCGCCGTTCGGTCCGATGATCGCGTGGACGCGGCCTTCGTCGACCTCGAGGTTGACGTCGTTCAGGGCGCGCAAGCCCCGGAAGCTCTTGTTGACCGAATTGACCTGCAGGATTCCCATGGTCGCGTTCCCTGGCTGTCTAGTCGCTCGCCGACGCCGGGGCGCCGCCCTGCATCATCGAGATCGCCGAACTGCCCGCCGGCTTGCCGCCGCCGCCGCGTACGCGGGCCGGCTCGCGCGCGGCCTGCACACCGGCGGGGTCGCCTGCCCTTGCGCTGCCGCAGGCGGCGGCAGCTCCCGGCACGGCCGCGGCATCGGCGCCTGCAGTGGCTGCGGCGTCGGCTCCCGCGGCGGTCGCAGCATCGGTTCGCGCAGGGGCTGCACCGTCGGCATGCGCGTGCGAACCCGCCCGGCTCGCCGCCGCACCGCTGCTGCGACGCGGGACGACCTCGCCACGGCGCGAAAACATGACGCCGATGCGCCGGACCCCTTCCATCACGCCGCCCGGCAGGAAGATCACCAGCAGCATGAACAGCAGCCCGAGCGTCAGGTGCCAGCCGTCGCCGACGAAGAGCCCGGCGACCGGCACCACGAGGTTTTCGACCGGATCGGGCAGGAAGCCGAAGAAGTCGTGCAGCGTCTGCGTGTTGAACGACGAGAAGATGTTCTCGAAGTACTTGATGATCATCGCCCCGAGCACCGGCCCGAGCAGCGTGCCGACGCCGCCGAGGATCGTCATCAGCACGACCTCGCCCGAGGCGGTCCACTGCATTCGCTCGGCGCCGGCCAGCGGGTCGGTCGCGGCCAGCAGCGCGCCGGCCAGCCCGGCGAACAGGCCCGAGATCACGAAGGCGGCCAGCGCATAGGGCCGCGTGTTCGCTCCGGTGTAGTTGAGCCGGTTCTGGTTCGACTTGATCGCTCGCAGCATCGTGCCGAACGGCGAGCGGAAGATCCGCAGCGAGACGTAGAAGCAGACGATCAGCACGACCGCGCAGACGTAGAAGCCCGAGTAGCCGCTGACCGGGATGCCGAACAGTTCGGTCGACGGGATCATGCTGCTCGGCCCCGACAGCCAGGTATCGATGACGCGCGGGTCGGTGCGCGTGATCTGCAGGCCGGTCTCGCCGTTGGTGATCGGCGTGAGCACCGAGTACGCGAGGTTGTAGCACATCTGCGCGAAGGCCAGCGTCAGGATCGAGAAGTAGATCCCCGAGCGGCGCAGGCTCAGCCAGCCGATCAGCAGCGCGAACAGCCCCGACACCAGCACGGCGAGCAGCAAGGCCGGGATCACGTTCATCGTCAGCAGCTTGAAGCTCCAGACCGCCGTGTAAGATCCGACGCCGACGAAGGCGGCGTGGCCGAAGGACAGGTAGCCGGTGAGGCCGAACAGGATGTTGAAGCCGATCGCGAAGATCCCGTAGATCGCGAAGCGCTGGAGCAGGTCGGGATACGCGGCGCCCAGCGGTGCCAGCCAGATCGGCATCGCGAGGACCGCGACGGCGAAGCCGACGACCAGCAGCAGGTCCCTGCGGGCAGTGGTCATGGGTCGAGTCTCCAAGCGCTCAGCTTTCCATCACGCCGGCCCGCCCCATCAGTCCGCGCGGGCGGACCAGCAGGATCGCGACGGCGACGAGGTAGACGATGATCTGGTCGATGCCGGGGACCAGGGCCTTGATCTCGTTCATCGATGCGAACGACTGCATGATCCCGAGCAGGAATCCGGCCACGACGGCGCCGGGCAGCGAACCCATGCCGCCGACGACGACGACGACGAAGGACAGCACGAGGAAGTCCATCCCCATGTGGTAGTCGGGCGACAGGATCGGCGTGTACATGACCCCGGCCAGCCCGGCGACGATCACCGCGATGCCGAACACGATCGTGAAGCGGCGCTCGATGTCGATGCCGAGCAGCCCTACCGTTTCCCGGTCGCGCATGCCGGCGCGCACGACCATCCCGAAGCTCGTGAAGCGCAGGAACGCGAAGACGACTGCGATCACGATCAGCGAGAACAGGAAGTAGACGAGCCGCCACCATGGATAGCTGATCGCGTCGCCGAGCCCGAACCAGCTTCCGATGGCGGCGCTGCCGGCGAACATCGACGGCGCGGTGATCGGAATCGGGTTCGCGCCGAACCACGCCTTGACGATCTCCTGCAGCACGATCGCCAGCCCGAAGGTCACGAGGATCTGGTCGGCATGCGAACGACGGTAGAAATGCCGGATCAGGCCGCGTTCGAGCACGACGCCGAGCAGCAGCATGATCGGAATCGCCAAAAGGATCGACAAGGGCACGGCGAAATCGATCAGGCGCTCGCCGAAATCGCCGAACCAGACCTTCAGGTACGGAACTTCCTTGTAGGCGTCGAAGAAGGTGATGCTCTCGTCCTTGACCCGCTGCGAGATCGTCATCAGCTTGTGCAGAGAGACCGCGCAGAACGCGCCGAGCATGAAGAGCGCGCCGTGCGCGAAGTTCACGACGCCGAGCGTGCCGAAGATCAGCGTGAGCCCCAGCGCGATCAGCGCGTAGGCACCGCCCTTGTCCAGGCCGTTGAGCAATTGAAGAAGAATGGCGTCCATCGTCGATCCCGGCGATTCCGTGCCTGCGCGCCTGCGCCCGCACCGGCGGAAACCGGCGCGGACGCAGGCGGTGCGAAAGCGGGCTTGCCCGCGCAGCGTCAGGCCGCTGCGCGAGCGCTCAGGCCTGCACGTCGTACGGTCCGAGTTCGCCGCCGCCCAGCGAGTCCGGGTACTCGACCTGCGAGCGCGGCACGACCTGGACGATCTCGAGCATGTCCCACTTGCCGCTGGGATTCTCCTTGCCCCGGACGACCAGCACGTCCTTGAAGCACTGGTGATCGCCCTTGCGATACTCGGTCGGGCCGACGCCGAGTCCGTCGAACTGGAAGCCTTCGAGCGCCTTGATTACCTCCGGCGGATAGAAGGTGCCTGCGGTCTCGACCGCGTTCGCGTAGAGCAGCTGCTGCGCATAGCAGGTCTGCGCTGCCTGCGACGGCGGGAAACCGTACTCCTTCGCATACGATTTCGCGAAGGCCTTCGTGCCTTCGTCGGGCAGCTCCCAGTGCCAGTTGGCGGTGCCCAGGATGCCCTGCGCGGCTTCGCCGGCGCCCTGCACCATCAGCTCCGAGTACAGCGGGACGACGATCTCGAAGCGCTTGCCGTTGACCTGCTTGTCGCGCAGCCCGAACTGCACCGCCTGGCGCAGCGAGTTGACCATGTCCTTGCCGTAGTGGTTCAGGATCAGCACATCGGCACCGGAGTTGACCGCCGGCGTGATGTACTGCGAGAAGTCGCCCGCGCCCAGCGGCGTGCGGACGGCCGAGACCGTCTGCCAGCCGATCTTCTCGGTGGCCGCCTTCAGCGACTCCTCCTGCGTCCAGCCCCAGGTGTAGTCGGCGGTCAGGTGGTACGCGCGGCGATCCTTGCCGTACTCCTGCGCGAGCACCGGCGCCAGCGCCTGGCCCGACATGTACGCGTTGAAGAAATGCCTGAAGCCGTAGCGGCGGCGATCCTTCATCGTCGTGTCGTTCGAGTGGCTCAGCCCGACCATGTAGATCACGCCCATTTCCTGCGCGAGCGACTGGCAGGCCACGGCGACGGCCGACGACGAGCATCCCGAGAACATGACCACGCCGTCCTTCTCGATCATGCGCTTGGCCGAGGCGCGCGCGGCGTCGGCCTTGGTCTGCGTGTCGCCGGTCACGTACTCGACCTTCTTGCCGAGAATGCCGTTGCCCTTGAGCTTCGATGGCTTGAAGGTCGACATCGCGCCGGCGTCGCCTTCGCCGTTCAGGTGCTTTGCGGCCAGTTGCATCGCACGCAGCTGGTCGGCGCCCTCGTCGGCATAGGGCCCGGTCTGCGGCACGTTGAAGCCGAGCTTGACCGTCTTCGCGTTGCCCGGGTTGTTGCGGAAGTCCTGCGCCCAGGCATTGCGGGTGTAGATCAGCGAAGGCGCGGCGATGCCCGCAGCACCGAGCACCGCCCCGCCCTTCAGGATCTGCCGACGTTGGTCGTCCTTCGGGAAATCGCCCATCTCGTCTCCTCCTCGCTCTCGTTCGTAAAGTCCGGCGGGCCCGTCGGACCGCTTCGGCCGGATCGCCCGAGCTGTCGTCGGGCGCTGTCGATAGCGTCGGCCCCGGCCGTCAATTTCGCAATATCGAATTGACCCGGCAGGCGATTCCTGTAAATACTTTCCCCCAAATCAGTTAATCGGCGTGGAAACTTGACCTTGCAACGCAGCACGGCGCGATTCGCGACTCGACGATGACCCGGGCAGCGATGAGCCCGGCAAGCCCCCGGCGTGCGCTGGTCGGCACGCAGTTGCGCGAACGGCGCCGGTCGCTGGGCGTCGCACAGTCGGCACTCGCTGCACGGGTCGGCATCTCGGCCTCGTACCTGAACCTGATCGAGGCGAACAAGCGCAACATCGGCGGCGCGCTGCTCAAGCGGCTCGCCGGCGAACTCGGGCTGGCGATCGACGAGATCGACGGCGCGCGCCAGCGCCGGCTGGTGGCCGACCTCGCCCAACTGGCCGGCGAGCCCGTGCTGGCGGAATACCGGATCGATCCCGCCAGCGCCGCGGAGTTCGCCGGCGTGCATGCGAGCTGGGCCAGCGCGCTGGTCGGGCTGCATCGCGCCTGGATCGATCGCGACCAGGCGGTGGCCGCACTGTCGGACCGGCTGAGCCACGACCCCTTCCTAGGTACGGCGGTGCACAGCATGCTTTCGCGGCTGGCCGCGATCCGCTCGTCGACCGAGATCCTCGAAATGATCGACGACCTCGAGCCCGAGCAGCGGCGGCGCTTCGCGTCGATCGCCGCATCCGAAAGCGCGCGTCTGTCCGACGTCGCGCAGGCGCTGGCCGCCTATTTCGACAAGGCGCACACCGAGACCCGCTCGGTCACGCCGGTCGAGGAGGTCGACGATTTCCTGTTCGACCACGACAACCATTTCCCGACGCTCGAGCAGGCGGCGGCCGACTTCCGCACGACGGCGGGCATTCGAGGCGAAGCCGACGAAACGGTGCTCGTCGACTATCTGCGCCGCACGCACTCGGTCGAGGTCAGCGTGCGGCCGGCCGGCACGCTGGGCCCCGGCGCGGCGCGGCGCCACGTCGTCTTCGACGCCGAGTCGCGCACGCTCGCGATCAGCGACACCGCACCGCGGCCGACGCGCCGCTTCGAGATCGCCCGGCTGGCCACCGAGCTGTTCCACCAGGGGCGATCGGCGGCCGCGCTCGTCGACGAGTCGACGTTGCTGACCAGCGAGGCTGCACGCCGTCGTGCGCGCGGCGCGCTCGGCGCCTACCTGGCCGGCGCCGTGCTGATGCCCTACGACGCGTTTCTCGAAGCGGCGCTCGCCGCACGCTACGACTTCGACTACCTGGTCCAGCACTTCGGCGTCAGCTTCGAGCAAGTCTGCCACCGGCTCGTGACGCTGCGCCGACCCGGCGCCGCCGGCATCCGTTTCGGTTTCATGCGCGTCGATCCGGCGGGCTACGTGACCAAGCGCATGCCCCTGGCGCTGCTGCCGCTGCCGCGCCACGGCAACGCCTGCCCGCTATGGGCCGTCTACCAGGCCTTCCAGACGCCGGGGGTGTTCGTGCGCCAGCTCGCCGCGTTCCCGTCGGGCGAGCGCTTCCTGTTCCTTGCCCGCACCGTGGAGAAGCAGCGGCCGGCCTTCGGGCTGCCGCGCCGCTTCGTGTCGGTGATGCTCGCCTGCGACGCGCTGTACGCGGAGCAGACGATCTACGGCGACGGGCTCGACCTCGGCGCGCCGTCGCTGGCCGTGCCCGTCGGTGCGAACTGCCGCGTCTGCACGCGACGCGACTGCGCGTACCGCGAGGAAGACGCGATCATCGACGCCTGACGCTCACGCGTCGACCCCTCGAGGTCGGCACGTCGACGCCGGAGGCTCAGTAAGTCTCGAGATGCAGCCGGCCTTCCTTCTTCAGCGCGGCCGCGAGCGTCTCCCAGTTCAGCCCCGTCTGCGCGGCCACGTCGCCGAGCGCGAGCACGACGCCCTCTTCCATGCTCTTGAGCCCGCAGACGTAGATGTAGGTGTTCGAATCCTTCAGCAGTTCGCCGAGGTCGCGCGCGCGTTCGCGCATCAGGTCCTGGACGTAGCGCTTCGGCGTATCGGGAGCACGCGAGAACGCGAAGTTGATGTCGATGAAGTCCTTCGGCAGGCTCATCAGCGGACCGAAATACGGCAGTTCCTCGCGCGTGCGCGCGCCGAAGAACAGCATCAGCTTGCCGCCGTCGAACTTGCCCGACTTTCGCAGGCGCCGGCGCCACTCGGTCATCGCACGCATCGGCGCGCTGCCGGTGCCGGTGCAGATCATCACGATGTTCGAACGCGGATGGTTCGGCATCAGGAAGCTGCTGCCGAACGGACCGATCAGCTCGACCGTCGCACCGACCTGCAGGTCGCACAGGTAGTTCGAACAGACACCGCGCACCGGCTTGCCCTGGTAGTCGGCCGTCACGCGCTTGACCGTCAGCGACAGGTTGTTGTATCCGGGCCGCTCGCCGTTGCGGGCGCTGGCGATCGAATACTGCCGCGCATGGTGCGGGCGGCCGGATGCGTCGACGCCCGGCGGAAGGATGCCGATCGACTGCCCTTCGAGCACCGGGAACGGCATGGCGCCGAGGTCGAGCACGATGTGGTGCGTCTCGTTCTCGGTGCCCGCCTCGTTGACCTTGAAGTTGCCGACGACGGTCGCCGTCGTCGCGTTCTTCGGGCCGTACAGGTTGGTGTACGCGTGGGCGGCCGACCACGGCGGCACGGTCGCGCCGTAGGCCGCGGAGTTGAAGACGGCCTCGCCGGGCAGCGCGCTGGCGCCGGTGACCGTGCGCAGCACCGCTGCCGCCTCGGCTTCGGCCTCGGCCTCGGCCGGCGCGAGCGCATCGTCGGCGGGCAGCGCGACGCCGGCGGCCGCCAGCTCCTCGGCGCTCAGTTCGGCCGGGAGTTCCTCCCAGCCGAACTGCTCGGCCAGCGTGTACGGACGCGCGCGCGGCACCATCCGCCAGTTGTCGATCGAGCCGGTCGGGCATGGCGAGATGCAGTCCATGCAGAAATTGCACTTGTCGGCATCGACGACGTAGTTGTTGTCGTCGTGCGTGATCGCGCCGACCGGGCAGGTCGCTTCGCAGGTGTTGCAGCGAATGCAGATCTCGGGATCGATGAGATGCTGTTTCAGCACCGCCAGGTCGGCCGCGTTCATCGCCGTACTCCGTTGCTCGTTGCTGGTTGCCCGTTGCTCAGTTGAACCGGACGTACTCGAAGTCGACCGGCTGGCGGTTGATGCCCATGACCGGCGGCGCGATCCAGTTCGCGAACTTGCCCGGCTCGACGACCCGCCCCATCAGCGACGCGACGAACGCGCGGTCCTCTGCGCTCGGCAACCACGCGCGCTCGTGCGTCGCCCACTCGCCGTCGCCGACGACCCGGCCGTCCGGGCTGACCCGCACGCCCGACAGCGCGCCGATCTTGCGGTTGAAGGCCTTGTGCGGCGTGACCAGCCGGAACGGGATGCCGGCCTTCTCGATGACCTTGTTCCAGCGGTTGACGCCGGCGATCGAGTCCTTGATGAAGTCGTCGCGCAGCACTTCGTTCAGCGCGTTGAGCATCGGCACCTCGCGCTCGACGAGCTGTCCGTTCTGTACGCCGAGCACCTTGTACGAACGGCCCTGCAGGCGGTGGTCGTCGTCGCGCTTCGTTTCCTCGTAGCGTCCCTTGAGGCCCGAGTTGTAGAAGATCGCCGCATTGCTCGATTCGTCGGCGCCGAACAGGTCGATCGTGACGCTGAAGTGGAAGTTCAGGTAGCGCTGGATCGTCGGCAGGTCGATGACGCCGGCGGCACGGATCTTGGCCGGGTCGTCGGTCTTGAGCTGGTTCATCACCTCGCAGGTGCGGGCGATCACGCGCGAGACGCCGCTCTCGCCGACGAACATGTGGTGCGCTTCCTCGGTCAGCATGAACTTCGTCGTGCGCGCCAGCGGGTCGAAGCCGCTTTCGGCCAGCGCGGCGAGCTGGAACTTGCCGTCGCGATCGGTGAAGTAGGTGAACATGTAGAAGGACAGCCAATCGGGCGTCTTCTCGTTGAACGCACCGAGGATGCGCGGATTGTCGGCGTCGCCGGAGTGGCGATGCAGCAGTTCCTCGGCCTCCTCGCGGCCGTCGCGCCCGAAGTACTTGTGCAGCAGGTAGACCATCGCCCACAGGTGGCGGCCTTCCTCGACGTTCACCTGGAACAGGTTGCGCATGTCGTAGAGGCTGGGCGCGGTCAGGCCCAGATGGCGCTGCTGCTCGACCGAGGCCGGCTCGGTGTCGCCCTGCGTGACGATGATCCGGCGCAGGTTCGCGCGGTGCTCGCCGGGCACGTCCTGCCAGGCGGCCTCGCCCTTGTGCTCGCCGAAGCTGACCTGCCTGCCCTCTTCCTTCGGGTTCAGGAAGATGCCCCAGCGATAGTCGGGCATCTTGACGTATCCGAACTGCGCCCAGCCCTGCGGGTCGACGCTGATCGCCGTGCGCAGGTAGACGTCGAAGTTCGTGGACCCCTCGGGCCCGAGGTCGTTCCACCACTGCAGGTAGTTCGGCTGCCAGTGCTCGAGCGCCCGCTGCAGCGCCTTGTCCTGCGCCAGCTCGACGTTGTTGGGGATCTTGTCGGTGTAATCGATCGACGACATCTGCCTACTCCATTCAGGTGGTTCTGTGGTTCGGTTCTCAGACCCGGTTCATGTCGAATTGGGCCTTCTCGCCCTTCCCGTAGAGCTTGAGCGCCCCCTTCTCGCCGACGGCGTTCGGACGCTGGAAGATCCAGTTCTGCCAGGCTGTCAGGCGGCCGAACACGCGGGTGGCCATGTTCTCGGTGCCGTTGAAGCGCAAATTCGCCTCCATGCCGGTCAGCGCGTCGGGCGACATCGCCGCCCGCTCCTCGAGCGCCAGCCGCACCTCGTCGGGCCAGTCGATGTCGTCGGGCGCCGAGGTCACGAGACCGAGCTCCAGCGCCTCGGCCGGCGCGAGCGCCTGCCCGATCCGCGCCCGCACCGCTTCGAGCGGTGCCGTTTCGTCGTAGAAGCGGCGCCCGATCCGCGACTGGCCGGTGGCCATCGGATACAGCACGAAGTTCGCCTCGCTCAACGTGATCCGCGGCTCGCGCTGCGGCTCGTCGGGCAAGGCCGCCATGTAGCTGCGGTCGGCGGCCAGCGCCAGTTCGAGGAAGGTACCGGCGAAGCAGGAACCCGGCTCGATCAGCGCGAACAGGCTGCGCGAGGACACGTCGAGACGCGACAGCGTGCGGCGCAGCGCGCCGATCGTCTCGCGCACGAACCAGTGGTCGCGGTGCGCGAGCAGCACTTCGTCGACGGCCAGCACGGCGGCCGGGTCGCCTTCGGTCTTCAGGATCCAGGTGCCGATCTCGAGCTCGTTCGTACGCATCGACAGGATCGCGTCGTCGAGCTCGCGCGCCAGCGCCAGCGGCCACCAGCTCGCTCCGGCCGCGACGATCGCGTCGATCGCGGTCGGCTGCGCGCCGGCCGGCGCCTTCAGCGTGAAGACGGCCTGGCGCTTCGCGCGGTCGATCTCCACGCTCAGGTTCGGATAGCGCAGCGCGTCGGCCTCGATCGTGCGCTCGATCGGCGTCAACAGGATTCCCTTCGCGTCGGCCGGGCGATCGCTGCCCTCGGCCAGCTCGAGCGCGCGCTTGCGGACGCTTTCGGCGAAGACCGCCGGCTTCGCGATCTCGTCGACCAGGCGCCAGTCCTTGGCCTTCTGGCCGCGCACGCCCTCGGTCGTCGTGCAGAAGATGTCGGCCAGGTCATGGCGCACGCGGCGCTTGTCGGTCACGCGGGTCAGCCCGCCGGTGCCCGGCAGCACGCCCAGCAGCGGCACTTCGGGCAGGCTCACCGACGACGACCGGTCGTCGACCAGCCAGATCTCGTCGCAGGCCAGCGCCAGCTCGTAGCCGCCGCCGGCACAGGCGCCATTGACCGCGGCCAGGAACTTGAGCCCCGAATGCGCGCTCGAATCCTCGATGCCGTTGCGCGTCTCGTTCGTGAACTTGCAGAAGTTCACCTTCCACGCGTGGCTGGACACGCCGAGCATGAAGATGTTCGCCCCCGAGCAGAAGATCCGGTCGAGCAGGCTCGTGACGACGACCGTGCGGACCTCGGGGTGCTCGAAGCGGATCCGGTTCAGCGCGTCGTGCAGTTCGATGTCGACGCCGAGGTCGTAGCTGTTCAGCTTGAGCTTGTAGCCCGGACGCAGGCCGGCGTCCTCGTCGATCTTCAATGCCAGCGTGGCGATCGGGCCGTCGAAGGACAGCGACAGATGGCGATAACGCGACGGATCGGTCTGGTAGTCGACTCGCTCGATCGTCGGGAGGGTCTCGGGGGCGTTCATCTTGGCTCCTCGGTTGCGTCCGCCGAACATGCAACATTGTGCAGCTCGAATTGGAGTGCATGATAGTGCATATCCGGCGCCTGTCAAGCCCCGGCAGCGTCGCTGCGATGCGAGGCGGTCGCGCGCGCGAGTGCGGCCTCGAGGCCCCTCGCCGCTTCGTCGACATCGAGCCCGCTGGTGTCGAACTGCAGGTCCGCCTTGCCGTAGAAGGCGGAACGGCCCGCCAGGATCCGCTTCAGGTCGTCCATCGCCTCGCGGTTGCCCGACATCGGGCGCAGGTCGCCCTGCGCGACGACCCGCTCCATGTGCTCTTCGGGACTGGCTTTCAGCCAGACGGTCAGGCAATGGGCCATCAGCAGGTTGAAGGTCGCGGAGTCGGAGACGATGCCGCCCGGCGTCGCGATGACCGCATCGGGATACAGCTGGATCGTCTCCTCGAGTGCCCGTCGCTCGTAGCGGCGATAGGCGGTCGGCCCGAGCAGGTTGTGGATTTCGGCCAGCCCGCAGCCGGCCACCCGCTCGATCTCCCGGTTCAGCTCGACGAAGGGCACGTCGAGCTTCTCCGCGAGCATCTGCCCGAGCGTCGACTTGCCGGCGCCGCGCAAGCCGATCAGCGCGATCCGCGACGCACGCGCGTCGGGCTTGCCGGCTTCGCCGAAGAGCTCCGACAGTGCGATGCGGGCGCGCCTGAGCGAATCCTCGCTGCGTCCCCGGAGCAGGTCGCGGATCAGCAGCCACTCGGGCGAAGTCGCGGTTTCGTCGCCCAGCAGCTCGGCGAGCGGGCAGTCGAGCGCACGGGCGATCTGCCGCAACACGAGGATCGACGCGTTGCCCACGCCGAGCTCGAGATTCGCCAGGTGCCTTTCGGACACCTCGGAAGCCTGCGCCAATGCACGTCGCGTCATTCCCTTTCGGGCGCGCAGCGAACGCACCCGCTCGCCGAGCGCATGCAGGAACGGATCGCGCCCCGGCGATTCGTCCAGGCTCGGGACGAGTGTCTGGATGTCCTGGAAGTCCATGAGTCGACGCAGAGGATCGCAGTCCGAATTTATGCATTATAATGCGTTCCGAATGAACGTCGAGAAGAGGAGATGCATCGATGAGCGACAGCGCCGTCATCGCCGTCCAGGCGCCGCCTGAACGCTTCAACTTCGCCGGGCACCTGCTGGAGCTCAATGCCGGCCGCGGCGCGCGACCCGCCTACATCGACGACCTCGGCGTTCTCGGCTATGGCGAACTGGCCGAGCGCGTCCGGCGCGTCGCCGCCGGCCTGCGCAAGCTGGGCATCCGGCGCGAGGAGCGCGTGCTGCTGCTGATGCACGACTGCAACCACTGGCCGGTCGCCTTTCTCGGCTGTCTGTATGCCGGCATCGTGCCGGTCGCGGTCAACACGCTGCTCACCGCCGACGACTACGCCTACATGCTCGCCCACAGCCGGGCGCAGGCCGCGCTGGTCTCGGCGCCGCTGCTCGACACGCTGCGCGCGGCGATGACCCGGGGACCGCACGAGCTCGGCCCGCTGATCGTCTCGCGCGCCGCCGCCGGCAGCGCGCTGCCCGAAGGCGCACTCGATTTCGACGCCTGGCTCGACGCGGCCGACGCAGCGGCCGAGCCGGCCGACACCGCCGCCGACGACATCGGCTTCTGGCTCTATTCGTCGGGCTCGACCGGCCGGCCCAAGGGCACCGTGCACACGCACGGCAACCTGTACTGGACCGCCGAGCTCTACGGCAAGCCGATCCTCGGCCTGACCGAGAGCGACGTCTGCTTTTCGGCTGCCAAGCTGTTCTTCGCGTACGGACTCGGCAACGCACTGAGCTTTCCGCTCAGCGTCGGCGCCAGCGTCATGCTGATGGCCGAGCGGCCCACGCCCGATGCGGTCTTCCGTCGCTGGGTCGGCGAGGTCCACGGCACGAAGCCCACGGTCTTCTTCGGCGCGCCGACCGGCTACGCCGGCATCCTCGCCTCGCCCCGCCTGCCGGCGAAGTCGCAGGTCGCGCTGCGGCTCTGCTCGTCGGCTGGCGAAGCCCTGCCGCGCGAGATCGGCGAAAGGTTCGACGCGCACTTCGGCTGCCAGATCGTCGACGGGATCGGTTCCACCGAGATGCTGCACATCTTCCTGTCGAACCGGCCCGGCGACCTGCGCTACGGCACCACCGGCAAGCCGGTTCCCGGCTACGACGTCGAGCTGCGCGACGAGGACGGCCGCGTCGTCGAGCCCGCGGAACAGGTCGGCGACCTCTACATCGCCGGGCCGTCGGCTGCGCTGATGTACTGGGGCAACCGCGCGCGCAGCCAGGAGACCTTCCGCGGCACCTGGACGAAAAGCGGCGACAAGTACTACCGCGACGCCGACGGCTATTACGTCTACGCCGGCCGCAGCGACGACATGCTGAAGGTCAGCGGCCAGTACGTGTCGCCCTTCGAGGTCGAGTCGACGCTGATGCAGCACGACGCCGTCCTCGAGGCCGCGGTCATCGGCATCGACGACGCCAACGGACTCACGCGCGCGAAGGCCTTCGTCGTGCTGAAGGATCCGGTGCAGGCCGGCGACGACCTGGCCGAGGAACTGAAGGCCTTCGTCAAGGGCCGGCTCGCCCCGCACAAGTACCCGCGCCAGGTCAGCTTCATCGACGAACTGCCGAAAACCGCCACCGGCAAGATCCAGCGCTTCAAGCTGCGCGAACTCGAACGGCAGGCCTGAGCGTGACGACGGACTCGAGCCTCGTGCGCATCGGCACGATGGGCAGCAATTTCGACATCGAGTACCGCTGGGCCGCGCCGGCCGGGGCCGCGTCCGGCCCGGTCGTCGTGTTCCTGCACGAGGGGCTGGGATCGGTCTCGATGTGGCGCGACTTCCCCGACCGGGTCTGCGCGGCGCTGGGCCTGCGCGGCCTGGTCTACTCGCGCGCCGGCTACGGCCGCTCGACACCGCGCGCGCCCGGCGAGCGCTGGCAACCCGATTACATGCACCGGCAGGCACGCGAGGCGCTGCCGGCGCTGCTGGCCGCGCTCGACGTGAAGGCGCCGTACCTGCTGTTCGGCCACAGCGACGGCGCCTCGATCGCGTTGATCCACGCGGCCGCCTTCCCCGACCGCGTGGCCGCGCTGGTCGTGCTGGCGCCGCACATCTTCGTGGAAGACATCTCGGTGCGCAGCATCGAGGCAGCGCGCCGCGACTATCTCGACACCGACCGCTTCCGCAAGCTGGCCCGCCATCATGCGGACGTCGACTCGGCGTTCTGGGGCTGGAACGACATCTGGCTGGACCCGGCGTTTCGAGACTGGAACATCGAACCCCTGCTGGGCGCGATCCGCTGCCCGGTGCTCGCCGTGCAGGGCCGCGACGACGAGTTCGGAACGCTGGCGCAGATCGACGGCATCGCCGCCGTGCTGCCCGGCACGCGACGGCTCGTGCTCGACGAGTGTCATCATTCACCCCACCGGGACCAGCCCGAGGCCGTGATCGCCGCCACCCACGAATTCGTCGCGGAGTGCGGCAATGCACAGCCAGTCCCGGGGGCGGCAGCCGAAACTCGGGAACCGGCTGCGCCGCTGCCCTAACCACAACCACCGAAGTACAGGAGACGAAACCATGAAGATCCGTTGCACGCTGGCCGCGCTCGCCTCGACGGCGCTGCTGACCGGCCCCGCGCTGGCCCAGGAAAAGATCAAGGTCGGCTTCATGCTGCCCTTCACCGGAACCTACACGGCGCTGGGCGTCGCGATCGAGAACGGCTTCCGGCTCTATGTCGACGAACAGGGCGGCAAGCTTGCCGGTCGCGAAATCGAGT
>JAAZBL010000417.1 GCA_012513825.1 Limnobacter sp. | reverse complement strand
TCGCCGTTGCGTTGACGAAGATCGCCAACGACGTGCGCTGGTTGGCCAGCGGTCCGCGCGCCGGTCTTGGCGAGATCCGCATCCCCGAGAACGAGCCGGGCAGCTCGATCATGCCGGGCAAGGTCAACCCGACGCAGTGCGAATCCTTGACGATGCTCTGCGCGCAGGTCATGGGCAACGACGTGGCAATCGGAATCGGCGCCGCCAGCGGCCAGTTCGAGCTGAACGTGTTCCAGCCGCTGATCGCGCACAACCTGCTGCAGAGCCTGCGCCTGCTGACGGACGGCATGGTCGGATTCGAACGCAACTGCGCATCGGGCATCGAGCCGGTACACGAGCGGATCGCCGAGCTGCTCGAGCGCTCGCTGATGCTGGTCACCGCGCTGACGCCGCACATCGGCTACGACCGCGCCGGAGAGATCGCGAAGAAGGCGCATCGCGAAGGCACGACGCTGCGCGAGGCGGCGCTTGCCCTGGGGCATGTCAGCGCCGAGCAGTTCGATGCCTGGGTGCGGCCGGAGCAGATGCTGGGGCCAAGCGAGGCACCTTGATCGAAGTCGCTCGGTCATGGCGCGCAGGCCGGCTCGATCATGCCGTTCGCAAGGAATCAGCCCCGATGAAAGTATTCCGAGGCAGCACGTTCAAGGCAGATCGCCCCTGGGGCGCCATCGACATTGCCGACATGGGCGGCATCACGACACGCCTGCATTGGACGGATCGGCCGTACAAGTGGCACGTCAACGACGGCGAGGAAGTTTTCGCCGTTCTCGCCGGCCGTGTCGAGATGAAGTATCGGCGCGCGGGCAGCGTCTGAGTCAGCAGACCGCGCTGACCGCCGCGATCGCCTCGTCGATCTGCGCGGTGCTGACGTCGAGGTGCGTGACGGCCCGGACGCGCGATCCCATCGGCACCATCCGCACGCCGCGCGCGAGCAGCGCCTCGCAAATCTGCGCAGGCGACTTGCCGGTGCCGCGGGGATCGAAGAACACGATGTTCGTCTCGGGCATGCCCAGCGGCAGCGCGATGCCGTCGATCGCCGCGAGTCCCTCGGCCAGCCGCCTCGCGTTGGCGTGGTCTTCGGCGAGCCGCTCGACGTGCGCGTCGAGCGCGTACAGGCAGCCGGCCGCAGCGATGCCGGCCTGGCGCATCGCCCCGCCGAACAGGTGCTTGAAGCGCCGCGCCTCGTCGATGAAGGCGCGCGAGCCGGCGAGCACGGCGCCGATCGGCGCGCCGAGTCCCTTCGTGAAATCGAGCCAGGCCGAATCGGTGCCGGCGCAGAAGCGCGCCGCCGGCGCACCGCTGGCGATGACGGCGTTCATCAGCCGCGCGCCGTCCATATGGACGCGCAGGCCGGCATGGTGCGCCGCGGCGCAGACGGCATCGAGCTTGTCGACCGGCCACACCGCACCGCCGCCGACGTTGTGCGTCTGCTCGACGCAGAGCAGTCGCGGCTTCGGTCCCCACGGTGGGGGCAGGGCGGTGGCGCGCGCGTATGCGCGCTCGAACGCTTGCGCATCGAAGATGCCCCGTTCGCCGTCGATCGGGTCGGCGAGTACGCCGGAGACCAGAGCGGCGCCGCCGCCCTCGGCGCGCAGCACGTGCGCGTCGCGTTCGGCGAACATGACCTGGCCGGCCTCGGCGTGCGTGCGCACCGCGATCAGGTTGCACATCGTCCCACTGGGCAGGAACAGCCCGGCCTCCTTGCCGAGCAGTTCGGCGACCCGCTCCTGCAGCCGGTTCACGCTGGGATCCTCGCCGCGCTGCTCGTCGCCGACTTCGGCGGCGGCGATCGCCCGCCGCATCGCCGGAGTGGGACGCTTCTCGGTGTCGCTGGTGAGCAGGATCATCGGCGAAGCTCCGTTCACATCACCGCCCCGACCGTCCACGGCACGAACTCGTCGTCGCCGATGCCGAGCGCCTCGCTCTTGCTGGCCTCGCCGCCGGCCACGCGCAGGATCGCCTCGAAGATCTCGCGCCCCTTGTCCTGCACGGTGGCCGTGCCGTCGATGATCGGGCCGCAGTCGATGTCCATGTCCTCGATCATCCGCTGGTACATCGGCGTGTTCGTCGCCAGCTTGATCGACGGCGAAGGCTTGCAGCCGTAGCAGGAGCCGCGGCCGGTCGTGAAGCAGATCAGGTTCGCGCCGCCGGCGACCTGGCCGGTCGCCGAGACCGGGTCGTAGCCCGGCGTATCCATGAAAACGAAGCCCTTGGCAGTGACCGGCTCCGCGTATTCGTAGACGTCGACGAGGTTGGTCGTGCCGCCCTTCGCGACGGCGCCCAGCGATTTCTCGAGGATCGTCGTCAGGCCGCCGGCCTTGTTCCCGGGCGACGGGTTGTTGTCCATGCTGCCGTCGTTGCGCGCCGTGTAGTCCTCCCACCAGCGGATCCGGCGGATCAGCTTGTCGGCGACCGCCTGCGATACGGCACGGCGCGTCAGCAGGTGCTCGGCGCCGTAGATCTCGGGCGTCTCGGACAGGATCACCGTGCCGCCGTGCGCGACGAGGAGGTCGCAGGCAGCGCCGAGGGCCGGGTTTGCGGTAATGCCCGAATAGCCGTCGGAGCCGCCGCACTGCAGCCCGATCGTGATGTGGCTGGCCGGCACGCGCTGGCGGGTCGCCTCGTTCGCTTCGGGCAGCATCGACTCGACGGCGGCGATCGCTGCTTCGACGGTCTTGCGCGTGCCGCCGACCGTCTGCATGACCAGCGGCTTCAGCAGCGCGCCTTCCTGCATCTGCTGCGCCTGGAACAGCGCGTCCATCTGGTTGGCCTCGCAGCCGAGACCGACGATGACGACGCCGGCGAAGTTCGGATGCCGGCAGTAGCCGGCGATCGTCCGGCGCAGCAGGTCGATGCCGGCGCCGGCGCTCGCCATCCCGCAGCCCGACGAGTGCGTGATCGGGACGACGCCATCGACGTTCGGGAATGCCGCGAGGCGCTCGCGCGTGAAATGCTGGGCGACGAACTTCGATACCGAAGCCGAGCAGTTGACCGTCGAGACCACGCCGATGTAGTTGCGCGTGGCGACGCGCCCGTCGGGCCGCACGATGCCCATGAAGGTCGCCGGCTCGGCGACCGCGGGGGTCGGTTTCGCGTCGACCCCGACCGCAGGGTCGCGTTCGAAGGCTTCGAAGGCGAGGTTGTGCGTGTGCACGTGCTGGCCGGCGGCGATGTCCTGCGTCGCGAAGCCGATGATCTGGTCGTAGCGGCGCACCGGCTGGCCTTTCGCGATCGCGCGCACGGCCAGCTTGTGGCCGGCAGGAATCGCGTCGCTGCAGCGGACGCCCTCGGCATCGACGAAGGTGCCTGCGGCGATCGGCCGGGCCGCGATGACGACGTCGTCGGCGGGACTCAGCCGCAATGTCGGGTGCCGGACTAAAGAGACGACGGTGGACACGGAGGACTCCTGGAGTTGATTGATCTGCCGTGACGGTCGCGCTACCGGGAAACGGGCAGCGATCCGAGCCGCCGGGCGTGGTCGCGCGCGATCCGAAGGCCGAACTCACTTGGCTGCAGCGCGGGCGTCCGATCGTGCTCGACGTCGAAGCCCATGCGCCAGGCGGCGATCCGCTTGCCGTAGCAGATGAGCGTGTCGAGCGACTGCATCGCGAACACGATGGCCGGCAGCAGCCGTTCGTAGCGTTCGCGCGCCTCGTCGGGGCGGCCCGCCTGCAGCGCCTCGTAGATCCCGTGCTGCAGGTCGGCATTGTCGGGTGCGACGATCATGCCGCTGCAACCGGCCTCGAGATTCTCGAGCAGCTCGAGCCCGCCGCGGCCGTTCAGGACGGCCAGCCGCCCGCCGAGTGCAGCGATCGTGCGTTCGATGATCACGCTCGAGGCCTCGCCCTTCAGGATCCGGAACTCCGGATGCCGTTTGGCGAGCCGGACGATCGCTTCGGGCGCCAGGCCGAAGCCGAGGTACTCGGGCGCGTTCTGGATGCCGACCGGCACCGGCTGGCCGGCGATCACTTCGGAGAAGAAGGCTTCGCAGCCGGCCGCGTCGAGCGCGCCGGTGGCGGCGGCCGGCGGCGGCTGCAGGATCAGTTGCGCAGCGCCTTGCGATACGGCGTAGTCGGCCAGCGAACGCTGCGCGTCGACGGTCTCGCCGGCGATCGTCACGGCGAGCGGCGCGCGGCCGGCCAGGTCTTCGGCGGCCCAGCGGATCACGTCGCGTCGTTCGTCGACCGACAGCTTGCCGACTTCGGTGGCCACGCCGAGCACGGCGACGCCGGGAGCGCCCCAGCCCAGCGCCGCTTGCGCCTGCCGGCGCATCGCGTCGCGGTCGAGGTGGCCCCGGCTGTCGAAGAATGCGAACAGGATCGGCCAGATCCCGCGCATCGGCGATTCGTTCACGGGTTCTCCTCGTTGCGGGCGGACTGGACCCCGTTCGCATCGCGGCGGGTTTCGCCGCGACGAAACCCGCGTGCATGCGTGTCGTGTCGCGCGATTGCCCTGGCCTCGATGGCCGCCCAGTCCCAGTCGATGCCGATCCCCGGCGTCGACGGTGCGATCGCATGGCCGTCGCTGATCTCGATCCGGGAATGCGTGAGCTCGTCGAGCTGCGGGATGTATTCGACCCAGGCGGCGTTCGGGACCGCCGCGCATAGCGAGACGTGAAGCTCCATCAGGAAGTGCGGGCAGACGGGCACGTTGAACGATTCGGCCAGGTGCGCGGTCTTCAGCCATGGCGTGATGCCGCCGATCCGGGCAACGTCGGACTGCACGATCGAACAGGCGTCGCGCTGCAGGTACTCGCGAAAGTGCTGCAGCGAATACAGCGACTCGCCGATCGCGACCGGCAGCGACGTGGACGCGTCGAGCCGGGCATGCCCGCCGAGGTCCTCGGCCGGCAACGGCTCCTCGAACCACGCGAGATCGAGCGCCTCGTAGTGTCGTGCGCGGCGGATCGCTTCGCCGACGCTGAAGGCCTGGTTCGCGTCGACCATCAGCTCGAAGCCGGCGCCGACCGCGTCGCGCACCGCGCGCAAGCGGGCGACGTCTTCGCTGACGTGCGGCTTGCCGACCTTGATCTTGACGCCGCGAAAGCCCGCCGCCTTCGCGGCCAGCGCTTCGTCGACCAGCGCATCGACGGGCAACTGCAGCCAGCCGCCCTCGGTGCTGTAGACGGGTACGCGCGGCTGGGCGCCGCCGGCCAGCTTCCACAGCGGCAATTGCAGCCGTCGGCAGCGCAGGTCCCACAGCGCCGTGTCGACGGCCGCGAGCGCGAGGCTCGTGATCGCTCCGACCGCGGTCGCATGCGTATGGAAGAACAGGTCCTTCCAGATCGCCTCGATGTCGTCGGGATCGCGGCCGAGCAGCCGCGGCGCGAAGTGCTCGGCCAGCAGAGCGATCACCGACGAGCCGCCGGTGCCGATCGTGTAGCTGTAGCCGGTGCCCTGGACACCGTCGCTGCAGCTCAGTCGCAGGATCGGCGTTTCCTGCATGACGAAGGACTGGATCGCATCCGATCTCGGCACCTTCGGCGGCAGGTTCACCTGCCGGATTTCGACGCGATCGATGGTTCGCATGAGCGTGCTCGTCAATCGGGAAAGATCAGCCCGGGCAGCCAGAGCACGGTCTGCGGCACGTAGGTGATCAGCGCCAGCGTCGCGAACAGCGGCACCATCCACGGCAGCGTCGCGGCGACCGTTCGCTCGAAGGACAACTTCGAGATCTTGGAGAGAATGAACAGCACCATGCCTACCGGCGGCGTCAGCAGTCCGATCATCAGGTTCAGCACCATGACCACGCCGAAATGCACGGGGTCGATGCCCAGGTGCTGGACGATCGGCATGAACACCGGCACCAGGATCGTGATCGCCGCGATCGTCTCCATGAACAGGCCGATGAACAGCAGGAACGCATTGGCCAGCAGCAGGAAGACCCAGGGGCTCGAGCTGACCGACAGCACCCAGTCGCCGATCGCCTGCGTGATGTTGGTCGTCGTGAGGATCCACGCGAAGATCGACGCCGCTGCGACGATGAACAGCACGGTCGCGGTCGTCTCGATCGTCTCCATCGAGATCTTGACCAGCATCTTGAGGTTCAGCGTCCGGTACCAGACCAGGCCGAGGAACAAGGACCATGCGGCGGCTGCGACTGCGGCTTCGGTCGGCGTGAACAGGCCGGTCGACATGCCGCCGATCAGGATCACCGGCGTCATCAATGCCATGAAGGCTTCGAACTTCAACAGCCGGTCGGCGACCAGGATCACGATCAGCGGCAGGCCGAACTTGAGGAATCCGCCGAGCTCCTCGTTCCCCCAAAGGTAGTACAGCACGACGGCGGCGACGCCGATCGCGAGCAACTCCCCGAGCGCGCCGCTCAGCCCGAACCACGAGAAGCGGTAGTCGGAACCATAGCCGCGGCGGTGCGAGTACCAGGCGACCATGGCCATCATGAACAAGGCCATTGCAATGCCCGGCAACAGGCCGCCGACGAACAACTTTCCGATCGACGCGTTGGCCTGGACGCCGAAGATCACGAGCGGCAGCGAGGGCGGAATGATCGGACCGAGCGTCGCCGACGCGGCCGTGATGCCGACGGCGAACTCGGTCGGATAGTCGTGGTCCTCCATCGCCTTGATCTCGATCGTGCCGAGCCCGCCGGCATCGGCCACGGCGGTGCCCGACATGCCGGCGAACACCAGCGAGCCGACGATGTTGACGTGACCGAGGCCGCCCTTCATCCAGCCGACCAGCTTCAGCGCGAAGCTGTAGATCCGGTTCGTGATGCCGGCCGAGTTCATCAGGTTGCCGGCCAGGATGAAAAAGGGCACCGCGAGAAGCGGAAAGCTGTCGAC
>JAAZBL010000416.1 GCA_012513825.1 Limnobacter sp. | reverse complement strand
GCGATCGGGTTGCCCGACAGCGTGCCGGCCTGGTAGACGGTGCCGAGCGGCGCCATGTTGTCCATGATCGGCGCCGGCCCGCCGACGGCACCGACCGGCATCCCGCCGCCGATGACCTTTCCGAAGGCCGTGAGGTCCGGCTGCACGCCGACCAGTGCCTGTGCACCGCCCAGCGCCACGCGGAATCCCGACATGACCTCGTCGAAGATCAGCAGCGCGCCATGCCGCGTGCACAGCGCGCGCAGCCCTTCGAGGAAGCCGGGCGCCGGCAGGACCAGGTTCATGTTGCCGGGCATCGGCTCGACGATCACACAGGCGATCTGCGCGCCGTGCGCGTCGAACAGCGCCTCGACGCTGGCCAGGTCGTTGTACTGCGCAACCAGCGTGTGCCGGATCACGTCGGCAGGCACACCGGCCGAGCTCGGCGTGCCGAAGGCCAGCGCTCCGGAACCGGCCTTCACAAGCAGGCTGTCGGCCGTGCCGTGATAGCAGCCCTCGAACTTGACGATCGCGTCGCGGCCGGTGAAGCCGCGCGCCAGCCGCAGCGCCGACATCGCCGCCTCGGTGCCCGAGCTCGTGAAGCGGACCTTCTCGACCTGCGGGAACAACGCACAGATCCGCTCGGCCAGCTCGCTTTCCATCACGTTCGGCGCCCCGAAGGACAGGCCGTCGTGTGCGGCCCGAACGACCGCCTCGACGACCTTCGGATGCGAGTGGCCGGCGATCATCGGCCCCCAGGACCCGAGATAGTCGATGTAGCGGCGCCCTTCGACGTCCCACATGTACGCGCCTTCGGCCCGCGCGATGAACCGCGGCGTGCCGCCGACGGCACGGAACGCCCTGACGGCCGAGTTGACGCCGCCGACGAGCACGCGCTGCGCGCGCTCGAACTCGGAAAGATTGTTGCTCATTGAATCGCCTCCGAAGAACCGCAGGACTCTACCCGACTCGCGCCGGCCTGCCGGCGCCGCCGCGATCGGCGTGCGCGCCGGCCGTCGTCCCGCTGCCTGACGCCGCCGATTCGTCGGGATCGGCGACGGTCACCCGAACGGCGCAGTGCTTGAAGCCCGGGATCTTGCCGAACGGGTCGAGCTGCGGGCTCGTCAGCAGGTTGGCCGCGGCCTCGGCATAGGCGAACGGAATGAAGACGCTGCCTTCGGCGACGCCCTCGTCGCTGCGCGCGCGCAGCACGATCTCGCCGCGACGCGACGCCACGCGGACCCGCTGGCCGGCAGCGGCACCGAGCCGTCGCAGGTCGAGCGGGTGCATCGAGACCGTGGGCTCGGGCTCGATCGCGTCGAGCACGACGGCACGCCGCGTCATCGCGCCGGTGTGCCAGTGCTCGAGCTGGCGGCCGGTGATCAGCACCATCGGCCAGTCGTCGTCGACCGGCTCCGCGGCCCGGCCCGGGCTCGCCGGCACGAAGCGGGCGCGGCCGTCGGGCGTCGGAAAGCGGTCGGCGAAGACGACCGGCTGGCCGGGCGACGCCGGATCCGGGCACGGATAGGTCACGCAGCCCTCGCGCTCGAGCCGCCGCCACGAGATGCCGCGGATCGACGGCATCAACGCGCGCATCTCCTCGAAGACTTCGCGCGGATGCCCGTAGTGCCAGTCGAGGCCGAGCCCGCGAGCCATCGCGACGATGATGTCGAGGTCCGGGCGCGCCTGGCCGGGCGGTTCGAGCGCCCGGCGCGCGAGCTGGACCATGCGGTCGGTGTTCGTGAAGCTGCCGGTTTTCTCGGGAAAGGCCGAGGCCGGCAGGATCACGTCGGCGAGCATCGCCGTCTCGGTCGGGAAGATGTCCTGGACGACGAGCATGTCGAGCCGGGCCAATGCGGCGCGCGCATGGTTGAGGTCCGGGTCCGACATCGCCGGGTTCTCGCCCATCACGTACAGGCCGCGAATGCGCCCGGCCAGCGCGGCGTCGACGATCTCGACGACGGTCATCCCCGGCTCGCGATCGAGCGCGACGCCCCATGCCCGTTCGAAGCGCGCCGAAGCCTCGGCGTCGGCCACGCGCTGGTAGTCGGGCAGCATCATCGGGATCAGGCCGGCGTCGGACGCACCCTGCACGTTGTTCTGCCCGCGCAACGGGTGCAGGCCGGTGCCCGGCCGGCCGATCTGGCCGGTGACCAGCGCCAGCGCGATCAGGCAGCGTGCGTTGTCGGTGCCGTGCACGTGCTGCGAAACGCCCATGCCCCAGAGGATCATCGACGCGCGACTGCGCGCGTAGGCGCGCGCGACCGTGCGGATCGTGCGCGCATCGATGCCGCAGACCGGCGCCATCGCCTCGGGCGAGCAGTCGGCGACCTCGTCGCGCAGCGCCTCGAAATCGCGCGTGCGCTTGCGCACGAAGGCTTCGTCGACGAGGCCTTCGGCAATGATCGTGTGCAGCATCGCGTTCAGCAGCGCGACGTCGGCCGACGGCCGGAACTGCAGCACGTGCGTCGCATGGCGCGCGAGTTCGGTG
>JAAZBL010000059.1 GCA_012513825.1 Limnobacter sp. | reverse complement strand
GCGGCATCGAGCTGTCGGCCTCGCGGATGGCGCTCTGGGCGCAGACCCGCGACTTGTGCCGCTTCGTCGTCGTCAACCGGATCGATGCCGAAAACTCGGATCCCGAGTCGCTGGTCGAGGCGATCCGCACGGCCTTCGGCCCCGAATGCCTGCCGGTGAACCTTCCGGCCGACGGCGCCACCCGCGTCGTCGACTGCTTCTTCGCGCCCGACGGCGGGCCCACCGACTTCGGCAGCGTCGAGGCGGCGCACCAGGCGCTGGTCGAGCAGATCGTCGAGGTCGACGACGCGCTGACCGAACGCTACCTGGGCGGCGAAACCCTCGACGAGGCGACGCTGCACGACGCCTTCGAGCGCGCGCTGCGCGAAGCGCACATCGTCCCGATCCTGTTCACGTCGGCGCGCACCGGCGCCGGCGTTGCCGAACTGCTCGACTTCCTGGTGCGGCTCGCGCCGAATCCGCTCGAAGGCAATCCGCCGCTGTTCGAGCGCTGGAACGACGCAGACGCGGCGTCGGCCGAACAGATCGTCGCTTCGCGCAGCCCCGACGACCACGTGCTCGCGCACGTCTTCAAGATCGAGGTCGACCCGTACATCGGCCGCATCGGCATCGTGCGCGTGCACCAGGGCACGATCGGCCCCGACACGCTGCTCTATGTCGGCGAAGGCCGCAAGGCGGTACGCGCCGGCACGCCGATGCTGGTGCAGGGTCGCGAGCATCGGCCGATCGGTGCGGCCGGCCCCGGCGACATCTGCGCGCTGGCCAAGATCGACGAACTCGTCTACGACGCCGTGCTGCACGACGCCGCCGAAGACGCGACGATCCACTTCCGGCCGCTGCCGATCCCGCACGCGGTCTACGGACTCGCCGTGCGGGTCAAGCGCCGCGGCGACGAGCAGAAGCTCGCCGAAGTCCTGCAGCGGCTGATCGCCGAAGACCCGAGCCTGAGCGTCGAGCACGACCCCACGACGCACGAAGCCGTGATCCGCGGGCTCGGCGAGCTGCACGTCGGGCGCGCGCTCGAACGCGTGCGTTCGCAGTACAAGCTCGACGTCGATGCGCATCCGCCCACGATCCCTTACCGCGAGACGATCGCCGATCGCGCCGAAGGCCACCACCGCCACAAGAAGCAGAGCGGTGGCGCCGGCCAGTTCGGCGAGGTCTTCCTGCGGGTCGAACCGCTGCCGCGCGGCGAGGGCTTCCGCTTCGCCGACGAGGTCAAGGGCGGCGCGATCCCGGGGCAGTTCATCGGCGCCGTCGAGAAGGGCGTGCGCCAGGCGCTGGCCGGCGGGGCGGTTGCCGGCTTTCCGGTTCAGGACGTGCAGGTCACCGTCTACGACGGCAAGTCGCATCCGGTCGACGGCAAGGAGATCGCGTTCATCACCGCCGGGCGCAAGGCCTTCCTCGATGCCGCCGCACGCGCGCGGCCGATCGTGCTCGAGCCGATCGTCTCGCTCGACCTGACGATCCCGCAAGAAGCGATCGGCGCCGTTTCAGGGGAGCTGGCCGCACGGCGCGGACAGGTGTCCGGCAGCGGCACGGCGCGCGCCGGCATGGCGAACCTCGCGGCTCGCGCGCCGCTGGCCGAACTCGACGACTTCCAGGGCCGGCTCAAGGCGATCACCGGCGGCCAGGGCAGCTATTCGCTCGAACTGCTCGGCTACGAGGAAGCTCCGCCGAACGTGCAGAGCCGGCTGCGGGCGGCCTGGAAACCGCGCGACGAAGATCAAGGATAGCCGGCCGAACTTGGGGTATCCTCGAACCGATTGCAACTCCCCGCCGTTTCATGTCAGACGACCCATCGGGCGAATCTAGACGCCCGTTGTTCGAACGACTCGCAGCACTGCTGCTGAGAATCCCCGAAGACCGCGAGCAGCTTCTCGACGTGATGCGCCAGGCGCATGACCGCTCGTTGCTCGACTCCGAAGCGCTGTCGATGATCGAGGGCGTGCTGCGGATCTCCGAGCTGTCCGCCGGGGACATCATGGTGCCGCGCTCCCAGATGGACGTCCTCGACGTCAACCAGTCGATCGAGGAACTGTTGCCGCAGGTCATCGCAGCCGCGCATTCGCGCTTCCCGGTCATCGACGGCGACCGCGACAACGTCGTCGGCATCCTGCACGCGAAGGAACTGCTGCGCGGCTGCGTCAATGGCCCGGTCCGCCTGCAGGACCTGATGCGACCGGCGATGTTCATTCCCGAATCGAAGCGCCTGAACGTGCTGCTGCGCGAGTTCCGGCTGAACCACGAGCACCTGGCCATCGTCGTCGACGAATACGGCGGCACCGCGGGGCTGCTCACGATCGAGGACATCCTCGAGCAGATCGTCGGCGACATCGAAGACGAATTCGACGTCGACGACGAAGTCGACTACATCGTGCCCGTCGAGGTCGACGGTGCCGGCGCCGGCCTCGACGGCAGGGCGAACGGCAGCGCCGGGCCCCGCGATCCCTGTTGCCGGCGCTGGCGCGTGCGCGGCATCGCCAGCCTGCGCCTGTTCAACGAGGTAGCCGGCACGCACCTGTCCGACGAAGACGTCGAGACGGTCGGCGGCCTGGTCATCGACCGGCTCGGACGCGTACCGCAGCAGGGCGAGCGGCTCGAGATCGACGACCTGAGCTTCGAAGTCCTGCGCGCCGATCCGCGGCAGATCCAGTTGCTGATGGTCGAGCAGCCGCAGTTGCAGGCACTCGACGAACGCGCCGCCGCGCGCTGACGATACCGAGTGACGCCACCGAAGCCGCCTGGCGGCGCGCCTCGCGGAGCGCTGGCGATCGCGCTGCTGGCAGGCCTGGCCCACACCGCTGCCTTCGCTCCACTGAACCTCTGGTGGCTGCAGCCGCTCGCGCTGGCCGCGCTGCTGCTGTGCTGCCGTGGCGCGGCCGAAGGGCGCGAACGACGTCACGCGGCGCTGTGCGGCTTCGCCTTCGGCTTCGCCTGGTTCGCCAGCGGCGTCGCCTGGGTCTACGTCAGCATGCACCGCTACGGTGGCATGCCGGCGCCGATGGCCGCGGCCGCACTGCTGCTGTTCGCCGCCTACCTCGGCGCGTTCGCAGCGGCTTCGCTGGCTGTCGTCGCGCCTGCGCTGCAGCGCGCGTTCGCCGCGCCGTCGGCGCGGGCGACGCTGGCCGCGGCGCTGGGCTTCGCCGCCTGCTGGGGCGCCGGCGAGATGCTGCGCGGCTGGCTGTTCACCGGCTTTCCCTGGCTGTCCTCCGGCTATGCGCACACCGACGGGCCGCTGGCCGGCCTGGCTCCGGTCTTCGGCGTGCATGGCATCGGGATGCTGGCGGCGCTGGTCGCCGCCGGGCTCGCCTGCATGATCGCGCCGGCCTGGAACCGCCGGGCCGCCTTCGCCGCGGCGACGGCCCTCGTCGGGCTGCCGTTGCTGGCCGGCGCGGCGCTATCGCCGATCCGCTGGGCCGAGGAGACCGGCGACCCGCTCCGGGTGCGCCTGGTCCAGGGCAACGTCGCGCAGCAGATGAAGTTCGAGCCGAAAACCGTGATCGCCGCGATGCGCGCGTATGCAGCGGCGATCGCGGCCGCGCCGGCGCCCGATCTCGTGGTGCTGCCCGAAACGGCCTGGACCGTGCCCTGGTCGCGCACCCCGGCGGCGATCGCCGAGCGGATCGTCGCCGGCCTGGACGCCGACGGCGTCGTTGCTGCAATCGGCATGCCGCTGCCGGCCGAAACCCGCGACGGCCGACCGACGCTGGCCAACAGCGTCGCTGCGATCGGCGGCGACGGGCCGCTCGACTGGCGCTACGACAAGCGCCACCTCGTGCCGTTCGGCGAATTCGTGCCGCCGGGCTTCGGCTGGTTCGTCGAGATGATGGAGATTCCGCTCGGCGACTTCGGCCGCGGCGGCCGCCACCAGCCGGCACTCGCGGTCGGCGACCAGCGGCTCGCGTTCAACATCTGCTACGAGGACATCTTCGGCGAAGAGCTGGCGCCGCAGGTGCGCGACGGCGCGACGATTCTCGTCAACGTCAGCAACATCGCCTGGTTCGGCGATTCGCACGCGCTGCCGCAACATCTGCAGATCTCGCGGATGCGCGCGATCGAGCTGGCGCGGCCGATGCTGCGGGCGACGAACACCGGAATGACCGCGTCGATCGACGCGCGCGGCCGCGTGCGGGCCGCGCTGCCGTCGTACACGGCCGCTTCGCTCGACGTCGAGCTGCGCGGCACCGTCGGCCTGACGCCGTTCGCCCGCTTCGGCATGCTGGCCCCGCTGGCCCTGCTCGCCGCGATGGCCGCCGCGGCGCTCGCGCTGCGGCCGCGCCGCGAGCCCGGACGCGTGCAGCCGGGCACGAACGCTGGCCGGCAGCGGCCCGGTCGCGGCAACCCGGCACGATAGAATGGCTGCCTCGATCGCCACTGCCGAATGCCCTGCCGATGCTCACCTTCCAGCAGATGATCCTGCGTCTCCAGGCCTACTGGGACGCCCGGGGCTGCGCGCTGCTGCAGCCCTACGACATGGAGGTCGGCGCCGGCACCTTCCACACGGCCACCTTCCTGCGCGCGATCGGCCCGGAACCCTGGCGCGCAGCGTACGTCCAGCCTTCGCGCCGGCCGAAGGACGGCCGCTACGGTGACAACCCGAACCGGCTGCAGCACTACTATCAGTACCAGGTCGTGCTGAAGCCGTCGCCGCCCGACATCATCGACCTGTACCTGGCCTCGCTCGAGGCGATCGTCATCGACCTGAAGGCCAACGACGTGCGCTTCGTCGAAGACGACTGGGAGTCGCCGACGCTGGGCGCCTGGGGCCTGGGCTGGGAAGTCTGGCTCAACGGCATGGAAGTCACCCAGTTCACCTACTTCCAGGAAGTCGGTTCGCTGAAGTGCCAGCCGGTCACCGGCGAGATCACCTACGGGCTCGAACGGCTGGCGATGTACCTCCAGCGAGTCGAAAGCGTCTACGACCTGCAGTGGACCGAGGGCGTCAGCTATCGCGACGTCTTCCACCAGAACGAGGTCGAGCAGTCGACCTACAACTTCGAGCGCTCGAACGCGCCGATGCTGTTCCGCCACTTCGACGAGTACGAAGCCGAGGCCCGCAGGCTGATCGAGGCGGACCTCGCGCTGCCGGCCTACGAGATGGTGCTGAAGTGCTCGCACACCTTCAACCTGCTCGATGCGCGCGGCGCGATCTCGGTGACCGAGCGTGCCGCCTACATCGGCCGCGTGCGCGCGCTGGCGCGCGCGGTCGCGCAGGCCTACCACGATTCCCGCGAGCGGCTCGGCTTCCCGATGCTCGCTGCACTCGACCACGCTGCCTGAGCCGTGAACGCAGTCCTTCCTCCCGAAACGTCCCCGGCCGCCGGCGCTGCAGCGCTGGCCGAACCCGCTCCCGCCGCCTCCGCGCCGGCCGGGTCCGCCGCGCTGCTCGTCGAACTGCTGACCGAAGAACTGCCGCCGAAGGCGCTGGCGCGGCTCGGCCAGGTCTTCGCCGACACGATCGCCGACGGCCTGCGCAGCCGCGGGCTGGCCGGCCCCGATGCCCGGGTCGAGCGCTTCGCCACGCCGCGCCGGCTCGCTGTGCGGATCGATGCCGTGCTTGCGCGAGCGCCGGACCGCACCGTCGAACAGAAAGGTCCGTCGGTCAAGGTCGGCCTCGATGCCGACGGCCGGCCGACGCAGGCGCTGCTGAAATGGGCCGAGCGCCAGCGTGCGCCGATCGACGCGCTCGAACGCGCGAGCGACGGAAAGCACGAATGCTTCTGGTACCGGAGCACGGCGCCCGGCGACACGCTCGACGCCAGCATCGACGCGATCGTCGGCGAGGCGCTCGACCGCCTGCCAATCCCGAAGCTGATGCAGTACCAGCTCGCCGACGGCGTCACCACGGTCGCCTTCGTCCGGCCTGCCCACGGGCTCGTCGTGCTGCATGGCGAACGCGTGGTCCCGGCCACGGCCCTCGGCCTCGAATCGGGGCGCATCACGCAGGGTCACCGTTTCCTGTCGAACGGTCCGATCGAACTGCCCGACGCCGCCAGCTACGACACCCTGCTGCGCGACGGCGGTCGCGTGCTCGCGTCCTTCGACGAGCGGCGCGCGCGGATCGCCACGCTGCTCGAAGTGCGCGCGGTCGCGCTCGACGCGAGCATCGGCAGCGACGAGAACGTCGATGCGCTGCTCGACGAAGTCACTGCGCTCGTCGAATGGCCGGCCGTCTACGCCGGCGGCTTCGAGCCCGACTTCCTGCAGGTGCCGCAGGAATGCCTGATCCTGACGATGCGCACCAACCAGAAGTACTTTCCGCTGTTCGACGGCGACGGCCGGCTGCTGCCGAAGTTCCTGCTCGTCTCGAACATGGAGATCGACGATCCGTCGCAGATCGTCGACGGCAACGAGCGCGTCGTGCGGCCGCGGCTCGCCGACGCGCGCTTCTTCTTCGACCAGGATCGTCGCCAGACGCTGGCCTCGCGCGTGCCGCAGCTCGCCTCGGTCGTCTACCACGCGAAGCTCGGCTCGCAGGGCGAGCGCGTCGAACGCGTGCGTGCGATCGCGCGGGACATCGCGGCGATGCTCGGCACCGACGTCGCGCTGGTCGACCGTGCCGCACTGCTGGCCAAGACCGACCTGCTGACCGACATGGTCGGCGAGTTCCCCGAGCTCCAGGGCGTGATGGGCGCCTACTATGCCCGCCACGACGGCGAACCCGAACCGGTCGCCGTCGCGATCCGCGAACACTACCAGCCGCGCTTCGCCGGCGACGCCCTGCCGTCCGCGCCCACCGGCCTGGTGCTCGCGCTGGCCGACAAGCTCGAGACGCTGGCCGGCCTGTTCGGCATCGGCCAGTTGCCTACCGGCGACAAGGATCCGTTCGCGCTGCGACGCCACGCGCTGGGCGTGATCCGGATGCTGATCGAGGCGGAGCTGCCGCTGTCGCTCGACGCGCTGCTGCGCAGCGCCTTCGCCGCCTTCGGCGACCGGCTCGAGCAGTCGGGAGCCGCGCAGGCGGCGTTGCTCGCGTTCATCCACGAGCGGCTGGCCGGCTGGCTGCGCGAACGCGGCTTCAGCGCCCAGGAGGTCGCGGCCGTCGTCGACCAGCGTCCCGACGAGCTCGCCGCCGTGCCGGCCCGGCTGCAGGCCGTGCGCGAGTTCTCCAGCCTGCCCGAGTCGCAGGCGTTGGCCGCCGCGAACAAGCGGATCGGCAACCTGCTGCGCAAGGCCGCCGCCGACGGCGCGGGCGCACCGGCCGGCGACGCCGGACTGCAGATCGACACGGCGCTGCTCAGCGAACCGGCCGAACGCAGGCTCGCGGCCACCGTCGACGAACTGGCCCCGCAGGTCGACGAGGCGCTGCGCGGGCGCCGCTACGGCACCGCGCTGGCCCTGATGGCGCAGGCACGCAACGCCGTCGACGAATTCTTCGACACGGTCATGGCGATGGCCGAAGATCCGGCGGTACGGGCGAACCGGCTCGCGCTGCTGGCCCGGCTGCGCGCGATGATGAACCGCGTGGCCGACATCTCGAAGCTGTCCGCCTGACATGCCCCCGCCCGAGCGCAGCCGCGCCAAGCTGATCGTCCTCGACCGCGACGGCGTCATCAACTACGACAGCGACGCCTACATCAAGAGTCCGGACGAATGGCGTCCGCTGCCCGGCAGCCCGGAGGCGATCGCCCGGCTGAACAACGCCGGCTACCGGATCGCCGTCGTCACGAACCAGTCAGGCATCGCGCGCGGGCTGTTCGACCTGAGCACGCTGGCCGCGATCCACGCGAAGATGCATGCGGTCGTCGCGCAGGCCGGCGGACGCATCGACGCGGTCTTCTTCTGCCCGCACGGCCCGGACAACGGCTGCGACTGCCGCAAGCCGAAGCCGGGACTGTTCATCGAAGCGCTGAACCGATTCGGCGCCCAGGCGGCCGAAACCTGGGCGATCGGCGACCAGGTGCGCGACCTCCAGGCCGCACACGCCGCCGGTTGCCGGAAGGTGCTCGTGCTCACCGGCAAGGGCCAGGCAACGATGCAGCACGGCGAACTGCCGCCGGGCACGATCGTGCGCGTGGACCTGGCAGCGGTGGCGGCCGAGATCGCTGCGGACTGAGGGCGATGAGACGGCGCGCGCCGACCAGCATCCCGCCTGCCCAGTTGTCGCTGTTCGACCGCCTCGGGCTGGTGCCGCGGCCTGTCCCGCCACCGCCGCCGCCGCCGCCACCGGCACTGTCCCCACCCCCGGCGCCGCCCACGCCGCGACCGGTCGAGCCCGACCTCCGCCACGTTCACCTGAACGGCCATCCGGTCGCCTGGGAGCTGCGGCGCGCGCGCCGACGCACGATCGGCCTGCTGATCGACGAGCGCGGCCTGCGCGTCAACGCCCCGCGCTCCGTGTCGCTGGTCGAGATCGAGCGGGCACTGCACGAACGCGCCGACTGGATCCTGCGCAAGCTCGTCGAATGGCGCGAACACGCGGCCCGGCGCGAGCGCCTGGCGCCGCGCTGGGAAGACGGCGCGCCGCTTCGCGTGCTCGGCCGCACGCTGGTCCTGCGCATCGACCCCGCGCAGCGCGGCGTGAACGAGGTCGGCGGCGAGCTGCGCGTCGGGCTGCCGCACGACACCGATCCCGAGCGCCTGAAGGATCTCGTGCAGGCCTGGCTGCAGCGCCAGGCCCATCGCGTGTTCGCCGAACGGATCCCGGTGTTCGCAGAGCGCCTCGGACGCGCACCCAGGCGCTGGACGCTGAGCTCGGCCCGGACGCGCTGGGGAAGCTGCACTTCCGACGGCACGATCCGGCTGAGCTGGCGGCTCGTGCATTTTCCTGCCGATATCATCGACTACGTGATCGCACACGAGCTCGCGCACCTGCGCGAAATGAACCACGGTCCGCGCTTCTGGTCGACGGTCGGCGAGCTGTTCCCCGAATACGAACAGGCCAGAAGCTGGCTGCGCCGGTTCCCCGATGACGACGACGACGGGACCGGACGCGGCCGGGCGCGTCCCGCCATCCCATCCAGAGGAGTTCAGCCATGAGGATCCTTCATACGATGCTGCGGGTCGGCGACCTGCAGCGCTCGATCGACTTCTACACGCGGGTGCTCGGCATGCAGTTGCTGCGCACGACCGAACGGCCCGAGCAGAAGTACTCGCTCGCCTTCGTCGGCTACGGCGACGAATCGCAGGGCGCGGTGCTCGAGCTGACCTGGAACCATGGCGTCGACCGCTACGACATGGGCAACGCCTACGGCCACATCGCGATCGAGGTTCCCGACGCCGCCGAAGCCTGCGAGCGGATCCGCGCCGCCGGCGGCAAGGTCACGCGCGAGGCCGGCCCGGTCAAGGGCGGCCGCACCGTGATCGCCTTCGTCGAAGATCCCGACGGCTACAAGATCGAGCTGATCGAACGCGGCTCGTGATCGAACGCGGTTCCTAGGAAGCTGTCGGGCCGCCTGCCGCACGCGCCGACAGCCGCGCCGCCAGCGCCCACCAGACGTCGATGCCGATCTGCTCGGCGCGCGCCGTCGGTTCGATCTCCGGCGCGTCGATGCCGCGCTGCGCGAGCCAGGGCAGCAGCGTGCCGCGCAGCATCTTGCGCCGCTGGCCGAAGGCGATGGCGAGCAGCTGCTGCAGCGGTGCCGGGTCGACGTCGTCGCGCTCGCGGCGCGGCACCAGCCTGATCACGGCCGACTCGACGCGCGGCGGCGGATCGAAGGCGACGGCCGGCACGTCGAACAGCCGCACGCAATGGCAGAACGACTGCACCAGCACCGAGAGCCGGCCATAGTCGGCGCCGCCGGGTGCGGCCACGATCCGGTCGACGACCTCCTTCTGCAGCATGAAATGCTGGTCCTCGACGATCGCGCGCCGTTCGAGCAGGCGCAGCAGCAGCGGGCTGGAGATGTTGTACGGCAGGTTGCCGACGACGCGAAGGCGCCTGCCGGCGTCGCGCGCCTCGGCCGGCAAGGCGCGCCCGAAGTCGAAGGCCAGCGCGTCGGCCTCGTGCAGCACGAGCCGCGAAGGCGGATGGCGGCCACGCAGCCGCCGGGCCAGGTCGCGATCGAGCTCGACTGCCTGGATCGTGTCGACGCGCTCGAGCAGCGCGTCGGTCAGCGCGCCGAGTCCCGGGCCGATCTCGACGATGTGCTGTCCGTCCTGCGGCGCGATCGCGTCGACGATCGCGCCGATCACGCCGCGATCGACGAGGAAGTGCTGGCCGAAGCGCTTGCGCGCGCGATGCCCGTCGACCGGGGCCGCTCGTTCGCGTGCGCGCTCTCGCAAGGCGGGCCTCGGGGCGCTCAACGATGGTCCGGCAACGCGACTAGTTGCCGTCGAGCTTGTACTCGACGTAGGTGCTGTCGCGCAACTGGCGCAGCCAGTCCTCGTAGCGCTCCTCGATGCGGCGCATCCGCAGGATCTCGCGCGCCTGCTGCCGCACGCGCTCCGGCGACGCGTCGTCGCTGCGGCGATCCAGCACCTGGATCAGGTGGACGCCGAAGGGCGTGCGCACCGGCTCGCTGATCGCGCCCGGCGCAAGCGCCATCATCGCGCGCTCGAACTCGGGCACCGTGTCGCCCGGATAGATCCAGCCGAGGTCGCCGCCGCGCCCGGCGCTGCCGTCGGACGAATACTGGCGGGCCATGTCGGCGAAATCGGCGGTGCCGGCGAGCACGCGCTCGCGGATCTCGTTCAGGCGCCGGACCGCCTCGTCCTCGGTCAGCACTTCGCTGGGCCGCATCAGGATGTGGCGCGCATGCGTCTGCGTGACCGGCGCGCCGACCGACGATCGGGACGCGGAACCGCCGGTGCTCTCGCGTCGATCGGTCAGCATCAGCAGGTGGAAACCGCCCGGGCTGCGCAGCACCGGCGACAGCTCGCCGGGCGCGAGCTTGGCGACCGCCTCGGCGAACAGCTCGGGCAGCCGGTCGGCCGTGCGCCAGCCGAGCTGCCCGCCCTGCAGCGCGTCGGGCGCGTCCGACGCGGCCGCCGCGAGCGTCGCGAAGCTTTCGCCCGCCAGCGCCCGCGAACGCAGCTCCTCGGCCCTCTGGCGCAGCGGCTCGATCTGCTCGGCCGTCGCCCCCTCGGGCACGCGGATCAGGATATGGGCGACCTGGTACTCGGCGGTCGCCGCGGCCGCCGGCTGCATGCCCTGTGCGGCCAGGAAGGCGTCGATGTCGGCCTCGCTGACCTGGATCCGCGAATCGACTTCGCGTTCGCGCAAGCGCGTGCGCAGGATTTCGCCGCGGATCTCCTCACGGAAGCTCGCGAAGCTGCGTCCGTCCTGCTCGAGGCGCTCGCGCAGCTGAGTCAGCGTCAGCGAGTTTTCGCGCGCGATCGAGGCCACCGCCGCATCGAGCTGCGCCTCGTCGACACGCAGCCCTTGCTCGCGGGCCATCTGCACCTGCGCGCGATCGATGATCATCCGCTCGAGCAGCTGCCGCAGCAGCACGTCGCGCGGCGGCAGCGTGACGCCCTGTCGGGCGAGCGCCTCCGCAGTGATCGCGGCGCGCCGCTCGAGCTCGCGCAGCGTGATCACGTCCTTGTTGACGACCGCGACGATCCGGTCGAGCTCGCGGGGCGCCGGCCTGGACGGCATTGACTGGCTATCGTCCTGCGCCGGCGCAGGCTGCGGCCCGGCCTCGGGCGAAGCCCCGTCGCCGGATTGGCCAGGCGGTTCCGAAACCGGCGGAGCCGCAGGGACCGGCGGGGCCTCGGGAACCGCGCCGGCGCCGGGCAGGCGCAGCGAGGGCTCGCCACCCTGCCCCGGAGCGCGCAACTGCGCGAACGCGGTCCCGGCGGCGAGCGCCAGTGCCGCAGCGACCAGCGACAGGCGCGCGGTGCGCGCAAACAGCTTGTCTTTCATTCGTAGGCGAAATAGCGCGAAGCCGGAGCGTAGTCGACCGACGGCACGCGGTAACCGGGGATGTTCCGGCGCAGTATATCGAAGGGATCGGAGCCGATCCGGCCCATGCCCTTGAGTTCGAGCTGCAGGAACAGCGCCGTGGTCTGCGTGTCGACGCCGGTCGTGTAGCGCTGCATGACGATGCGCGAAATCCAGCAGCAGGCGTTGTATTCGAAGCCGAGCACGCTCTCGACCATGCCCCGCTCGTTCGGGATCAGGCTGATCGGATCGACGCCGGAGTCGAGGAACGAATAGTTGAGCCGGCCCATCGAGGTCCAGCGCCCGCCCAGCGGCCAGCGCCACGAAGTGTCGAACTGTCCGATCTCTTCGCGCCGGTAACGCGCGCCGACGTTGAAGATCCGGCCTTCCGACGGCCGCCAGCGCCATTGGGCGCTGAACTTCGGAATCTTCTTGCTCTCGACGCTGTATTGCAGGCCGGTATCGAAGCTCATGCCGCGCCCGAGCTCGCCGCTGGCCGCCAGCAGGATGTCCGAGCGTCCGTCGGTCACCGGCGGCACGCCGGGCAGCGTCACCCGCTGGTCGGAGAAGTAGATGCGCTGGCCGACCGCGAAGCGCATCTGCTCGGCGCCCGAGCCCGGATCGATCAGGCGCGAGACGACGGCGCCGGTCAGCTGGTTGACGTCGGCGATCCGGTCGTGGCCGACGAAGGTGTTCTCGGAGAACAGCTGCGCGAAGCTGAAGTCGGTCGTCGCGCTGTCGAAGACCGGGATCTGCGACTGGTCGCGAAACGGCGTGCGCGCGTAGAACAGGCGCGGCTCGAGCGTCTGCGTGACTTCTCGGCCGAAGAAGGTCGCCGGCCGCTCGAATACCATGCCGGCGTCGATCGAGAACGTCGGCACCACGCGCGAATACTCGTCTTCGAGGCCGGGAATGTTGCGGTCGAGCTGGTAGCTGGTCGCGTGCAGCGAGACCTTCGGCACGATCGACCAGCCCGGACGCAGGACGGGCCAGCTCAGCTGAGGATTCGCGAAGATGCGCCAGCCTTCGGGCCCGGTCGGCGTCGGCGCGACGAACTGCGTCGCGTCGATCGTCGTATCGAGATCGAAGCCGTGCACGTCGCGCAGCACCTGGCGCAACTGGATCTGCGGCACGCGCTCGTAGGGCCCGGGCCGCGCGTCGAGGATCGGCTGCCACTTCTGCACGTCGAGCAGCAGCGTCCAGTCGCGACCCAGCGTGCGCGCCGCGTAGAAGCGCCGCGGCAGGATCCGGTCGGAACTGGCGAGGATCGATCGCGAGAAATCGACGAAATAGTTGTCGTCGGACACGCCGCGCACGTCCCAGCCGCCGGACCAGCCGCCGTAGCCCGAGAACGCATGCCGCGCCTGGTAGAAGTAGCGCGTTTCGTTGGTCTCCCGGTCGTCGGGAATCAGCTCGAAGCTGACGTCGCCGTTGTAGCGCGGCTGCAGGTAGCGGAACTCGCCGCCCAGCTGCACCCCGCGCTTCGTCGTCAGGCGCGGATAGAACGTGAAGTCGTAGTTCGGCGCCATGTTCCAGTAGTACGGCACCACGACGTCGAAGCCGGTCCGCGAGTTGATCGACAGCGTCGGCGGCAGGAAACCGCTCTTGCGCTCGTCGCCGAGCGGAAACGCGAAGACCGGCAGCGCCAGGAACTTCACGCCCATGAACGACAGCGTGGCCGTGCGGCCGGTACCCATGCCCTCGCCTTCGTCCAGCGTCAGCGTCTGCGCCTGCAGCAGCCAGTCCGGATCGTCGGGCTCGCAGGTCGTGTAGCTGGCGCGCGTCAGCCGCGTGCGCTCGGGGCCGAGGAATTCGATGCGTTCGGCCCGGCCGCGGCCGTTGTACATCGCGAGGAAGTACGACGGCGACTCGAAGCTGCCCTCGTTGCTGTCGAGCCGCAGGCTCAGCTGCGGGCCGACGAAGATGTTGCCGTCGCGATTGATCCGGACGTTGCCGAACGCGAACACCTCCTGGTCGGCCTCGTAGAAGCTGATCCGGTCGGCGCGCATCACGGTGCCGGCGCGACGCAGCTCCGCATTGCCTTCGAGCGTCGTGTCGCGGCCCGGGCGTCCGCTGAGCCGGTCGCCGCTGCCGAAGACCGGCCGGCCCTCGCTGATCGCCGCGTGCGCCTCGTGCAGTCGGGTGTCGAGGCGCAGTCGCAGCGGCGGGCCGAGCTCGGGCTTCGACGCGTCAGCCGGCCTGCGCCCGGACGAAGCCGCTTGCGCGGTCCGGCTTGCCTGCGTCGCTCCGGCGGCCTGGGCGACCCGGATCGCGCCGGGCGCCCGGGCGCTCCTCGCCTGGGCGGTGCTGCCGGTCTTCGGCCCGGTCGTCTTCGTCGACGGCGCCCGGCGCTTGCCCGCCGGCCGTTTCGCCAGCGGCTGCCTCGCGACCGGCCGGCTTTGCGCGGACGGCTCGGATTGCGCCCCGGCTTGCTGCGCCTGCGCCGCTGCCCCGGTCGCCGCGCCGGCCTCGCCGCGTACCTGCAGCGGCAGGACGATCGCCACTGCGAGCACGAGACTTCCGACCCGGCCAGGCACGCGTTTCAGTCGAAACCTCGGCGGGGCGAACGGACGATGGGATTGCAACGATCGGCGGCCCATCCTGGGCTGGTCAAGGCAGTAGGAAGGCCCTGTCGTCGAAGCTGCAGGGCGCGCGGCGGCTGGCCGCGTATTATACGGACCGCCCGACGGGCGTCGCGGGCGTCCGCGCGAGCCGCCGCCGCCCGCATGCCGCATTGCGCCGCAGGCCCGGCGCGGCCTTGCCGCCCGCGGCCGCAGCCGCCACCCTTCGTTCGGATTCGCCACTCGCTCGCGTCATGATCCGCGCCTCGCAAGCCCCCGCCCCATCGGCTCCGGAGCCGGACCCGGCGACCGCCGCACCCGTCTCAAACGCCGGTTCGCCCGGTCCGCAAGCCGGTACCGGCGGCGACGTCCGGCTCGGTTCGCTGCTGTCCTGGCTGCTCGGCCTCGCCGAACGGCACGGCCTCGAACTCGACACGATCCGGCCGGCATCGAACGACGCGAGCTTCCGCCGCTACTTCCGGATCGACACGCGCGACGCGGGCCGCTCGCTGATCGCGATGGACGCGCCGCCGCCGCAGGAGGATTGCCGGCCGTTCGTGCACGCCGCTTCGGTGCTGCGCGATGCCGGCCTGCGCGTGCCCGCCGTGCACGAGGCCGATCTAGAGCGCGGCTTCCTGCTGCTCGGCGATCTCGGCACGCGCACGCTGCTCGACCGGCTCGGCGAGAAGCCCGGCGACAGCGAGATCGACCGGCTGTACCGCGCCGCCGGACAGCTGCTCGTCACGATGCAGGCGGCCAGCCGCCCCGGCCTGTTTCCCGACTACGATCGCGCGCTGCTCGAACGCGAGCTGATGCTGTACCCGGACTGGTACCTGGCACGCCATCGTCGCCTCGAAGCGAGCGACGAGGACCGCAACACGCTGCACGGGGCGTTCGAGCTGCTGCTGGCGAACAACCTGGCGCAGCCGCGCGTGCACGTGCATCGCGACTACCACTCGCGCAACCTGATGGTCGACGACGCGGTGCACGAGCACGGGCTCGGCCTCATCGATTTCCAGGACGCCGTCTACGGTCCGATCACCTACGACCTCGTCTCGCTGCTGCGCGACGCCTACGTGGCCTGGCCCGAGGAACGACAGCTCGACTGGGCCGTGCGCTGGTGGGAATCGGCGCGCGCGCGAAGCCTGCCGGTCGCCGCCGATTTCGGCGACTTCTGGCGCGACTTCGAATGGATGGGGCTGCAGCGTCACCTGAAGGTGCTCGGGATCTTCGCCCGGCTCTACTACCGCGACGGCAAGGACCGCTACCTGGCCGACATGCCGCGCGTTCTCGCCGCGGCGCAGGCGGTCGCTCGCCGGTACCGCGACCTCGCGCCGCTCGCGCGGCTGCTCGACCGGGTCGAGGCCGGCGCCGACGAGCGCGGCGGGCAAGCCGGGCACCGGCGCTGATCGCAAAAGGGCGTCGAAGGTGCGCGCGATGATCCTGGCCGCGGGCCGGGGCGAACGGATGCGTCCGCTGACCGACCACTGCCCGAAGCCGCTGCTCGAAGCCGGCGGCAAGCCGCTGATCGCCTGGCATCTCGAGGCGCTGGCGGCGGCCGGGTTCGACGAAGTCGTCGTCAACCATGCGCACCTCGGCCCGATGATCGAGCAGGCGCTCGGCGACGGCTCGCGCTGGGGGCTGCGGCTGTCGTACTCGCCGGAGCAGCGGGCGCTGGAGACCGCCGGCGGGATCGCACGCGCGCTGCCGCGGCTGGGACCCGGGCCGTTCCTCGTCGTCAACGGCGACGTCTTCTGCGACTATCCGTTCGCCCGCGCCCGCGACATCGCGCAGCGCCTTCGCGACGACGCGCTGCTGGCCTGGACGGTGCTGGTTCCGAACCCGCCACATCACCCCGACGGCGACTTCGCGCTGGTCGGCGACCGGCTCGCCGACGAAGGCGGCGAGCGGCTGACCTTCTCCGGCATCGGCGTCTACGCGCCCGAGCTGTTCGCCGGCCTCGACGGCAGCGTCCCGGCGAAGCTCGCGCCCCTGCTGCGCGCTGCCGCGACGCGACGGCAGGTCGGCGCCGAACGCCACGACGGCCGGTGGACCGACGTCGGCACGCCGCAGCGGCTGGCCGAACTCGATGCACAATTGCGGACGTAGCGACCGACTGGCGCCCCGACCCGCGAGGCGCCAGCGGCTTTCCGAACGACAACCCGACGCGGCGCCTTGCCGCCGCTGGAGCAATCGATGCATGTACATGCCTCGCGGCGCGCCCGGCTCGCCGCGGCGATGCGCGAACGCGGCGGCGGCGTCGCCGTCCTGTTCACGGCGCCCGAGGTGGCGCGCAACCGCGATACCAGCTACCCGTATCGCTGGGACAGCCACTTCTACTGGCTGACCGGCTTCCCGGAACCCGAGGCGGCCGTCGTCGTCGTGGCCGACGACGCGCGCGAGGAGTCGATCCTGTTCTGCCGCGCGAAGAACGAGGAGCGCGAGATCTGGGACGGCTGGCGTCACGGCCCCGAGGCCGCGCGCGAACGCTTCGGTTTCGACCGCGCCTTCGCGATCGACGAGCTCGACGCGCAGGTGGCGCAGTTGCTGGCCGATCGCCCGTCGATCTGGCATCCGATGGCCAGCACGCAGGAACTCGACGCGCGGCTGCGCGGCTGGCTCGACGCCGTGCGCGCACAGGCCCGCGCCGGCGTCACTGCACCCGACCAGGCCGTCGATCTGCTGCACGTGCTCGACGAGATGCGGCTGGTCAAGGACGCGCACGAACTCGACATCATGCGCCGCGCCGCCCGGATCTCGGCACGCGCGCACCGTCGCGCGATGCGCAGCACGCAGCCCGGGCGCCACGAATACGAGATCGAGGCCGAACTGCTGCACGAGTTCCGCAGCGGCGGCTCGCAGTTCCCCGCCTACAGCTCGATCGTCGCCGGCGGCGCCAATGCCTGCGTGCTGCACTACGTGGCCAACGACGCGCCGCTGGCCGACGGCGACCTGCTGCTGATCGACGCCGGCTGCGAACTCGACGGCTACGCGTCGGACATCACGCGCAGCTTTCCGGTCAACGGCCGTTTCAGCGGTCCGCAGCGCACGCTGTACGAGATCGTGCTGGCCGCTCAGCAGGCGGCGATCGAAGCCACGGTGGCGGGCGCCCGCTTCACCGATCCGCACGATGCGGCGGTGCGCGTGCTGGCACAGGGAATGATCGACTGCGGGCTGATCGCCGGCCCGCTCGACGCGGCGATCGAATCGGGCGCCTATCGGCGCTTCTACATGCACCGCACCGGACACTGGCTCGGGATGGACGTGCACGACGTCGGCGACTATCGCGAACCGGGCGAGCCGGCCGGCGAGCACGGCAAGCCGTGGCGCGTGCTGCGCCCGGGCATGGTGCTGACGGTCGAACCGGGCATCTACGTGCGCGCGGCCGACGACGTTCCTGCCGAATTCCACGACATCGGGATCCGGATCGAGGACGATGCGGTCGTCACCGCGGACGGCCGCTGCGAGATCATCACCGGCGATGCGCCGAAGGCCATCGACGAGATCGAAGCGCTGATGCGCGACGGATCTTGAGCGCCGCGCCGACGACAGCCACGGCTTCGATCCGCATCGTCGGCAGCGGGCCAGTCTCGCTCGCGTTGCGCGGCTTCCTCGCGCGCCAGGGCTTCGGCGAGCACGAACTGGCCTGCGACCCGCTCCCCGATGCCGCGCTGCCGCCCTGGCTCGCGCGCCGCACGATCGCGCTGTCGCTGGGCAGCTGGCAGCTGCTGTCGCGCATCGCCGCGCCGCCGCCGTCGGCGCCGATCCTGACCGTCGACGTTTCGCTGCATCGGGCCTCGGGACGCACCCGGCTGACCGCCGGCGAACTCGGCGTGCCGGCGCTGGGCCACGTCGTACGCTACGACGCGCTGCACGACAGTCTCGTCCGCGCGCTGGACCGTGCCGGGGCGGCAGCCGCTGCGCAGGCTGCACCGGCCGTGCCGGCCATGCCGCCCGGGCACGTGTCGCCGTCGCCCGCGCATGTGCCGCCATCGCCCGCGCATGTGCCGCCGCCGGCCGCGCACCTGCAGCCGCCGTCGACGCACGCGACGGCACGCCGTCCGCCTTCGCAGATCACCGTGCTCGCCGACGGCAAACCCGGCGACGACAGCAGCGCACGCGACTTCGAACAGTCGGCGGTTCTGGCCACCGTGCGCGCCGGCTCACCGCGCGACGGCTTCGCCTTCGAGCGCTTCACCGTCGAAGGGCCGCTGGCCCTGCTGCCGCTGCCGCAGGCGCACTGCTGGTCGCTGGTCTGGTGCTCGGCGCCCGAACGCGCGCAGCAGCGCGCGCGGCTGCCGGCGCCGGAGTTCGCGACCGCGCTGCGGCAGGCTTTCGGGCCGGCGCTCGGCAGCTTCGAGCTCCTCGACGCGCCGATCGTGGCGCCGCTGCATCGCCGGCTGCGCAGGCGCGTCGTGCAGGGCAGCGAGGTCGCGATCGGCAATGCGGCACAGGCGCTGCACCCCGTGGCCGGACAGGGGCTGAACCTCGGGCTGCGCGACGCGTTCGTGCTGGCCGAAACGCTGGGCGCCGCGCGAGCGCGCGGCATACCGCTGCGGCAGGCGCTGGCCGGCTTCGCGCGCGCGCGCCGGGCCGACCGACTGGGCACCGTGGCCGTCACCGACACGCTGGCCTCGATCTTCGGGATCGTGCCGCTGCGACCGCTGCAGTCGCTCGCGCTGAACCTGCTCGAGATCGTCCCGCCGGCGCGCCGCTCGCTGGCCCGCGCGTTCATGTTCGGCCCGCGAAGCTGAGATCGGCTAAAATCGCCATCCTCCGGCGCGCTCGCCGTTCCCGCCGTCCGACCCCCGCATCGATGAACATCGGTCCCTACACCTTGCGCAATCACGTCTTCGTTGCGCCTATGGCGGGCGTCACCGACCGTCCCTATCGCCAGCTCTGCAAGAAGCTGGGCGCCGGCTATGCGGTGTCGGAGATGGCGGCGTCGAACCCGCAACTGTGGGACAGCGTCAAGACCGCGCGCCGGATCGATCATGCCGGCGAGATGGAGCCGAAGGCCGTGCAACTGGCCGGCGCCGATCCGCGCATGCTGGCCGAAGCCGCCCGCTTCAACGTCGACCGCGGGGCGCAGATCATCGACATCAACATGGGCTGCCCGGTCAAGAAGGTCTGCAATGCCTGGGCCGGCTCGGCGCTGATGGCCAACGAAACGCTCGCGGTCGCGATCGTCGATGCCGTCGCCTCGTCGGTCTCGGTGCCGGTCACCGTGAAGATGCGCACCGGGCCCGATCCGACGCTGCGCAACGCGGTCCGGCTCGCGAGCGACTTCGAACGCGCCGGCGCCGCGATGATCGCCGTGCACGGCCGCACGCGCGCCTGCCGCTACGGCGGCACGGCCGAATACGAGACGATCGCCGCGGTCAAGGCAGCGGTCGGCGTTCCGGTCGTGGCCAACGGCGACATCGATTCCCCGACGAAGGCGCGCGAGGTGCTGCGCCTGACCGGGGCCGACGCGGTCATGATCGGCCGCGCCGCCCAGGGGCGCCCCTGGATCTTCCGCGAGGTCGCGCATTTCCTGTCGACCGGCGAGTCGCTGCCGGCGCCCGACGCGAACGAGCTGCGCGACGTGCTCCGCGAGCACCTGCTCGATCACTACGCCTTCCATGGCGAGTTCACCGGCGTGCGCACGGCACGCAAGCACGTCGGCTGGTATCTTCGGGCGTTCGCCGACACGCCCGGAACCCATGCGTTCCTGGCCCGCTTCAACCGGCTCGAAGACCCCGGCCAGCAGCTCGAGGCGATCGACCGCTTCCTCGCCGACCCGGTACCTTTCGAGCCCGGCGATGCGGCCAACGACCAGGAGTTCCGGCGGAGCCAACGGGCATGAACAGGCCAAACAGCATCGACGAAGCCGTCGCGCGAAGCCTCGAGAAGTATTTCCGCGACCTGGAGGGCACGCCGCCGAACTGCATCTACCAGATGGTCATCCAGGCCGTCGAACGTCCGATGCTCGAGGTGGTGATGCGCGAGGCGCACGGCAACCAGCTGCGCGCCAGCGAAATGCTCGGCATCAACCGCAACACGCTGCGCAAGAAGCTGCAGAACCACGGCCTGCTATGAACCAAAGCTCCACCCCGACCGGCACGATTCGCAAGGTCGAACGCGCACTGATCAGCGTCTCCGACAAGACCGGCGTCGTCGAGTTCGCGCAGGCGCTGGCGGCGCTGGGGGTGGCGATCCTGTCCACCGGCGGCACCGCGAAGCTGCTCGCCGACAACGGCGTCGCCGTCACCGAAGTCTCCGCGCACACCGGCTTTCCCGAAATGCTCGACGGGCGCGTGAAGACGCTGCATCCGTCGATCCACGGCGGCCTGCTCGCGCGCCGCGAGCTCGACGCGCACATGGCCGCGATCGACGCGCACGGCATCGCGAAGATCGACCTGCTCGTCGTCAACCTGTATCCGTTCGAGGCCACCGTCGCGAAGCCCGACTGCAGCTTCGACGACGCGATCGAGAACATCGACATCGGCGGGCCGGCGATGGTGCGCTCGGGCGCGAAGAACTGGCGCGGCGTCGGCGTGCTGACCGACGCCTCGCAATACGCCGGCGCGCTCGAGGAAATCCGCACGCACGGCGGGCTGTCCGACGCGAGCCGCTACGCGCTCGCCGTCGCCGCGTTCAACGCGATCTCGAACTACGACGCCGCGATCAGCGACTGGCTGTCGTCGCGCCAGCCCGACGGCACCGCCACCGGATTCCCGGGCCAGGCCAACGGCCGCTTCGTCAAGCTGCAGGACCTGCGCTACGGCGAGAATCCGCACCAGCGCGCCGCGTTCTACCGCGACCTGCACCCGGCGCCCGGTTCGCTGGTCTCCGCGCGCCAGCTCCAGGGCAAGGAGCTGTCGTACAACAACATTGCCGACGCCGATGCGGCCTGGGAATGCGTGAAGAGCTTCGACGCGCCGGCCTGCGTCATCGTCAAGCACGCGAATCCCTGTGGCGCGGCGATCGGCCGCGACGCGGCCGACGCCTACGCGCGCGCGTTCGCGACCGACCCGACCTCGGCCTTCGGCGGCATCATCGCGTTCAACCGCGAGGTCGACGGCGAAGCGGCGCGCGCCGTCGGCAAGCAGTTCGTCGAGGTGCTGCTGGCACCCTCGTACACCGAGGAAGCGCGGCAACTGCTGTCGGCCAAGGCGAATGTCCGCGTGCTCGAGATCCCGCTCGACCAGGTCCGCGCCGACGGCAAGACCGACTGGGAGCGCGGTCGCAACGCGCAGGACATCAAGCGCGTCGGCTCCGGGCTGCTGATCCAGACCGCCGACAACCGCGAGGTCGGCCTGCAGGAACTGAAGGTCGTCACGAAGAAGGCGCCGACCGACGCGCAGCTGGCCGACCTGCTGTTCGCCTGGCGCGTGGCCAAGTACGTGAAGTCGAACGCGATCGTGTTCTGCGGCAGCGGCGCCACGCTGGGCGTCGGCGCCGGCCAGATGAGCCGCATCGACTCGGCGCGCATCGCGTCGATCAAGGCCGGGAACGCCGGACTGTCGCTCGCCGGCTCGGTCGTCGCCTCCGATGCGTTCTTCCCGTTCCGAGACGGGCTCGACGTCGTCGCCGACGTCGGCGCCATCGCGGTGATCCAGCCCGGCGGCTCGGTGCGCGACGAAGAAGTCATCGGCGCCGCCGACGAGCGCGGCATCGCGATGGTCTTCACCGGCGTGCGGCACTTCCGGCACTAGCGCAGCATCAGGCCGCGTCCTTGACCCGGATCCTCGGCATCGACCCCGGCCTGCGTGTCACCGGCTTCGGTGTCGTCGACGCCGAGGGTTCGCGGCTGCGCTACGTGGCGAGCGGCATCGTGCGCGTCGGCAACGGCGCGCTGCCGCCCCGGCTCAAGACGGTCCACGACGGGCTCGCCGAAGTCATCCGCGAATACCGGCCGCAGGTCGCCGCGATCGAGATCGTCTTCGTCAACGTGAACCCGCAGTCGACGCTGCTGCTCGGGCAGGCGCGCGGCGCGGCGATCACGACCGCGGTCATCCACGAGATCGCCGTTCACGAATACACGGCGCTGCAGGTCAAGCAGGCGATCGTCGGCTACGGCCGCGCGGCCAAGGGCCAGGTCCAGGCGATGGTGCAGCGACTGCTGGCGCTGCCCGGGCTGCCGTCGACCGACGCCGCCGACGCACTCGCCTGCGCGATCTGCCACGCGCACGCGGCGGTGACGATGAACGCGGCCGCAGGCGCAGCCGCAGGTGCGGCCGCCGGCGCGGCGTCACGCGCGGTCACCCGCGCAGCCGTCGGCGCAGCCAGCGGCACGATCGCCGGCTCGCGCCAGGTGGCCGTCGCGCGCGCCGGCGCAGGCCGCGGGCTGCGATTTCGCGCCGGACGCCTCCGGTAAGATGCCCGCATGATCGGTCGCCTGTCCGGACTCCTGCTCGAAAAGAACCCGCCGCTCGTGCTCGTCGACGTCAACGGCGTCGGCTACGAGGTCGACGTCCCGATGAGCAGCTTCTACGAGCTGCCGGCGACCGGCCAGAAGGTCGTCCTGCTGATCCAGCAGGTCGTGCGCGAGGATGCCCATCTGCTCTACGGCTTCCTGACCGGCGCCGAACGCGACGCGTTCCGCGAACTGATCAAGGTCGCCGGCGTCGGCCCGCGCACCGCGCTGGCCGTGCTGTCCGGCATGTCGGTCGCCGACCTCGCGCAGGCCGTCGCCGCGCAGGAAAGCGCGCGGCTGCTGAAGGTGCCCGGCATCGGGCGCAAGACCGCCGAACGGCTGCTGCTCGAGCTGAAAGGCCGCCTGGCGCCCGAGCTGCCCGGAGCGTCGGGCCGCGCCGAACCGGCCGGCAATGGTGTCGACGTGCTGCGTGCGCTGCTCGCGCTCGGCTACTCGGAGCGCGAAGCCGGCGCTGCGGTCAAGCAGTTGCCGCCCGGCCTCGCGGTCTCCGACGGGATCCGCCAGGCGCTGCGCCAGCTCGGCAAGGCCTGATGCCGTGAACACGAAACGACGCGCGAACGGCTCGCCGATGTCCGCACTTCACGCAAGGACGCCCCCGCGATGATCGAGCACGATCGCCTCGTCGCCGCGTCGGCCACCACGCCGGCCGAAGAAGCCCTCGAACGCGCGCTGCGTCCGAAGCGGCTGGCCGACTACGTCGGGCAGCCACGGATCCGCGAGCAGCTCGAGATCTTCATCAGCGCCGCGCG
>JAAZBL010000058.1 GCA_012513825.1 Limnobacter sp. | reverse complement strand
GGCGGGTGGCCGGCCGTGGCGTAGACGAGCCGGCGCCCGCCCGGCGAGTAGACGCCGTACCAGAGCGTGAAGAACAGGTCGTAGTGGTCCTCCATCCGGTAGATTCGGTTCAGCGCGGCGAACACCTGGCGCGGCTCGCGCGGGTCCGCACCGGCGAGCGAACCGCCGCGCAGCGTCTGCAGCACGCCGACCGACAGCAGCGACGGACCGATCCCGTGTCCGCAGACGTCGAGCAGGTACAGCGCGAAGTGTTCGTCGTCGATCCAGTGATAGCCGAAGCAGTCGCCGCCGAGCCGGGCCGAAGGCAGGAAGCGCCAGTCGACGTCGAAGGGCTCGCTCAGCGGCCGCGGCAGGATCGATCGCACGTAGGCGGAAGCTTCCTGGAGCCCCTGGTCGAGGCGGTCGTGCGCCTGTTGCAGCGCCGCGCGCGACGCTTCGATCTCGCGCTGCGCTGCGAGCAGTGCGGCGTTCGCGGCCGCGAGCCGGCGGTTCAGCTCGGCTTCCTTCTCGCGCAGCAGCGTCATTTCGTAGGCCTTCTGCTGCACGAGCCGCGATTCGTCGCGCTCGGCAGTCACGTCGAGCAGCAGGATCCAGGTTTCGCCTTCGTGCGCGTCGCAATGCAGGTCGACGGCGTGTCCGCCGGGCAGCTCCAGCGAGCGGATCAGCAGCGGCGACTCGTCGAGCGGCAGCAGGCCTTCGAGAAAGATCAGCTGCTGCGGCGCCGGTTCGCCGATTGCGAGCGCATCGAGGCCGTAGTGTTCGAGGCAGCCGCCGGTCCCGGCCAGCTTCAGTGCAGCGTCGACCCGGAGCCAGGCCAGCGCGTGCCGGGCAAGCAGCTCGTTGTCCAGCGCCTGCGCAATGCGAGGCGGCAGCGCGTTCATCGGCCGGTCATGGTGCTTGCGGCGGCGAAGACATCGGCGCTTTCGCGTCGAGCAGCCGATCGGCCAGCTCGCGAAACGCCTGTTCGACGCCTTCGCCGGTCTTGGCGCTGCTCGTCGCGACCGGCCACTCGGCCTGGCGCAGCGTGGCCACGCGTTCTGCGGGCACGCGCCAGTCGTCGACGAGGTCGCACTTGTTCAGCAACAGCACGAACGGCAGCTCGCCGAGCAGCCCGGTGACGCGTTCGCGAAGCGAGCAGGCGACGTCGAGCGTGACGGGACGCGTGCCATCGGCGACGAGCAGGTAGCCGGCCGTACCGCGCAGGTAGCTGGTGCGGATCGTCGAGACCTCGTCTTCGCCGGCGATGTCCCACAGGATCAGGTCGAGCGTGCGCTCGCCGATCGCGACGCTCTTCTTGTCGATCTTCACGCCGACGGTCGTCAGGTAGGTGTCGGAAAACGCGCTCTCGACGAAGCGCCGCACGAGGCTCGTCTTGCCGACCGAGAACGCGCCGAGCATGCAGATCTTTCGTTGCAACATCGATCGTGGTCCGTGTTCGTTTCGAAGGGGTCGATGGGTGCAGGACCGGCGTCCCGGGACTGCCGGTTCATTCGTCGATCGCGACGCGGAACGAGACCCGCCGGTTCAGCGAGCGCTCGGCTTCGGATTCCTCGCGGTTCAGCGGTTCGAGCGGGCCGGCGCCGCGCACGGTCACCGTTTCCGGGCCGACGCCGCGCTTGATCAGCAGCGCGCGCACGACTTCGGCGCGCGCGACGCTGACCGAAAGATTCGCGCTGCTCCGTCCGGTCGAGTCGGAGTGGCCGGTGATCGTGACGCGCGGGACGACGCCGAGCCGGGCCGACAGTTCGGCGAGCTGCCTGATCCCCTCGGCGACTTCGTCGAGCGTCGCGTCGAAGGCGCCGCCGGGGATCACTTCGCCGAAGTCGAACAGAACGGCCTTCGCTTCGATGTCGCGGCGCAGGCGCCCGAGTTCGCCGTCGTCGAGATCGCGCACGGCGGCCAGCTCGAGCTGCGGCGTTCCTGCCGGCAGCGTGCGCCCGATGTCGCGCGCCTTCTGCAGCCAGGCGGCCGAAGCCTCGCCGCTGGCGACGATCCGGTCGCCGTCGACGGCGAGCCCGGCCGTCGGCGGCGGCGCCAGCAGTGCCTGCAGGCGCTGCAACACGAGCGACGGGTTCAGCGCCTGGTACGGTTGCCAGGACGCGTGGACCCGCGCCGGATCGAGCCCTGAAAGGCGCAGCAGCTCGTCGGGATCGGCGGCCAGCGGATCGCGCAGCCCGCTCAGTTGCCAGCCGTCGGTCGTCTTGCCGGCGCTGGCGACGACGATTCCCGGCTCGCCGCGCAGGCGCTCGACATAGTTCGACCACAGGCCGGCTTCGTGGCGCGCCTGGCGCCAGGCGTCGGTGGCGACACCGAGCACGGCGAGCAGGAGCAGGCCGGCCAGCCACGGCCTGCGTCGACGGCGCCGGCCGTGCGGCGACAACTGGCGAAGCCGCACGCATTCGGCCAGTTGCGCCGACACGTCGGCGAAGGGCGCGCTGTCGCCGTCGAAGTCGGCGAGGGCCTGGCCGCGCTCGGCGTGGATTCGCATCAGCGTGTCGTTCAGCACCGTGTGCAGCGATTCCGGCGGCGTGCCGCGGATGACCGCGACCAGCGAGGCCGCCGGGCCCTGCTCGCACCACAGCAGCAGCTCGCCGTGGCGCAGCGAGTCGAGTGCATCGTCCTGGCCGCTGGCGAACGAATCGCGAACGAAGTCCTGGATCGCCACCAGCATCGACGAGACGAGCTGCGGATCCTGGCCGGCCGCATCCTGCGCCGTTGCCTGAGCGATCAGCAAGCCGGTGTGCCGGTGGATCAGGAAGACGTGCTCGACCCGGTAGACCAGCGTGTGGCGCAGCACGACCTGCGCGAAGGGTACGCCGGTGCGCCAGGCTTCGAGCCGCCATTTCAACCCGCGCCAGCTCAGGCTCCAGGCGAGCGTCCGGTTCAGCGACTCGAAGGTCGCGTCGATCGTTTCGGTGATCGACCGGCGAATGGCCGGCACGATCACCGGGTAGATGATGTTGACCAGCGTGCGCGGATCCTTGCGGATCGAGCTTTGCGTCGCACTTGCCAGCGTCGGGGCCAGCACCTCGCCGAGGCGCTGGTCGCGCGCCGAAGCCTGTGCGATCGCGCTCGGCAGCGCGCGGCTGACCGCGTCGGCGAACAGTTCGGGGTCGTCGATCCGCTCGCGCAGCCGCGACAGCGTCGCGATCTCGTGCCCGAGCAGCAGCCGGCGAAGCTGATCGAGCCGCGGATCCTGCGCCGCCGCGGCGGCGCTGGCCGCCTTCTCGCGCTCGGCTTCGCGCGTCAGTTCGATCAGCGCGCGCGCGAGCGCGTCACGGTCGACGCCGGTGTCGCTGGCCGATTCGTTCAGCAGCCAGCCGAGCGTGCGTCCGGACGCGCCCATCTTCGGGCGGCTGCGACGTCTCGCCGCCGGTCGTCAGCGGGCTGCCGGCGCTGCCATCGCCCGGCAGCCGCTAGCCCGCCTGCCACGGGCGCACCGGATCGCCGCCGTTGCCGCGGGCCGGGGCGCCGCTGTCCTGGCTCAGGCACTTGGCGAGTTCGGCGAACAGGCCCGCGAGCAGCTTGCGATCGGTCTTCGAGCTGCCGAGTTCGGCGATCGTGCGGTCGAAGACCGAACGGGTGTCGTCGTTGCGCCGCTTCAGCTCCTCGCGCAGGCTCTGCGATTCCTGCGTGATGCGGTCTCCGAGTTCGCGTTCTAGCTGTGCGAGCTGGTCCGACATCTGTCGCACCCGCTTCTCGAGCGACTGGATGGTCTCGCGCAGCGTGCGCTCGATCTCCTTCTCGGCGTCGGCGCGGGCGTCCTTTTCCTCGCGCAGCTGCGCGGCGACCGATTCGATCTGCTTCTTCGTGTTCGCCTCGAACACGCCGAGATTCCGGGTGCTTTCGGACTCGACGTCGCGCAGCCGCTGCAGGAAGCGCTCCTCGAGGTTCGCGAAGCGGCGATCGTAGTCCTGCATCTGGTTGCCGAACAGCAGGTCGCGAATCTTGTCGACGCTTACCGCCTCGGTTTCCGGCAAGGCGGCTGCGCCGGCCACGACCGGAGCCACGCCGGACTCGGCGGTACTGGCTTTCTGTTCCTTCACTGTGCCCCCCCGCTTCGCTGTTATCGAGTCAATATGCCACGGCCCGCCGGGGAAACCAACAGTATTCGATGCCTTGGAAGGCAGATCGGGCCAGCCTGGTGGCCCGCGACGTCTGCCCGAGGCGGACGCGTCGATTTTGTCGATCCCGGGCGAGCGATGTATAAGGTTCTGTCGCCCGTATCGCCCAGCCAGGAGCACGCCGATCCGAACCTCCGACAAGACTGATCCGCCGCAGGCCGCCGAGTCGGCGAAGCCGGCGGTTCGCCTGGCGGCATCGTGTCGCCTGCCGACGCGCTGGGGCGTCTTCGACCTGCACGGCTTCGAGGAACTGGCGAGCGGGCGCGAGCACGTCGCGCTGACCTATGGCAGCGTCGCCGACGGCGCTCCGGTGCTTGGACGGCTGCACTCCGAGTGCCTGACCGGCGACGGCTTGTACAGCCTGCGCTGCGACTGCGGCGCCCAGCTCGAATCGGCGCTCGCCGCGATCGCGGCCGAAGGCCGCGGCGTGCTCGTCTATCTGCGCCAGGAAGGGCGCGGGATCGGGCTGCTGAACAAGATCCGCGCCTACAGCCTGCAGGACGCCGGTGCCGATACCGTCGATGCGAACCACCAGCTCGGCCTGCCGGTCGACTCGCGCGACTACCGCGTCGCGGCCGTGATGCTCGAGATGCTCGGCATCCGGAGCCTGCGCCTGATGACGAACAATCCGCGCAAGATCAGCGCGCTCGAGCGCAGCGGCATCGTGGTGGCCGAGCGCGTGCCGCTGCAGATCGTGCCCAATGCCTACAACGCCGGCTACCTTCGCACGAAGGCGCTCCGGCTGGGCCATCTGCTCGGTGGCCAGGGCCTGCAGGGCGACGAGATGTGGCCGGGGGCCGGCTCGGGCTGAACGCCATGCGGGACCCGGAAACGGAAGCGGGGCCGGCGGCGGGCACCAATGCGATGGCCGTGGCGCAGGGCGCGCGGCTCGGCGCAGGGCGGCGGCGCGTCGGCGTCGCGCTCGGCAGCGGCTCGGCTCGCGGGCTCGCTCACATCGGCGTGCTGCGCGCGCTGCGCGATGCCGGCGTCCAGGTCGACGTCGTCGCCGGCACCAGCATGGGCGCGTTCGTCGGCGCGATCTTCGCTGCCGGGCAGCTCGAACGCCTGGAGCGCGACTTCCTCGGCTTCGACTGGGCCAGCATCGCTTCGCTGCTCGACCCGGTCTTCCCGCGATCCGGGCTGCTCGACGGCGTCAAGATCGGCGATTTCATGCGCACGCACGTGCAGCAGGCGAACATCGAAGAGCTGCCGATCCCGTTTCGTGCGATGGCCACCGACATCGCCACCGGCGAGGAGGTCGTGATCGGCAGCGGCGACCTGATCGCAGCCGTGCGTGCGAGCATCGCCGTGCCCGGCGTGTTCACGCCGGTGCGCAGCAACGGCCGCGTGCTCGTCGACGGCGGGCTGGTCAATCCGGTTCCGGTCAGTGCCGCGCGCGCGCTCGGCGCCGACTTCGTGATCGCGGTCGACCTGAACCACGACATCGTCACGGGCCGGCAACGGCTGCCGCTCGCGTCGGATCACGGCGGCAACGGCGCGATCGCGCACGCGCTGACGCAGGTGCTCGACGGCTTCGAGTCGTTCCAGCCGCCGGGCCTGGCGAGCCTGCGCGAGTGGCTCAAGCGCGAACGGCTGCCGGGCATCGTCGACGTGCTGCTGGCCTCGATGTACATCATGCAGGCGCGCATCACGCAGGCGACGCTGCTGCAGGACCAGCCCGAGGTACTGATCCAGCCGCCCCTCGGCGCGGTCCGCTTCATGGACTTCAGGCGGACCGCGGAAATCGTCGAGATCGGATACCGGAGCACGGTGCAGGTGCTCGAAAGGCTCGGACTCGACGCCCGGTCCGGATAGCGGCGGCGCGCTCAGCCGAACAGCACGAACGCCCAGACGGTCGCGGCGAGGACCAGCGCGAGCATGACGGCGGCGCTGCCGAGGTCCTTCGCGCGCCCGGCCAGCTCGTGACGTTCGAGCGAGATCCGGTCGACGGCGGCCTCGATCGCCGAATTGATCAGCTCGACGACCAGCACCAGCAGCACGCTGGCGATCATCGCCGCCTTGCCGAGCGCCGGCACGTCGAGCAGCAGCGCGAGCGGGATCAGCAGGCAGGCGGCGAGCACTTCCTGCCGGAACGCGGCCTCGCAGCGCCAGGCGCTCGCCAGCCCGGCCAGCGAGTTGCGCGTCGCATTGGCGATGCGGCGCAGCCCGGTGGCGCCCTTGCAGGGGTTCGGCCGGGGCGCAGCGGGCCCCGGCGGTGGATCTCCAGACTCGGCCATCGCGATCCTCGTGTCGGAGGCCGCGACGATAACAGAGGCCGATCGGAGCTCGGATGCGAGCGGCCCGCCCGGGAGCGGCCCGCCCGGGCCGGCTCGTACCCGGCTGTCAGCCCTGCGCGACCCTCGCCGTGATGTGGTCGAGCGCCTGGTCGACCTGGTCGACGAGGATCAGGCACAGATCCTCGGCTTCGAGCCGCGCGAGCGCCGTGTCGATCGCCGCGAACTCGCCGCGGATCTCGTCGACGCTGCGGGCGCGGCGGGCGTCCTTCAGGCCCTCGCGCAGCAGCGCCAGCACCTCGCCCTCGGAGCGTCCGCGCTGGCACGCGTCTTCGTAGAGGATGACCGCGTCGAAGGCGTTGCCGAGGATCTCGGTCTGGCGTCGAATGTCCTCGTCGCGCCGGTCGCCGGCACCGCTGATGACCACGTGCCTGCGCCTGGCCGGCATCGTGTCGATGGCCTGCACCAGCGCCTCGATCGCGTCGGGATTGTGGCCGTAGTCGGCGATCAGCGTCGCACCGCGATGCTCGAAGACATTGAAGCGCCCCGGCGCGGTTCGCGCATCGCTGACGAAGCTGCGCAGACCGGTGCGGATCGCATCCCAGGGCAGGCCGACCGACCAGGCCGCCGCCACCGCCGCCATCACGTTGTCGACCTGGAAGCCGAGCGCGCCGCCCCGGGTCAGCGGGACCTCGGCCAGCGCGATCCGCTGTTCGTGCTCGCCCTCGGCCGCGACGAGCTCGCCGCCGTCGACGAAGACGACGCGCCGTCCGTGCGCGCGATGGGCGGCAAGCACCGGCTGGTGGCAGTCCTTCGCGAAGAAGACGACCGAGCCCGGGCAACTGCCGGCCATCGCGGCGACGATCGGATCGGCCGCGTTCAGCACGGCGGCGCCGTCGGCTGCGACGTTCTCGACGATCACCCGCTTGACGGCCGCCAGACCTTCGACGGTGTCGATGTAGTTCATGCCCAGGTGATCGCCGAGGCCGATGTTGGTGACGACCGCAACGTCGCAGCGATCGAAGGCCAGGCCCTCGCGCAGGATGCCGCCGCGCGCCGTTTCGAGCACGGCGAAGTCGACGTCGGGATGCATCAGCACGTTGCGCGCGCTGCGCGGGCCGCTGCAGTCGCCGGTGTCGATCCGTTCGCCGGCGATGTAGATGCCGTCGGAGTTCGTCATGCCGGGCTGCCGGCCGGCACACGCGGCCAGGTGCGCGATCAGCCGCACCGTGGTCGTCTTGCCGTTGGTGCCCGCGACGGCCACGACCGGAATCCGGCCATCGTCGTCGTCGGCGAACATCGACCCGACGATCGCCTCGCCGACCGCGCGCCCCTTGCCGAACGACGGCGACAGGTGCATCCGCAGGCCGGGCGCCGCGTTGACTTCGACGATGCCGCCGCCTTGCGCCTCGAGCGGTTGCTGGATGCTGCGGCAGACGACGTCGACGCCGCAGATGTCGAGTCCGACTGCCTGCGCCGCAGCCACGACGCTGGCTGCCAGCTCGGGATGGACCTCGTCGGTCACGTCGGTGGCGCTGCCGCCGGTGCTCAGGTTGCCGTTGTTGCGCAGGACGACGCGGGTGCCGGCTGCGGGCACCGACTCGGGCGTGTAGCCGTCGCGGGCGAGCTTCGCCAGCGCGATGTCGTCCAGCGGGATCCGGGTCAGCACGGTGCCGTGCCCGTCGCCGCGCAGCGGGTCGGCGTTGACCTGGTCGACCAGCTCGCGGATCGTGTGCACGCCGTCGCCGACGACGAGCGGCGGATCGCGACGCGCCGCCGCGACCAGCCTGTCACCGACCACGAGCATCCGGAAGTCCTGCCCGGGCAGGTACTTCTCGACGATCACCTCTCCGCCGTAGTCGCTGGCCACCTTCCACGCGGCTCGCACCTCGCCGCGCGTGTTCAGGCCGACGGCGACGCCCTTGCCCTGGTTGCCGTCGCGCGGCTTGACGACGACCGGAACGCCGATCTCGCAGGCCGCCCGCCAGGCCTCGTCGGCGTCGTCGACCGGCCGGCCCAGCGGCACCGGGATCCCGCTCGCATGCAGCAGCGACTTCGTCAGTTCCTTGTCCTGCGCGATCGATTCGGCGATCGCGCTGGTGACGTCCATTTCGGCGGCCTGGATCCGGCGCTGCCGGTTTCCCCAGCCGAACTGGACGAGGCTGCCGTCGGTCAGCCGCCGCCACGGGATGCCGCGCGCCTGCGCGGCGGCGACGATCGCGCCGGTGCTCGGTCCGAGTCGCTGGTCTTCGTCGAGTTCGCGCAGACCTTCGATCGCGGCGTGCGCGTCGAAGTCGCTGTCTTCGAGCGCTGCCCGGCACAGCCGTTCGGCGAACTCGATCGCGCGGCGGCCGACCGCTTCTTCGCTGTATTCGACGACGACCTGCCAGACGCCGGTTTCGGGCGTGGGGACGGTGCGACTGAACGAAACGGGGCAGCCGGCGCGAAGCTGCAGCGCCAGGGCCGCCGCTTCGAGCGCGTGGGCCACGGAATCGGCCTGCCGAGGGCTGCCGGCGCCGGCGTCGATCGCCGGGAAACGGAGCTGCAGGCGGGCCTCGAAGCCGTCGAGCTGTCCGGGCTGGATGCCGGTTGCGTCGACGACCGCCTCGATCGCCGTGCGTCGCGACCACAGGTTCGGCCCGCGCAGCGCGCGGGTTCGCAGGATCTTCATCCGACGGTCCGCGCTCAGGCGATCGCCGCTTCGGCCTCGACCGGCGTCGCCGCCGGCTGCGCCGCGAAGCCCTCGATACCGGCACGGATCAGGTCGGCCGGCACGCCCAGCGCCCAGGCCGCGGCGACCGCGGCGAGCACCGATTCCACGCCGTAGTCCGCGCTGTCGGCAACCACGGGCACCGACGACACGGCGCTCAGCAGGACTTCCTCACTGCCGGTGGCCAGCACGATCAGCCCGTTGCGCGTATGCACCGAGCGACCGCCACGGGCACGGTGCCCGTCGATGGCGGGCAGCGTGGCGTTCGCCGCGTAGTAGATCACCTCGCCATCCGACAGCGGGGCCATCCGCACGACTTGCGGATCGGCCGCGTGGAGGACGGCGGCCCCGTGCGGCAGCACGACATCGACTTGCGTGCGCATCACGTCGAAGAGCTTGTCGACGCCTAGAATGTCGCGCTCGGGCATCGGCTGCGTGGCGTCGAGGCCGGTGACGATCCCGACCGCGCATCGATCGTAGGCCAGGCCCTCGGAGGCCAGCACCCTCGCGCCGTTCTCGATGACCGCGGCATCGACCGCACGATTGATCAGCAGGCGCTCCGCCGAGACGCGGTCGGAACGGTCGCCGCAGGCGATGCGGCGGCCGGAGACGAACAGGCCGTCGCGGCATGCGAGCCCGGTCCGGGTGCCGTGCAGCATCAACAGGTGCGCGACGAGTCGCGCGACCGCCGTGGTGCCGACGTGACCGGCGACGCCGACGATCGGGATGCGACAGTCGCGGTCGGGCGGGAACAAGTGGTCGACGATCGCCCGGCCCACCGGCTGCGGCGTGCCCGCGGCCGGCTTCAGGTGCATCAGCAGCCCTGGACCGGCGTTGACCTCGACGATGGCACCGCGCTGTGCCTGCAGCGGCTGCGAGATGTCTTCGGCGACGAGGTCGACGCCGGCGATGTCCAGCCCGACCGTGCGAACCGCCAGCGAAGCTGCGGCGGCCACCGACGGGTGGACGAGCTCGGTCACGTCGAAGGCGACGTTGCCGTTTCGCTGGATCAGCACGCGAACGCCCTCGGGCGGTACCGACTCGGGCTCGAAGCCCTGGTTCGCGAGCTCGATGCGGGCAGCGGTGTCGATGCGCACCGGGTTCAGCGGCGCGTCTTCGGTACGCCCGCGGCGCGGGTCGGCGTTCAGTTGCGCGTCGATCAGCGCGAGGATCGAGTCGCGGCCGTTGCCGGTGACCCAGGCCGATTCCCCGCGCGCGGCGGCGACCAGCTTGCCGCCGACGACGAGCAGCCGATGCTCGTCGCCGGGGATGAAGCGTTCGACGATGACCGAGCTGCCTTCCTGCACCGCGACCGACCAGGCCTTGTCGACCTGCTCGCGCGTGTGCAGGTTCGTGAACACGGCGCGGCCGTGGTTGCCGTCGGACGGCTTGACGACCACCGGCAGCCCGATCTCCTGGGCGGCCGACCAGGCGTCGTCGGCATCGGCGACCGTGCGGCCCTCGGGCACCGGGACACCGACGGCCTGCAGCAGCTGCCTCGTCAGTTCCTTGTCGCGGGAGATCCCTTCGGCGATGGCGCTGGTCAGCTCGGTTTCGGCGGTCCAGATGCGCCGCTGGCGCGAGCCGTAGCCGAGCTGGACGAGGTTGCCGCGGTTCAGGCGGATCGCCGGGATGCGCCGCTCTTCGGCGGCCAGCACGATCGAAGCGGTGCTCGGCCCGAGGCAGCGGGTATCGGCGAGTTCCTTGAGCCGGGCGACGGCGGCCGGAACATCGAAGGCCCGATCGTCGATCGCGGCCATCACCAGGTCGCGCGCCTCGCGGATGGCGGCTTCGGCGAGCTGCTCGTTCCAGGCGCTGACGACGACCTTGTAGACACCGCGCCTCGAGGTTTCGCGCGCCTTGCCGAAGCCGCCGGGCAGGCCGGCCAGGTTCTGCAGTTCGAGCGTGACGTGTTCGAGGATATGGCCGGGCCAGGTGCCCTCGCGCAGTCGACGCAGGAATCCGCCGCGCACCTCGTAGCTGCAGCGATGTTCGACCAGCGTCGGCAGCCAGCTCGACAGCCGCTCGTAGAAGCCGGGGATCGTGTTCGACGGGAAATCCTCGAGTTCCCCGATGTCGACCAGCGCCTCGAGGACGGGCGCGTAGGTCCACATGTTCGGGCCACGCAGGTGGGTAAAACCGAGAAACTCGATATGTCGCTTGTTCACGTTGGCAAGGGGTCGCCCCGGACGGAAAACGACCCTTGCCAGCAAGCGCCGTTCCCACACCCGGAATCGACAGGCGATTGGGGTGCGACTATGGTGGTCTTCTTCGCTCCCGCAGTGTGTATCGAGTTGTAAAGGCTGTATTGCCGCGGCTTTCAGCCAGATTCCGTCAGAATCGGCGGGGCGGGCGAAGTCCCTGCAGCGGGTTCGGCCGAGACGTTTGCTTACCCTTTAAACGGGCGGTTGCGGCTGCCCTGCGCTACGCTCGGACCGCTCCCGCAATCGATCGACGATGTCCGCAATCCCCCCCGTTGCCGCAGACTGGCAGTCGGCGCTCGCCGCCCGGCTGGCCGCCGGCGAGCGCGTGGTCGGCTGCTTCGAACCCGACCTGGACGCCCGGCTGCGCTTCGCGCGCAAGCTGCTCGTGCTGACCGATCGCCGGTTGCTGTCCATCGGCGCACCGGAGGCCGACGCCCGCGATGCCGGCGACGTCGTCGGAGCCGGCCGCGCCGACGCCGGCCGCGCCGATGCCGGCCGCGCCGATGCCCGCGACCGCGCCGGCACGCCCGACGGTCGGGACGAATGGCCGCTCGTCCCCGGGCTCGTGCTCGGCCATCACGACCACGCCGGGGTCGGATCGCTCGAACTGGCCGATGCGCACGGGCGGCTCGCCGTCTGGCACTACACGATCGGCCGTCATCCGGCGATGCTGCGGCTCGTCGAGGCCTTCGATAGATTGCAGGCGGCGGCGCGCGACGGCTCGACGGCGGCCGAGCCGTCGCTCGAAGACGAGCCGGCGGCGGGCCAGGAAGAGGAGACGGCATTCGGCGACGGCGAGGACCCCAGCCCGCCTTCGACCTGGACGCTGTTGCGGCTGTGGCGCTTCGCGCATCCGTATCGAGGACGACTGCTGGCCGGCTTCCTGCTCACGCTGGCCTCGACCGCCGCGACGCTCGTGCCGCCGTACCTGACGATGCCGCTGATGGACGACATCCTGATCCCGTTCCAGAACGGCGTGCCGATCGATACCGGGCTCGTCACGCTGTACCTGGGCGGCCTGCTGGTGGCGGCCTTGCTGGCCTGGGCGCTGGGCTGGGCGCGGACCTGGATGCTCGCCAGGGTCAGCGAACGGATCGGCGCCGACCTTCGGACGACGACTTACGCGCACCTGCTCAAGCTGTCGCTCGAATACTTCGGCGGCAAGCGTACCGGCGACCTGATGGCGCGGATAGGCTCCGAGACCGACCGGATCAACCTGTTCCTGTCGCTGCACCTGCTCGACTTCGCCACCGACGTG
>JAAZBL010000415.1 GCA_012513825.1 Limnobacter sp. | reverse complement strand
TCGAACAGATAGGCGCGCGCCTCGGCTTCCGCGCAGACGGCTTCCAGGTACGAGGCCAGCGCAGCGAGCGGCGCCGGGTGCCGCCTGAAGCGCTCGAGCTGCGGATGCTTGCGATAGCCGCGCGTGCCGCCTCGCAGCACCGCCTGCGCCAGCAAGGCTTCGCGCCAGACGGCGACGAGACCCTTCGCGTCGAGGTATTTCGGATGCAGCGACCAGAGCCGCATGTTCGAGCGAGCGATCGCTCAGCGGCGCCCGCTCGATCGCGTTCCGACGACGAACCCGACCGCCAGCGCAGCGAAGGCAAGGGCCGTCCCGGCCGACGACAAGCGGCGCTCGAAGCCGGGGCTCAATCGCTGCGGAACCAGCCCGAGGACGATCGTCGCGATCGTTCCGCTGGCCAGCGCTGCCTTGCCGACCGTCGATCCGAGCGATTCGCTTCCGCGATCGCCCAGCAGCTTCTCGTAGAGCACACCCCAGAACAGCCCCGAGGCGACATGCAGCGCGAGACCGCTCAGCGTATGACGGGCGTCGACTCGATCGCGACGGAAAGCGCGCCGACCCCAGACGATGTGGCTGACCGCGTTGACCGGCGCGGCAGCGCTTCCCTGCTCGCGTCGCCCCAGCAGTGCGAGCGCTGCGAGCGAGCTGAATGCGGCGGCGGCGCCGGTGCGCAGGCCGTCTTGAATCGCGGCGGACCAGGTCTTCATGGGCTCGTTCTCCTGTTCGATCGGTTCGCGGACCGGACATGCGGCCAGGTCGGTCTCGCCGTGGCCTGGCGGACTGCGTGCGCGTCGTTCCGGCGGGTCGGCGACGCCCTGCCACGGGGCGCCGCTTCGACTTGGTCATCCGCAGCCGGCGGAGACGCATCCAGCCGTTCGGCCAGCGCAGCGGCATCGGCCGGCGCGCGGACCTTTACGTCGTTGTCGAAATAGACGTAGACATCGCGCTTCGTGCGCCCCGACGTCGTCGGCGGCATCACCCTTTCGGCGTCTGCAGGCTCGCTGCCCTTCGCCCACGCACGCACTCGCGACGCCCATCGATCGAGCGAGTCGTCGTCGTAGCCGCTCACGTAGAGCTCCTCGGAACCGTGCAGCCGGCAGTAGACGAAGCCGGAGGTGAGGTCCATCAGCCGGGGCCAGTCGACCGTATCGGCGCAGACCAGCGCAACGCCATGCCGGCGCAGCATCTCGATGAACTCGGGCGATCGGAAGCTGTCGTGTCGAATCTCGACGGCATGGCGCATCGGCCGGTGCTCGTCGAGCTTCAGCGCATCGCCGCCGGGCACGCGTTCATCGTGCCGCCGGCCCAGCGCACAGGCCTGCTCGGTGTCCTTCGGCAGCAGCGCGAGGAACGCCTCGAAGCGCTCCGCGTCGAAGCGCATCCACGGCGGGAACTGCCAGAGCATCGGCCCGAGCTTGGCCCCGAGCCTGAGCACGCCCGACGCCAGGAAATTGGCCATCGGCGTATCGATCTCGCGCAGCCGACGCAGATGCGTGATGTATCGCGAGCCCTTGATCGCGAAGACGAAACCCTCGGGCGTCTCGTCGTGCCAACGCAGGAAGTTTTCCAGTTGCTGCAGCCGGTAGAAGGTGCCGTTGATCTCGATCGTGCGGAAGCGACGCGAAGCCCAGTCGAGTTCCCTGCGCTGCGGTAGGTCGGCCGGATAGAACACCCCGCGCCACGGCGCATAGGTCCAGCCCGAGATGCCGATGCGGATCTGCCCGAGGTTCGGCGAAGTGCGCGCCATGAGATTTCCCGCGACGATTGGCCGGAGCATCGGCAATCGGCGCGCCCGCAAGGGCTCTCGTGTCAATCGGCTCCGACCGGGGGAGCGTCCTCGATCAGGCGTCGGCCGAGGCTGATGACCTCGTCCTGTGCATAGCCCAGGCTTCGAAAGAAGGCGAGCACCTGCGCATTCGACGAACGCACCTGCAGGTTCAGCTTCGGGCAGCCTCGCTCCTCGAGGCGGCGCTCGACCTCGGCCATGAGCCGACGCCCGCACGAGCGCCGCCGGTGCTCGGGCGCAACCGCGAGGTAGTAGACCCAGCCGCGGTGCCCGTCGAACCCCGCCATCGCGCTCGCGACGAGCTCGTCGCCGTGCAGGCCCACGAGAAACAATTCGGGCTGCTCGCCGAGCTTGCGGGCGATGTCCTTGCGCGGATCGTTCCATGGGCGCGTCAGGCCGCAGCGCTCCCATAGCTGGATGACGGCGTCTTCGTCCGGCCGTTCGAATGAGCGGATCTGCATCGACCGATCGGTGGCCTGTTGGTGATCGGAGGCCTGTTGGAGTCAGGCAATCGGCGATTGTGTCACGGGCCGACCGTCGGTGAGGAGCGAACGCGTCATCCCGACCGGCGCGTGAAGCCGACGACGCATTCGGCATAGGCAGCCGGTTGCGTGACGTGCGGAACATGCCCGGCGCCCAGCAGCGTCGTGACCTCGACCCGCGGCAGCGCCTTGCCCAGCCTGACGACGACCGGCGCGAAGATCGGCGGGCTTTGATCGCCCAGGGTCAGCAGCGCAGGTCGGCCGAATCCCCGCAGCCGGTCGAGGTCGATCAGGAGCTGCTCGGGGTCGTTCGCCTCGTCGAGGAAGGTCGGTGCGTTCTCGACGAGCGTGCGCTGCAGGCCAGGAGGCAACTGGGCCCACATGCCCGGGCCAAGGGCGACGGTCTCGACGAACTGCTCCGCCGCGCCGGCATGGTCGCCGGCGGCGATCCGTTCGACCACGGCAGCGATTCGGGGTCCGATCTCGTCGAGCATCGGGGCGGATGCAGGGTCGTCGGCGAGCAGCGAGAACAAGGGCGGCTCGTGACCGATCAGCCCGCGCAGCAGGTCGGGACGCTCGCCGGCCAGACGCAGCGCGATCGACGCACCGAAGGAGTTTCCGAGCACCCACGCAGGCGCGACGCCGAGCTGCTCGATCAGTCCGGACAGGTCGGCGACATCGTCGCGCACGCTGCCCTGGCCGGCCACCCGCTCGCTCGCGCTGTGCCCGCGCCGGTCGTACCGGACGATCCGGAACGAATCGGCCAGGAAAGGAACGACGAGATCCCAGTCGCGATGCGAGTCCCATGACCCGTGTACCAGGACGAGCGGAACTTCCCCCGTGCCCTCGAGCTCGTAGAAGAGCCGGACGCCATTCACCGCTACGGTAGCCACGTCTCTCTCCAGCGCATTGATATCGAAGCTTACGCCCCGCGCGCTGGCATGGCGTAACTGGATTCAACGATGCGATAGGGCCCGACGATACGAGGTCGACTACGCCTTGAGCGTGCGCGGCCCAAGCCCGCGCCGAAGCCAAGGCATGGCCGCATACGCCAACAACATCCCGGCGTATACGGACCCGGAAACGGGATCGCGATTCGCGACGTAATCGGCGACGCCGCGTCCGGCGAGGACCGCGGCCAGCAGCAGCTCCGCGAGGACCAGGAGAACCAGCGCAATGGCACCGACCCTATCCAGTCGCTCGGTCGGACCCGCTTGCCGTACCTGCGGACGATGAATCCGGCAGCCCAGAAGAGGGTGACGAACATCGCAGGCATCTCTGCCAACTCGGCCCAACGCTCGCCGAAACAAGGCACCAGAAGCGGAATGCGCACCGGCGATCGTTCGAACACACCTGCCTGTAGCGGCCCGCGCAGCAGCCCCGGTGATGCCACTTCCGATGAAGGCACTGCGCCCAGGTTCATTCGGCAAGTGCTCGGGCAATGGCCAGCCCGGCGAGGCGCGCGGTGGCCAACAGCCGGTCGAGGCCCTGCCCATTGCGGGCCTTTGCAGACATGCCCGCCATCGTGGTCCCGACGAAGTCCGTGATGCGGTCCGCTTCCCGCGGGTGGCGGGCAGCGACATAGGCACGAATCATCTCCTCGGCCGCGGCGTGCAGTGCCTGGGCAGCCTCGCGCGCCTGCGGGTCGTTGCAACGAGTGCCCTCGAGCACGAGGCAGCCGGCCGCCGTGGGATCAGCGGCGTAGCGATGGGCGGCCTCCTCCAGTACGGAGGCAAGGCTTTGCGCTACCGGCCGGTCGGGCCTGAGGAGTTCCTGGAAGGGGATCGCGTCGATCTCGTTGTAGCGCTCGAGGACCCGGGCATAGAGGCTGGCCTTGCTGCCGAACGCAGC
>JAAZBL010000414.1 GCA_012513825.1 Limnobacter sp. | reverse complement strand
TCGCCGTTGTTGATGTTGAAGGTTTCGTTGCGGCAGGCAGGCGAGGTGGCTGCCCACGCGCAGGCGCGTGCGAGCAGGTCCGCATCGACCGCCTGCACGATCCGGCGTGCACCGCCCGGGTACGCGAGCGGCTTGCCCTGTGCCTTCAGCAGCGCGGCATAGACGCCGATCGCCGGGATCGGGTTCATCGCGCTGCCGAGCGATTCGCCGAAGATCACCTGCGGGCGCAGGATCGTGAAGTGCCATCGGCTGCCGGCCTGGCGCTCGCGCAGGTAGTCCTCCTGCAGCCAGTAGAAGTTTTCGTGCGGGTGCCGTGGCCAGCGTTCGCGGGCCGGCACCGGAACCGGCTCGATGTGTACGCCGTAGGCCTTCGTGCCCTGCAGCAGCGTCACGTGTTCGAGCCCCGATGCGGCGGCAAGCAGCGGGTCGAGCAGGTTGCGCAGCATCTGGTCGTTGACTCGCATCTGCTCGGGGTCGCGCCAGCCGGCGACCAGCTCGTCCTTCTCGTAGAGCGCCGCGTAGACGACGTGCGTGACCTCGCGCATTGCGCCGAAGACTTCGGCGCATCGGGCGCGATCGGTCAGGTCGACCGAAACGAGCTGCGCGTCGTCGAGGCCCGGCGGCCGGCGGCGCGAAACGCCGACGACGTCCCAGCCCGGCAGCGTGCGGAAGTGGCGGATCGCGGCGTGGCCGACGAGCCCCGAGGCTCCTGCGACGAGCACCTTGCGGTTCGGCATCAGAACATCTCCATCAGCTTCACTGGATCGGCGAGCGGCGCGGGATCGCCGTCGTAGATCTTCTGTCCGGTCTTGAAGACCGCCGCCCGCTGCGCGATCGGCAGGCTCGCCTTGACGTTCTGCTCGATGATCAGGATCGTCGTGCCCATCGTGCGGTTGATCTCGGCCACGCTTTGCATGACCTTGTCGACGAGGTTCGGCGCGAGGCCGATCGACGGTTCGTCGAGCAGCATGAAGCGCGGCGCGTGCATCAGCGCAATGCCGATCGCGAGCATCTGCTGCTGCCCGCCCGACAGCGTCCCGGCCAGTTGCGCGCGCCGTTCGGCCAGGATCGGAAACATCGAGAACACGCGCTCGCGGCGTTCGTCGAGCTTCGAGCGGTCGTTCTCGACGAAGGCGCCGAGCTCGAGGTTGTCGGCGACACTGAGCGTGCGGAACACGCCGTGTCCCTGCGGCACGAACGCGAAGCCGGACGCCACGTTGCGCGCCGGGCTGCGTCCGGTGATCTCCTGTTCGCCGAGCCAGACGCGGCCGGCCTCGATCGGCAGCAGGCCGAACAGCGCGCGCGCGAAACTGGTCTTGCCCGCGCCGTTGTGGCCGAGCAGCAGCACGATGCCGCCGGCCGGAACCTCGAAGTCGATGCCGTCGACGACGCGCTTCTTGCCGTAACCGGCGACCAGCCCGCTGACTTTCAGCGCGATGCTCATCTGAAATACCGTCGCGAAAGCTCGGGGTCGTGCATCAGCTGCTCGGGCGTGCCTTCGGCCAGCTTGCGGCCTTCGTCGAGAAACACGACCTGGCTGCACAGCTCGCGGATCACGTCGAGGTTGTGTTCGATGATGCACAGCGTGCGTCCCGACTCGGCGAGCCTGCGGAAGGTCGGCAGCACCTTCGCCAGCGCGTTCGGTGCAAGCCCGGACAGCGGCTCGTCGAACAGCAGCGCCTCGGCGCCGGTCGCGAGCAGGCGCGCGACGACCAGCAGCTTCTCTTCGGCATACGACAGGTCCGCGGCCGGGTCGCCGGCGCGCTCGCCCAGTCCGACGAACTCCAGGATCGCCATCGCGCGCGCCAGGTTTTCGCGCTCCTGCCTGCGAACGCGCCAGGGCAGGAAGTAGACCTGCAGCAGGCTGTCGCCGCGCTGGTCGGGCAACGCGACGAGCACGTTCTCGAGCACGCTCAGCCCGGTGAACAGCTTCAGGTCCTGGAACGACCGTGCAACGCCGGCACGGACGATCTGGTGCGGCTTGAGCCCCTTCAGCGAGTTCCCCCGGTAGCTGACCTCGCCTTCGTCGGGCTGCAGGAAGCCGGTCAGCAGGTTGAACGCGGTCGTCTTGCCCGCTCCGTTCGGGCCGATCAAGCCGGTGATCCGGCCCGGCGGAATCGTGATGTCGACGTCCGACAACGCGACGATGCCGCCGAAGCGCCGGGTGAGCCCCTTGCCTTCGAGTGCGGCGCCCCGCATCGCGGTCGCCACCGGCGGGCGCTCGGGCGGCGCATCGAAATGGCTGGCCGACGCCGACTCGGGCAGCAGGCCCTGCGGTCGCAGGCGCAGCATCACGATCAGCAGCAGGCCATACATCATTTGCCGGATCTTGTCGGCGATGTCCGGCGGCATGTCGATGAACTTCAGCAGTTCGGGCAGTACCGCGAGCACGATCGCGCCGACCAGCGAGCCGGCGAGGTTGCCGGTGCCGCCGACGATGACCATCGCGAGCAGGTAGATCGTCAGCTCGACGGTGAAGCTCTCGGCGGACACGAAGGTCACGTAGTGCGCGTACAGCGCGCCGGCCACCGACGCGAGCGCAGCAGCGATCGCGAAGACCGAGAGCTTCATCGCGACGACGTTCTTGCCGATCGACTGGACGGCGGCCTCGTTCTCGCGCATCGCCTTCAGCGCTCTTCCGAACGGCGAGGCTCCGAGCCGCCATGCGATCGCATAGCAGACGGCCGCCGCGAACACCGCCATCGGCAGGAAGCGGCCGGGCGAGTCGAGGGCAACGCCGAACAGATGAATGCGCGGGATCGCCCGGATGCCGTCGGTGCCGCCGGTCATGCTGGTCCAGTTCAGCAGCACCGTGGTGACGATGACCTGCAGCGCGAGCGTCACGATGACCAGATAGTCGCCGCCGATGCGCAGCGCAGGCAGCGCGATCAGCACGCCGAGCCCGGCCGTGACCAGGACGCCGGCGATCAGCGGCAGCGGGAACGGCACGCCGTAGGTCGCCGCGAGGATCGCCGTGGTGTAGGCGCCGACGCCGAAGAACGCGGCGTGCGACAGCGCGAAGAGGCCCGCGTAGCCGATCAGCAGGTTGAACGAGCTGGCCAGGATCGCGTACAGCGAAACCATGACCATCACGTGAAGGACGTAGTCCACGACTCAGCGTCCTCCGAACAGGCCGCGCGGCCTGAACAGCAGCACGACGAACAACACGACGAAGGCGACCGAACTCTGCCACTCGGTCGGGATCCGGATCATCCCGGTGCTTTCGACGAGCCCGAGCGCGAGTCCGCCGAGCACGGCGCCGCGCAGCGAGCCGACGCCACCGACGACGACCGAGACGAAGGCCATGAAAACGGCGAGAAAGCCCATGTGGGCCGTCGCGCCGTCCTTCACGAGGATCAGGCAGGCGGGCACGGCGGCGATCGCCGAGCCGAGCGCGAACGCGATCACCGACACGCGCGCCGTATCGATCCCGACGATGCGCGCCATCTCGACGCTGTCGGTCATCGCCAGGACCGCCTTGCCCATTCGCGTGCGCGTCAGGTAGATGCCGACCGCGCCTGCGACGACGACCAGCGCGAGGATCTGCGCCAGCTGCACGCCGGTGACGACCAGCGGACCCCAGAGGAAGATGCCCGACGGCGGCGAGGGCACCACCTTCGTGTCGGTGCCGAAGACGACGCCGATCGCGTTCTCGAGCACGATGAAAAGCCCGAGCGAGGCGATGAGCACGACCAGCGTCGAGCTGCCGCGCTTCTCGAACGGCCGGTAGACGACGAGGTAGGCGAGCACCCCGGCGACGGCGCCGGTGGCGATGCCGGCGAGCCCGGCGAGCCACAGCGGCGCGCCGAGCACGGCCGCCGCCAGCCAGCAGCCGTAGGCCGACAGCGCGTAGACCGGGCCGTAGGCGAAATGCACGACCCGCGTGGTGCCGAAGATCAGGCCGAAGCCGAGGGCCAGAAGCGCATAGTGGCTGCCGTTGACGAGACCGTTGACCGCCAGCTGCGCGAGAAGGTCCACTCGGATCTCCGGGGGCGCCTGTCGCCGGCTCAGTCAGCCGTGACGAAGGACTTGAACTTCTTCTCGCCGCCCTCGACCTGGAACAGGCCCACACGCTTCTGCGCGACGCCGTTCGGCTGGATCACCATCTGTCCGCCGTAGACGCTTTCGAAGGTCGGGTTTTCGTAGAGCACGGTCTTGAACACTTCGGCGTCCATGTAGTCGCCGCCCTTGGCGCGAGCCCGCTTCAGGATCTCGGCGAGCATGTAGACGCCTTCGTAGTAGTTGGCCGCGTAGAAATCGGGCTTGCTCCCGGTGCGCTTCTCGTAGTCGGTGGCGAACTGCTGCGACCAGGGCTGGTCGGGCGACGGTGCGAAGTAGTCGTTGATGAAGAGGTAGCCTTCGCCCTGCGCGCCGGCGATCTTCGCGTCGTTCTCCGTGTACTCGATGCCGATGACCGGCTGCTTCATCCCGAAATCGCGGATCCGCTTGACGGCCAGGCCGACCTCGGGCGTGAACATCCACAGCCCGATCGCATCGGGATTGGCGGCGCGAATCTTCGCGATCTGCGTGTCCATGTTGGTCACGCCCTGCGGCACGGCCTCGACGGCGACGACGCTGCCGCCGGCTTTTTCCCAGTAGGGGCGCACCGCGCGAACGACGCTGTCGCCGGCGTCGTTCTTCCAGTGCAGCACGGCCAGCTTCTTCGCGCCGATGGAGTTCAGGTGCGCAGCCGCGGCGAGGCCGAGATCGGCCGCCAGCGAGCGGTTGTGGAACATGTACTTCGAGATGCCGACGAGGCTGTTCGAGACGCCGCCGCCGTTTAGCAGCAGGATGTGATGCTGGTCGGCCAGCGGCGCGACCGCCTGCGTCGGCGCCGAGAACGAGGTCATCACCATCTTGACGCCATGGATCGTGATCAGCCGGTTCATCGCGGACACGGCTTCCTGCGCGTTGCCCGATTTGTGGTCCTCGATGATCGCTTCGAGCTTGATGCCGTCGACGCCGCCTTTCGCGTTGATCTCCTCGACGGCCTGCCGGATCCCGGCGCTCATCACGGTTCCGTAGAAGCTCGCCTGCCCGCTCATCGCGAGGAGGGCGCCGATCTTGTACGTCTCCGGATCCTTGGCCGATGCGCTACCCACGGTCGCGGCTGCGAGCAGCGCGACAGCGGACAGCGCGAGGCTGCGCTGCAACTTGAACATGATGGTCTCCTCGTTTCGCTGCCTGTCGTGCGACGGGGGCGCCGCGCGTGATGTCCGGCAAGGTTTCGGTACCCGAAATGATGCCGTGGCCCGTCGATTCTAGGCGGGCTGCCGAAAGACGGTCAACGCTGATCGGCGCTCCCGGCTCGAAGTATTGGCGGCTCGGCTCGGCACAGTCGGCGTTGGTGGCGGCGCGTTCATTGACCCATGCCGGGCGGGTCGCTAGCATCGGTCGAGTGAAGTTTCATTCTTCGAAACGCTGATAGACGACATGGCGGCAAACGCGGACCGCTCGCCTCGCGCCGTCAGGCCGGCACCGACCTCGTCGGTGCAGCGTGCCTGCCGGATCCTCGCGGTGCTCTCCGACCGGCGGAACTCGCGACTCACCGACATCGCCGCGGCGTCCGGACAGGACAAGGCAACCGCACTGCGCCTGCTCGACATGCTGGTGCGCGAAGGTTTCGTCGTGCGCGATCCGGACAGCAAACGCTACTCGCTCGGGCCCGAGATCTTCGTGCTCGGTGCCGCGGCCGCGGCGCGCTTCGACCCCCGGCCGATTGCGCGGCCTTCGCTGATCCGGCTGGCCTCGGCCTTCGAGGACAGCGCGATCCTTTCGATCGCGCGCGGCGCCGAAGCGGTCTGCATCGATGTCGAGCACGGCAGCTTTCCGATCCGCGCGAACTATCTCGAGGTCGGCAGTCGGCGGCCGCTGGGGGCCGGCGCCGGCAGCCTCGCGCTGCTGTCCTGGCTGCCCGACAGCGAGATCGAAGCGCTGATGCCGTCGCTGAGAAACGAGTTGCGCCGCTACCCCGGCCTGACCGGCCGTGTCCTCGCGCAGCACATCGCGGCCTCCCGGCAGCGCGGTTATGCGCTGATGCTCGACCTCGTCGTCGACCGGATGGGCGCGATCGCGATGCCGATCCCCGGCGTCGACGGCAGGCCGGTCGCAGCGATCAGCATCGCTGCGCTGACCGAGCGTATCGTTTCGCGAGAAAGGGCGCTGGCCGAGGCGCTGCGGCGCGAAGTGGCCGCCTGCCAGACGCTCGGCCGTCCGAACCACGCGAAGCGTCCGCCCGGGCGCTGACCGGGCTCGTCCCGACCTGCAACCGGCACGACCATGAACGAATCGCTGCTCCCTGCCCTGAACCCGCGCTCGGTGGCCATCATCGGAGCATCCGACGACCCGAACCGGATCGGCGGTCGTCCGATTCACTTCATGCTGCGCTACGGCTTCCGCGGGCGGATTCTGCCGGTCAATCCGAACCGGCCAGTCGTGCAGGGCCTGCCGGCCTTCGAATCGATCGACGCGCTCCCGGAAGTGCCCGATCTCGCGGTCATTGCCGTGTCCGGCGACGCCACGGCGGCGGCGGTCGAAGCCTGTGCGCGCCGCGGGGTCGGGGTGGCCGTCGTCATCGCGTCGGGCTTCGGCGAAACCGGCGAAGAAGGCAGGCGCGTACAGCAGCAGATGGTCGCGATCGCGAGGGCGGCCGGGATGCGGCTGGTCGGCCCCAACACGCAGGGCGTCGCGAACTTCGGCAACGGTGCGATCGCGAACTTCTCGACGATGTTCGCCGAGCTGCCGCCGCTGGACGGGCCGGTCGCGATCTGCAGCCAGAGCGGCGGCATGAGCCAGCTCGTCTACGGGCTCGTACGCGGTCGCGGCGCCGGCGTGCGCTACGTCGTCGCCACCGGCAACGAGGCCGATGCGACGGTGGCCGACTTCGCGCTGGCCTGCCTGGGCGACCCGGAAGTCCGGCTGTTGCTGCTCTACATGGAGGCGATCGCCGATTCCGCGCAGCTCGCGCGTGCGGCGGCGCGGGCTCGCGAGCGCGGTGTGCCGATCGTCGCGCTGAAGGCCGGGCGTTCGGCCAGCGGCCAGCGGGCCGCCAGTGCGCACACCGGCGCGCTGGCCAACGATGACCGTCTCGTCGACGCCTTTTTCCGCCGCCACGGGATCTGGCGTGCGCGCGACCCGTATTCGCTGGCGCTGGCTGCCGACGCGTACCCGCAGGGCTGGAAGCCGAGCGGACGCCGGCTGGTGGTCGTGAGCAATTCCGGCGCCAGTTGCGTGCTCGCGGCCGACCAGGCCGAGGCGCTCGGGCTGACGCTGGCCGAACTGGCGCCGGAGACGCAGGCGGCCGTCGCATCGCGGCTGCCCGGGTTCGCGACGAGCCGAAATCCGATCGACATCACGGCGGCGCTGCTGCAGAACAACCGGCTTTTCGGCGACGTGCTTCCGATCGTCGCGCAGGACGCGGCCGCCGACCTGTTCTTCATCGACATTCCGGTCGCCGGCGCCGGCTACGACGTCGAGTCCTTCGTCCGCGACACCGCGGCCTTCGTTCGCGCGACCGGCAAGCCGGTCGCCGTGGCGGCGGCCCAGCAGTCGATCGCCGACGCGTTCCGGTCGGCCGGCGTGCTCTGTTATCGGGACGGCACCGACGCGCTCGCCGTGCTTGCGCAGCTGACGCAGCATGCGCAGATGCTGCACGAGCCGCAGGCGGTCTGGCCGGAACCCGAGCCGCTGGATCTGCCGGACGATACCGGTGCCGGGCTCCTGGATCGGGAGGCCGGTCTTGCGCTGCTCCGGCGGCGCGCGGCGGCTGTCGTCGACGACGAGGCTCATCGCGCCGTCGACGAGGCACAGGAACGACGCGCGTTCTTCGTCGACGGGTGCTTCGATCCCACGTTCGGGCCGGTCGTCCGGGTCGGCGACGGCAGCCGGCACGCCGATGCGCCCGGCGAGAGCGTCACCTTGCTGCCGCCCTTCGACGCCGACGAGGTCGTGCGCGCGCTTCTCGGCCTGCGGATCGGTCGGGAGTTCGCCGAGGTCGAGGGCGTGCCGGCGACGGACGGACCGGCGTCCGACCTGCAGGTGCTTGCGCGGCTCGCCGTCGAAGTCGGCCGGCTGTTGCGCGATGCCGGCGGGCGTATCGCGTCGATCGACCTCGATCCGGTCGTGCCCGGCGCGGACGGCCGTGGCGTACGGATCGGCGACACGCGCCGCTGACGGAGCTCTGCCGAACGGGTGCCGCGACGGACGTCCCGGTGATGGGATAATCCGTCTGCGATGGATCCTACGGACTTGCAGCAGGGCCTCCGACGCACGCTCGCCGAGCGGTGCCGGCCCCTCCCCGGGCGGTGATGCGGATCGCGCTGGTCAAGACCAGCTCGATGGGTGACGTGATCCACGCGCTGCCGGTCGTCACCGACATCGTGCGCGCGCTGCCGCAGGCGCAGGTCGACTGGATCGTCGAAGAGGCTTTCGCCGAACTGCCGGCGCTGCATCCGTCGGTGCGAGAGGTGGTGCCGGTGGCCGTGCGGCGCTGGCGGCGTTCGCCGTTCGCCTCGGAAACCCGCCGCGAGATCGCCGGCCTGCGCAAGCGGCTGCGCAGTGCCGGCTACCAGTGCGTACTCGAATTGCAGGGCCTGCTGAAGAGCGCCTGGATCGGACGCATGGCCGGCACGCCGATGGCCGGCTTTTCGCGGCGCTGCGCGCGCGAGCCGTTGGCCGCGCTCGCCTGCCGTCACCGCTACGACGTCGACATGTCGCTGCATGCGATCGAGCGCCTGCGCTCGCTGGCGGCGCAGGCGCTCGGCTATCGCGTCGAAGGACTCCCGGTCTTCGGCCTGGCCGCGCCTCGCGATTCCGTCCCCGGGCTGCCGGCGCCGCCTTATGCGCTGCTGCTGCACGCGACCTCGCGGGCCGAGAAGCTCTGGCCCGAGTCCTGCTGGCGCGAACTGATCGGGCGGCTGGCCGACCAGGGCATCGCCTCGGCGCTTCCGTGGGGGAGTGCGGAGGAGCGCGAGCGTGCGGTCGCGCTCGCCGGCGAAGGCGGGCGCGTCGCTCCGCAAGCCGCGATCCCGGCGGTCGTGCTTCCGCGCCTGACGCTTCGCCAGTGTGCAGCCGCGATCGCGCGTGCCGAGCTGGTCGTCGGCGTCGACACCGGACTCACGCACCTCGCGGCTGCGCTCGACGTACCGACGGTCGCCTTGTTCGCCGCAACGCCGGCCTGGCGATTCGGACCCTACTGGACGCCGCGGGCGACCGGGCTGGGCGAGGACGGCCGATGGCCGGATGCGGACGAAGTGCTCGCGGCGGCGGCGCGGGTGCGCGCGACGCTATGAGCGTCGGTCGCCCGCCGGTGCTGCGCCTGCATGAGCGCCTTGCGCTCGCGCTGTACTCGTTGGGCTGGGTGCTCGGCACGCCGCTCGCGCTCGGTTACATGTTGTGGCGTGCGCGTCGGCAGCCGGACTACCGGCAGCGCCTGCACGAGCGCTTCGGCCTTCACCCGCGCCGGCGCGACGACGCGCCCCTGATCTGGCTGCACGCGGTCTCGGTCGGCGAGACCCGTGCAGCGCAGCCTCTGGTGCGCGAGCTGCTGGCGCGCTATCCCGGCCATCGGCTGTTGCTCACGCACATGACGCCGACCGGACTCGATACCGGCCGCGAGCTGTTCGGCACGTTGATGCAAGGCGACGCGCCACGCGTGCTGCAGGCGCTGCTGCCGTGGGATTATCCTTTCGCGATGCGGCGGTTCCTGCGCGCCTGGCGTCCGGCGCTCGGCGTGATCATGGAAACCGAGCTGTGGCCGAACCTGGTCGCGCAGGCGCGCCGCGAGGGCGTGCCGCTCGCGCTGGTCAGCGGACGGCTGTCGGCGCGTTCGCTGCGCAAGGGGCTGCGCTGGGCCTCGCTGATGCGTCCTGCGCTCGCCGGGCTCGACGTCGTGCTGGCGCAGACCGACGCCGATGCGCAGCGGCTGGCGCAACTGGGGCGCAGCGACGTGCCGGTGGTCGGGAACCTGAAATTCGACGTCGCGCCGATGCCTGAGATGGAAGCGCTGGGCCATGCCTGGCGGCTCGGCCTGCTGGCCCGGGAGGCCGGGCAGCGGCACCGGCCCACCGTTCTGCTGGCGAGCACGCGCGACGGCGAGGAGGCGCTGCTGCTCGACGCCTGGCTCGAATGGCGTGCGACCGAAGCAGGCTCGGCCCGGCGAGACCACGCGCCCGCCGGCAGCGATCGGCCGGGCGCAACATCCGGCCTCGAAAGCGGGGGAGGCGCGTCGCCGGTTCCTGCCGAAGGCATGCCCTGGCCGCCGCTTCTGGTGATCGTGCCGCGCCATCCGCAACGCTTCGGCGACGTGGCCCGCGCGATCGCGGCCCGCGGCCTGAAGCTCGTGCGCCGCAGCCACTGGGGCGAGCGCAAGCCCCCGTCGTCGGATCGCGACGCCGACGTGCTGCTCGGCGACTCGATGGGCGAGATGTTCGCCTACTACGCGATGGCCGATGCCGCGATCATCGGCGGCTCGCTGCTGCCCTTCGGCGGCCAGAACCTGATCGAGGCCTGCGCCGCCGGCGTGCCGGTCGTCGTGGGCCCGCACATGTTCAATTTCGAGTCGGCCACCGACCAGGCGATCGCCGAGGACGCCGCGCTGCGTGCGCCGGACGCCGCGTCAGCCCTGCGGACGGCCGTGGCCATCGTCGCCGATCCGGTGCGTCGGGAGACGATGGGCGAACGCGCGCTGGCCTTCGCGGTGCGGCACCGTGGTGCAACTGCACGGACGATGGGGGCATTGACGAAGCTGATCGACGAGCGCTTACCCTGATCGTCGCCCGGGGCCGGCAGGCCGCATGGCCTCAGACGGCTGCCATGCCTGGCCGCTTCCCCGGTTGCCGACCGGGCACGACGTCGAGGAGGTCGCGTGGACGCGCTGCTGTTGTCCAGGATGCAGTTCGCGTGGGTGATCGCCTGGCACATCCTGCTGCCTGCGTTCACCGTAGGGCTCGCCTGCTACATCGCGACGCTCGAGACGCTGTGGTGGCTCAGGAAGGACGACGTCTACCGGCGCCTGTCCGCCTTCTGGATCCGGATCTTCGCCGTTTCGTTCGGCATGGGCGTCGTGTCCGGGATCGTCATGCCGTTTCAGTTCGGCACGAACTGGAGTCGCTACATCGACGCGACGGCCAACGTGGTCGGCGGCCTGATGGCCTACGAGGTTCTGACCGCGTTCTTCCTCGAGGCCGCGTTCCTCGGCGTGCTGCTGTTCGGCCGCAAGCTGGTCCCGCAGTGGGCGCACGTGTTGTCGGCGCTGATGGTGGCGCTCGGAACGCTGCTTTCCTCGTTCTGGATCCTCGCCGCCAACAGCTGGATGCAGACGCCGGCCGGCCACGAGCTGATCGACGGACGCTTCCATTCGGTCGACATGATTTCGGTGATCTTCACGCCGTCGTTCCCGTACCGGCTCGCGCACACGGTCGTCGCGTTCATGATCACGACCGGCTTCGTCGTGCTCGGCGTGGCCGCCGGCTACCTGCTGCGCGGACGCCACGTCGCCGAGAGCAAGGTCATGGTCAGGATGTCGCTGGTGTTCCTGACCGTGATGGTGCCGCTGCAGATCGTCCTCGGCGACCTGCACGGGATCAACACGCTGCGGCACCAGCCGGCCAAGCTCGCGGCGATGGAAGGGCTGTGGGAAAGCACGACGCACGTGCCGCTGTCGCTTTTCGCGATTCCCGACGAACAGGCCGAGACGAACCGCTTCGAGCTCGCAATCCCGGCGGTCGGCAGCCTCTACCTGACCCACGGCTTCGACGTCGAGGTCCAGGGGCTGAAGGCGTTCCCGGCCGACGAGCGGCCGCCGGTCGCCATCGTCTATTTCGCGTTCCGGATCATGGTCGGGATCGGCCTGCTGATGCTGGCGATCATCGTGCTGGGCTGGTTCGCGCACCGCCGCGGCCGGCTCTATTCGGCGCCCGGCTTCCTGCGGCTGGCGCAGTGGAGCATTCCGCTGGGTTTCGTCGCCGTGCTGGCCGGCTGGACGGTGACCGAAGTCGGGCGGCAGCCTTGGGTCGTCTACGGGCTCATGCGCACCGCCGACGCGGTCTCGCCGTCGCTGCAGACGGGCGACGTCGCCTTGTCGCTGGCCGCCTACGTCGTTTCCTACCTGTTCATGTTCGGCGGCGGTTTCGTGCTGCTGCGGCGCATGGTCCGCAGCGGCCCACCGGCCGCCGAGGCGGCCGAGGCCCTGCAGCAGTCGGCGGAGGCAGGCGCTCTGGCCCGGCCGCGTGGACCGGCGGCGGGCAGGCGTGCCGATGCAGGCGCAGTGGCGGGGCTGGCCGGCAGCGCGGGGCCGGGCGCGGCCGGGGCCGTGCCGGCCGCTGCCGCAGCCGGCGGTGCAGCATCCGGCCGAGTTCTCGGCAGCTTCGTCGATCCGGAATCGCGGGCCGCGAGGCCGCTGTCGGCGGCGCGAAAGCCCGACCCCGGCAGCGACCCCGGTCCCGATTCCGGTCCCGGGTCGAAGCGCGGTCCGCGGCCCGGATCCGGTGCGGAGGGGCGGCGATGACTTCGCTCGAACTCGTGCCGCTGTGGGCCGCCATCCTGGCGCTCGGCGTGTTCATGTACGTGCTGCTCGACGGCTTCGACCTGGGGGTCGGGATGCTGTTCGGGCTGCGCAGCGATCCGCAGGACCGCGACATGATGGTCGCCTCGGTCGCCCCGGTCTGGGACTTCAACGAGACCTGGCTGGTGCTGGGCGGCGTCGGCCTGATGGCGGTCTTCCCGCTGGCTTTCGCGATCGTGATTCCTGCGCTGTACTTCCCGATCCTCGTGATGCTGCTGGGCCTGCTGTTCCGGGGCGTCGCCTTCGAGTTCCGCGAGGTCGAAGGCGCGCGTCGCTGGATCTGGGACACCGGTTTCGTCCTCGGCTCGTTTGCCGCAACGCTGATGCAAGGCGTGATCCTCGGCAATTTCATCCAGGGCTTCGAAGTCGACGGACGCGACTTCGCCGGCAGCAGCTGGGACTGGGTCGCTCCGTTTCCGCTGTTGACCGGCGTCGGTCTCGTCTTCGGCTACCTGCTGCTCGGCGCCACCTGGCTGGTGCTGAAGACCGACGGCGATCTGCAGGCCTGGGCACGGACGATGTCGCAGCGCGCGCTCTGGGGCGTGCTCGCGTTCATCGTGCTGATGAGCGTCTGGACACCGCTGAGCGAGCCGCGGATTGCCGAGCGCTGGTTCAGCTTTCCGAACCTGCTGTGGTTTGCGCCGGTGCCCGTGCTGACGGCGGCGCTGGCGATCGTCCTGTACCGCGCACTGCACGGCGGCCGCGAGCTTCTGCCGTTCCTCTGCGCCTTCGGCCTGTTCTTCCTGTCGTTCACCGGCCTCGTGATCAGCCTGTGGCCGTACATCGTGCTGCCGTCGATCACCTTGTGGGACGCTGCAGCCGAGCCGCGTGCCCAGGGCTTCCTGCTGGTCGGCACGATGTTCCTGCTGCCGGTGGTCCTGCTCTACGTCTGCTGGTCGTACTGGGTCTTTCGCGGCAAGGTGCGCGCCGGGCACGGATACCACGGGTAGCGCTGCGGCGGCAGGTACGCCGGTTGCGGCGTCCTCGGAATCGACCAGAAACACGGAGGGCTTCCGATGCCAGTGCCGTCAGACCTGCCGCCCGAATTCTTCGCGACCCGGATGGGGGTCTACTACCCGAACCACCATGCCGTCCTCGCGATGGCCGACGGCGAAGACGCCACCCGCTTGCGCGAAGAGCTGCTGCGCAGCGGGTTCGCCGCAGACGCGCTGTGGGACGCGTCGCCGGCCACGATGGCGGCGTTCCTGCGACGCACCTCGGAGGAGGCCGGCCTGCTCGCACAGGTGGTCGCCTCGGAGCTCAAGCAGATGGAGATCCTGCTGCAGCTGGCCGAATCGGGTTGCCGCTTCCTGATCGTGCGACTCGACGACGACGCGCAGAAGGAGCAACTGATGCGCGTCGGTGCCGCCTACCCGATCGAGAAGGCGCTGCACTACCAGGCGCTGGCCATCGAGGAACTGTCGATCGGCGACGCGACGATTCCCGGAGAAAGCCCCTACGGCATCAACGAGACACCGCGCGACGTCTGAGGCCGCCTGTCCGCTGCGCCGGACGCAGCGAGCGGATTAGCGGCGACGCTTCGACCTGGGTCCGCGTTCGCCGGACGGACGGGCGGACGACCCCTCGGGTTCGGCGGGCACCGAAGCCGCCGGCACCAGCAGCGCGTCGACCTTGCGCAGGTCTTCTTCGTCGAGGGTGCCCGCCGTTGCCTTGAGCTGCAGCCCGTTGACCAGCACGTCGTAGCGTGCGCGCGCCAGGTCGCGGCGCGTGGAAAAGAGCTGCTGTTGTGCGTTCAGCACGTCGATGTTGATGCGCACGCCGACCTGGTAGCCGAGCAGGTTCGAATCGAGCGCAAGCTGGCTCGAGCGTTCGGCCGCCTCGAGCGCACGCACCTGCCCCAGGCCGCTGTTCAGGCCGAGAAAGGCCTGTCGCGCAGCCTGTTCGGCCGCGCGACGCGCGGTTTCGAGGTCGGCCAGCGATTGCGAGTGCAGCGCCGCCGCTTCGCGGGCGCGCGCGTCGATCCCGCCGCCGGTATAGATCGGGATCGCGAGCTGCAGGCCCACGGTCGCCGAGTTCGATCGCACGCCGACGAAGTTCACCGAGCTGTTTCGCGCGTGCCCGACCGAGCCGACGACGTCGACGGTCGGGTGGCGCGCGAAACGCTGCCGGTCGATCTCGCGGCGCGCGATCTCGCTGGCGATCTGCGCCTGCCGGACCGCGTGGTTGTCGC
>JAAZBL010000057.1 GCA_012513825.1 Limnobacter sp. | reverse complement strand
CTCGCGAGCCGCGTCGTGCCGCTCGGCTCCGGCCAGCCAGCGCGCCAGCTCGAAGCGCGCTTCGAGCGCCTGCGGATTGCGTTCGAGGAACTTCTGCAGCATCTCGATCGCGGCGTCGGAGCCGCCGTTGCCCTGGCCGGCATGCTGGGCGGCGACGACGGCCACCGATTCGTCGTCGGGGGCCAGCCGCAGCGCCGCGTCGGCCTCGGCGGCCGCGCGATCGTAGTTGCCGGCGGCGCGGGCCTGGGCGGCGAGCGCCAGCCGCGCCTGCGGAAGCTCGGCGTCGGGTTCCGCGACGCGTTCGAGCAACGCGAACGCCGCTTCGCGATCGGCGGCGCGCGCGAGCGAGCGCTGGAGCTGCGAATAGGCCTCGGACTGCGATCCGTCGGCGCGTGCGCGCTCGAGCCGGCTGCGCAGCAGCGGCTCGGCCTCGGCGAGCCGCCCGGAACCCAGCAGAAGGGACTCGAGCGTCTGTGCCGCCTGCATCGAACCCGGCGCCAGCTCGTGCCACAACTGCGCCGCCGGCAGCGCACGGTCGAGCGATCGCTCGCGCAGCGCGAGCTCGGTCGCCCGTCTCGCCAGTCGCGGGTCGCGGGTCTGGCGGGCCAGTGCGAGGTAGGTCGTGGCGGCGCTGCCGAGTTCGCCGCGCTGGGCGGCGATCTCCGATGCGAGCAACTGGAACAGCAGCTGCGAGGTCAGCTCGACCTCGGGCAGCTGTTCTGCGCTTGCGGCCTCGGTTTCGTTTTCGGCGGCCTCGGCCTCGGCGTCGTCGACGCCGCGCTCCTGCACCTGTGCGTGACCCGAGCCCGGTTTCGTGCCGGGCGCGGCGGGTTGCCCGCCTGCCTCGACCGTCCGGCCGCCGCTGGCGCCGTTCGCGCCCGAGCGTGCTGCTTCGCCGTCGGGGTTCGGGGAAAGTAGCGCACAGCCCGCGAACAGCGCGAGCAGCGGCGCGGCCAGCCGCGGCCCGAGCCGAGCGGGAAACGAGCCGGAGCGAGCCGGAACCGACGATTTCATGGCGCGATGGTAGGTTCTATTACACTGCCGAGCAAGGTTACCCGAGACGCCGCGAACGCAGGATCGATGCCCGAGTTGCCCGAGGTCGAAGTGGTGCGGCGCGGCCTTCAGGCGCGCCTGTCCGACGGCGTGGTTCGCGGCGCGACCGTGCGCGAGCCGCGCCTGCGCTGGCCCGTGCCCGCCGGGCTCGGCGAGCTTCTGGCCGGGCGCCGCCTCGCCGCGGTCGGCAGGCGCGGCAAGTACCTGCTGCTCGAACTCGACGGTGGCACGCTGATCGTTCACCTCGGGATGTCGGGGAGGCTGCGCATTTTCGAAACGCCGCCGCCGCCGGCGCGCCACGACCACGTCGACATCGACTTCGGCAGCGCGTTGCTGCGGTATCACGATCCGCGCCGCTTCGGCGCGATGCTCTGGCACGGCGAATCCGACGGGCCGCTCGCCGCGCATCGGCTGCTGGCCGGACTCGGGGTCGAGCCGTTCTCGCCCGAGTTCGACGGCGCGATGCTGTATCGCGCGACGCGCGGCCGCGGTGCGGCGATCAAGCAACTGCTGCTGGCCGGCACGGTCGTCGTCGGGGTCGGCAACATCTATGCGTCGGAGAGCCTGTTCCGCGCCGGCATCCGGCCGTCGACGCCGGCGCACCGGATCGGGCGCGCCCGCTACGAGCGGCTCGCGCAGGCGATCCGCGAGACGCTGGACGAGGCCATCGGCCGCGGCGGCAGCACGTTGCGCGATTTCGTCGACAGCGACGGGCTCGGCGGTTACTTCCAGAACTACTGCTACGTCTACGACCGCGAGGGGCAGCCCTGTCGGGTCTGCGGCACGACGATCCAGCGGCGGCACGACCAGCAGCGTTCGACGTTCTGGTGTCCGCGTTGCCAGCGTTGACGGCGCCCGAGGCGGTGCGGCGGGAGTGCGGCTGATGGACGGTCTGGCCTGGCAGATCACGCAGCACGCCGAGTGGCGCAGCACCGTCCTCGCTGCGCTCGGCCTCTACGAGCAGTGGCTCGCCCGAGCGGAGCTTTGCGACGAGCGCGCGCAGCAGCGCCTGGCGCGGCTGCGGGCGCGGCTCGCCGACGACCGGCTGACGGTCGCCTTCGTGGCCGAGTTCTCGCGCGGCAAGTCGGAGCTGATCAACGCGATCTTCTTCGCCGACACCGGTCGGCGCATCGTCCCTTCGACCGCGGGCCGCACGACGATGTGCCCGACCGAACTGCAGCACGACCCGCAGCGCCCGCCGTCGGTACGCTTGCTGCCGATCGAGACGCGGCTGGCCGACACGCCGGTCGCGGTCCTGCGCGACGACCCGGCCGCCTGGCGCGAGCTTCGCTTCGATGCGGGCGATGGCGAGGCGCTCGCACGCGCACTGGACAGCGTACGCGAGACGATCGTGGTCCCGAGTGCGCAGGCGGCGGCGATGGGCTTCGATCCGGACGAGCAGCCGAAGCCCGGCTCGCGAAATCGTACGGGAACGGAAGCGTCGGGCGTCCCCGACGACCTCGTCGAAGTGCCGCGCTGGCGGCACGCCATCGTCAACTATCCGCATCCGCTGCTGTCGCAAGGGCTCGTCGTGATCGACACGCCGGGCCTCAACGCGCTGGGGGCCGAGCCCGAGCTGACGCTGCGGCTGATTCCCGAGGCCGACGCCGTGCTGTTCGTGCTGGCCGCCGACACCGGCGTCACGCGCACCGACGCGGACACCTGGAATCGCTATGTCGCACCCAGCCACGATCGCGGCCGCTTCGTCGTGCTGAACAAGATCGACGGTCTCTGGGACGGACTGCGAGACGAAGTCGCGATCGAACTCGAACTCGCCGGGCAAGTCGGCAGCGTCGCGGCCACGCTGCAATTGCCTGCGGAACAGGTCTATCCGGTGTCGGCGCAGAAGGCGCTCGTCGCGCGGCTCGGCGGCGACTCGGCGCTGCTGCAGCGCAGCCGGCTGCCGTCGCTCGAACATGCGCTGGCCCACGAGCTGCTCCCGCAGCGCCGGACCATCGCGCGCGAGCACCTGCGCCGCGAACTCGACGAACTGCAGCGCCGCGCGATGCCGGCGCTCGATGCGCGTCGCCGGGCCCAGCTCGAGCAGAAGCTCGAGCTGGCCTCGCTGCGCGGACGCAAGCACGAGTCGGTCGCGCTGATGTCGGCGCGAGTCGAGCGCGAACGCCGCGAGTTCTCACGCGCGCTGCGCCAGCTGCAGGCCGTGCGAAGCGTGGCTGCGCGCCATGCGCAGTCGATCGGCGATGCGCTGGGTGCCGATTCGATCCGACGGCACCTGCGCGAGGCGAGGAACGTCATGCGCACCAGCAGCTTCTCGGTCGGGTTGCGCGACGGCATGGATTCCGTGCTGGCCGCCGCGCGCGCCGATTTCGACGAAGCCGCACGGCAGGTCGACGAACTGGGCTCGCTGATGAACGCGATGTACCGCAGCTTCGGTGCCGACTACGGCCTGTCGCTCGGCAGGCCTTCCCGCTTCTCGATGCGGCGTTACCGCGACGCGCTCGACCGCATCGAGCAGGCCCATCGCCGCCAGTTCGGCGCGATGACGCTGGCGACGACCGCCAGGCAGGCACTGATGCGCAGGTTCTTCGAACTCGTCGCTGCGCGGATCCGCGAGCTCTACGATCGGGCGGCGGGCGACGCGCGCGCGTGGCAGCGGGCGCTGATGTCGCCGATCGAATCGCAGGTTCGCGAACACCAGGCGCAACTGCACCGTCGCGCCGATGCGCTGCGCCGGGTCCTCGAGGCCGGCGACGAACTCGAAGCGCGGATCGCCGAAGTCGAGGCGCGGCGCCAGGTCGTCGAGCAGCAGGCGGCCGCGGTCGAGGCCGCTGCAGACGCGATCCGCAGGCTCTGCGAGCCGGTGTCGGCCAGGCCGCCGTCGGCCAGGCACGGCGACCGCGATGCGGAGCACCGGGCATCGGTGCTGCCACCGACCGAATCGCAGACGCAGCCGGACGACGGCGCGACGGTCGGCTCGCTGTGAGCGCCTTCGCGCGCCGCATCGTCGACTGGCAGGCCCGGCACGGACGCCACGACCTCCCTTGGCAAGGCACGCGGGATCCGTACCGGATCTGGCTGTCCGAGGTGATGCTGCAGCAGACGCAGGTCGGCACCGTGATCCCGTACTACCGTCGCTTCGTCGAGGTCTTCCCGGACGTGGCTGCGCTGGCGGCGGCGCCGGTCGACGAGGTGATGCGGCTGTGGAGCGGACTCGGCTACTACAGTCGCGCGCGGAACCTGCACCGGTGCGCTCGGCAGGTCGTCGCCACGCACGGCGGCGTCTTTCCGTGCGATCCGCGGCTGCTTGCCGATCTGCCCGGCATCGGCCGCTCGACGGCCGCGGCGATCGCGGTCTTCTCGCGTGGCGTGCGTGCGGCGATCCTCGACGGCAACGTCCGCCGCGTGCTGTGCCGGGTCTTCGGCGTCGAGGGTTGGCCGGGACAGGCCGCCGTCGAGCGGGCGCTGTGGTCGCTGGCCGAGCGCGAGCTGCCGGCCACCGGCATCGAGGCCTATACGCAGGGAATGATGGACCTGGGCGCCACCGTCTGCACGCGCCACCGACCGGCCTGCGATCGCTGCCCGGTCGCTTCGCTGTGCGCGGCCCGGCGCGACGGCAGCGTCGAGCGGCTGCCGGCGCCGCGGCCGTCGCGCGCGACGCCGCTGCGCAGTTGCCGGATGTTCGCGATCCGTCGTGGCGACGAGTGGCTGATCGAAAAGCGGCCGCCGACCGGTATCTGGGGCGGCCTGTGGAGCCTGCCGCAAGGCGAGCTGCGCGAAGAGGCCGGAAGCGACACGACCGGGCTGCCGCCGTCGAGCCTCGGCAGCGACGCACGCCGCGTCGCCGCCGCGCACGGGCTCGAACTCGGACCGCCGCGCGCGCTCGCTGCGTTCGTCCATGCGTTCACGCATTTCCGATTGCGCATCGAGCCGGTCGTCTGCGAGCTCGCCGGGGTATCGGCCGCAACGGCGCCGGGCGCCGTCTGGCTGCCCTTCGACGAAGTCGCAGACGCCGCGCTGCCGCGGCCGATCAAACGGCTGCTGCAATCGCCGGAGTTGCTCCAGCCGCCGGAAGTGCTGCGCGTCGGGGCCTGCGCATGATCGGCTTGCGCGGTCAGACGATCTGGTGCTGCTGCAGATACTGATGGATGACTCCGAGCCGCGCGAGCGGATCGTCGAGTTCCATCAGCTTCTGGCGAGCCTTCGGCGAAATCGGCAGGAACTCGCACAGCCGGTTGCCGACCCAGGCGGCCGAGCCGTAGTCGTAGGGCTCGGCGATCATCCGCTTGATCGGATCGGGCTCGCTCTCGACCAGATCGTCGACGAGCCTGCGCACGAGCGTCGCGCAGCTTTCGAACTCGACCGGCACGGCGACTTCGGGGTCGTCGTCGATCGGTTCGGCACGGACGCGGATCAGTCCGTCGGGCTGCACGCGCCGCGACTGCACGCGAAAGCGCTGTCCGCCGATCGTGCGCAGTTGAAGCAGGCCGAGCTGCTGCATGTCCCAGTCGGAGATCTGCGCCGTGCATCCGACCGCCTCGTGCCTGGCCGCCTTGCCGACCTCCTCGCCTTCGACGATCAGGCAGACGCCGAAGGGTCTGTCGTTGGCCAGGCAGTCGCGCGCCATGTCCATGTAGCGGGCCTCGAAGACCCTCAACGGCAGCACGCCGCCCGGAAACAGCACGGTGTTCAGCGCAAAGACCGGCAGGTCGTCGAACAGGGTCGGGTCGGTTTCGTGCCTCATGCTGTCAGGCGCGCCCGGCCTGCCGGTTGGCCAGCGATCGATGACGCACCAGCACGTGCTCGAAGCGTTTGAACTCGCGCGCCAGCTCCTCGACCACGTAGACCGAACGATGCTGGCCGCCGGTGCAGCCGATCGCGACGGTCAGGTAGCTGCGGTTCTCCTGCAGGTAGTGCGGCAGCCAGGTGTGCAGGAAATCGGAGATGTGCTCGATCATCCGCCGCACCGACGGTATCGCGCGCAAGTACTCGGCGACCGGTGCGTCGAGGCCGGTCATCGGGCGCAGCTCGGTCGTGTAGTACGGATTGGGCAGGCAGCGAACGTCGAATACGAGGTCGGCGTCCAGCGGCACGCCGTGCTTGAACGCGAAGGACTCGAACAGCAGCGTCAGCGGCGCCCGCTCGGTCCCGACGACATCGCGCACCCAGCTGCGCAGCACGTTCGGGTGCAGGTCGCTCGTGTCGAGCGAGACGCCGAGATCTTCGATGACCGACATCAGCTCGCGCTCCTGCTCGATCGCCTCGAGCAGCGTCGGCGCCGGGCGGCCGGTCGCCACGCGCAGCGACAGCGGATGGCGCCGCCGCGTCTCCGAGTAGCGCTGCACGAGCGTTTCGGTGCGCGCGTTCAGGAAGATGATCTTGACGAGATGGCCGTCGCGGGCGAGGTCGCCGATCGTATCGCGCAGGCCGAGGATCGATTCGCCGCTGCGCGCATCGATCGAAACGGCGACCTTGGTATGGCCGGCCTTGGCCAGCGAGCCGATCACGTCGCCGAGGAAACGCACCGGCAGGTTGTCGATACAGAAATAGCCGTCGTCTTCGAGGACGTTGATGGCGATGGACTTGCCGGAGCCCGAGATGCCTGTGATCAGGACGACGCGCATGCCGCGATGTTACGCGGAAACCAGTTGCGCGAAGCGCTGTCGCGCCGCGGCACGCCTGCTCACGGCCTCGGGAACGGGGCCGGCGAATCCGGGTCGGCGGCTGCGCGGCTGGCCGGTCGCCGCCGGCATTGCGCGTCGATCAGTGCGCGTCGGTCGGTGCGAGTCGATCAGTCCTGCGCGTCGATCATCGCGCGCTGCCGCGCGACGAAATCGCCGGTCGTGTCGAAGCCGCGCAGCTCGAGCACCGCGCTGCGCACGGCCGCTTCGGTGAGCACGGCCAGGTTGCGACCGGCAGCGACCGGAATCACGACCGCGCGGATCGGCAGCCCCAGCACGTCCTGCGTGCCCGCCTTCAGCGGCATGCGCTGGTGCTCGTCGTCGAGGTTGCTGCCGCGGATCAGGTTGACGATCAGGTTCAGCTTCATCTTCCGCCGTACGGCGGTCTCGCCGAAGATCGTGCGGATGTCGAGCAGTCCGAGTCCGCGCACTTCGAGCAGGTTCTGCAGCAGCGGCGGGCAGCGTCCTTCGATCGCATGCGGTGCGATCCGGCTCAGTTCGACGACGTCGTCGGCGACCAGGCCGTGGCCGCGGCTGATCAGCTCGAGGGCCAGCTCGCTCTTGCCGAGACCGGAGGCACCGGTGATCAGTACGCCCATGCCGAGCACGTCCATCAGCACGCCGTGCATCGACGTGACCTGCGCGGTCGCCTTGGCGAGCGACAGGCGGATCGCCTCGATCACGCGCGCGGCCGGCAGCCCCGACGAGATCAGCGGCAGGTTCTCGCGTTCGGCGCGCTGCTTCAACGACGACGGTGGATCGAGGCCGTCGGCGACGATGATCGCCGGAGGCTCGCCGGCCATCAGGTCGTCGAGGATGCCGCAGCAGCGGCTCGGACCGAGCCGCTTCGTGTAGGCGAGCTCGGCCGTACCGAAGACGTGGATCCTGTTCGGGTGGATCAGGTTCAGGTAGCCGACGAGGTCCGCCGGTTCTGCGTGCGCATGCACGGCCGGCCGGTCGGCGCCTGCTTCTCCGGCGATCCAGCCCAGCGCGAGCGATTCGCGGTGCTGGTCGAACAGCGCACGGACGGTCAGCGACATCCGGGTTTCTCGTGCAAGGCGGCGATTGCGGGCAGGCGGCAGTCGGTCGTCGAGCCGATGCGGCGCGGGATCGCGTTCAGACGGCAGGCCGGCAGGGTTGCCAGTCGGAAAGAAGCTTGTGTATCCGGGCCGGGTCGTCGGTCTGCGCGAGCGCCGTGCGGATGTCGGCGTCGGACAGCAGCTCGGCGAGCTCGGACAGCAGTTCGAGGTGCTCTTCGGTTGCGTGCTCGGGCACCAGCAGGAACACCAGCAACTGCACCGGCTTGCCGTCGGGGGCGTCGAACGGCAGCGGGTCGGCCACGCGCACGACGGCCGCGACCGCTTCTTCGAGACCCTTGATCCGCCCGTGGGGAATCGCGACGCCCTCGCCGAGCCCGGTCGAGCCGAGACGCTCGCGCGCAAACAGCGAATCGAAGACCTTGCCGCGCTCGATTCCCTGGTTGTTTTCGAACAACAGGCCGACCTGTTCGAAAAGGCGCTTCTTGCTGGTGACTGGCAGGTCGATGACCACGTTGGTCGGCGCCAGCAGCCTGGACAGACGGTTCATGGCAATCGTGTCGTCGCAGCCGAGACTTGTTCTGACGCGTTGCAGCATTCGAAGTCACGCATCGACAGATTCAGGTTCACGCGGCCATTATATCGACGGCCGGGCAAAAGAGAACCCGCACCGATGTCGCGCTGCAACATGACAAGTTCCGGCATTCTGCCGCCAAGCTTACAGCGCCCGGCGCTGCGAGACCGGCGGAATGCGCAGCGCCTCCCGGTACTTTGCCACGGTACGCCGGGCCACGACGAAACCCTGTTCCGCCAGCAGCTCGGCGATCCGGCTGTCGGTCAGCGGCTGGCGCGGCTCTTCGGCGGCCACCATCTGCTTGATGATCGCCCGGATCGCCGTGCTCGACGCGGCGCCGCCCGAGTCGGTGGCCACATGGCTGCCGAAGAAGTACTTGAGCTCGAAGGTGCCCATCGGGGTCAGCATGTACTTCTGCGTCGTTACGCGCGAGACCGTCGACTCGTGCAGGCCCAGCGTATCGGCGATCTCGCGCAGCACGAGCGGGCGCATCGCCACCTCGCCGTGCGAGAAGAAGGCACGCTGCCGGTCGACGATCGCCTGCGAGACGCGCAGGATCGTGTCGAAGCGCTGCTGGACGTTCTTGACGAGCCACCGGGCCTCCTGCAACTGTCCGGACAGGCCGGCATGGCTGCCACGATTGCGGCGCAGGATCCGCGCGTACATCTCGTTGATCCGCAGCTTCGGCATCACGTCGGGGTTCAGCACGGCGACCCATTTGCCGCGCGAACGGCGCACGATGACATCGGGAACCAGGTAGGCCGGAGCCTCACCGTCGAAACCCGAGGCCGGCCGCGGGTTCAGCTTGCGGATCAGCGCCTGCGCCTGGCGCAGCGTCTCTTCGTCGCAGCGCAGCGCGCGACGCAGCCGCGCGAAGTCGCGGCCGGCCAGCGTTTCGAGGTGTTCGGCAACGATCGTGCGGGCGGCGCTGCGCACGATCGTCGATTCGGGGCCGATGCCACGGCGGTCGAGCTGCAGCAGCAGGCATTCGCGCAGGTCGCGCGCGGCCACGCCGGCGGGATCGAAGCTCTGGAGAAGCTTCAGCGCCGCCGAGATCTCTTCGGGCTCGATCTCGAGTTCGGCAGGCAGCGCCGAGGCGATCTCGTCGAGCGTCGTCTCGAGCAGGCCGTTGTCGTTCAGTTCGTCGATCAGCAGCGTGACCAGCGCGCGGTCGCGCGCCGAAACGTGCGTGGCGGCCAGCTGCGCCATCAGATGCTCGCGCAGTGTCCCGTTGGCGCTCGCCAGCTGCGGCCAGTCGCGTTCGTCCTCGCTGTCGTCGCCGCTGCCGCGCGGGGCCGCGTCGCCGCCCCAGTCCGCGAAATCGGCGTCGCCGTAGTCGACGTCGTCGATCCGGTCGCTGCCCTCGGGCGCGTCGGCGCCGGCAGCGTCGCCATCGCCGTCGCCGGTGCCGCGCTCGGCGGCCGCCGGTGCCGTCGAGAAGTCGAGGTCCGCGGCGCCGCTCGCTTCGGCGTCGGCGGCCTGGGCCGGCGCGTGACCGTCCAGGCCGCCGTTGGGCGTGATCGGCACGCAGTCGAGCAGCGGGTCGTCGAGCCGTTCGAGCAGCGGGTTGTCGGCCAGGATCTGCTCGAGCTCGCGGTTCAGTTCGAGCGTCGACAGTTGCAGCAGCCGGATCGACTGCTGCAACTGCGGCGTCAGTGCCAGTTGCTGGGTAAACCGTAGTTGAAGGGAGGGTTTCATCGATGCCAGTCGAGCTGGCGCCGCTTCCGGCGAGCCCCGATGGCAGCCGGAAGACCGGCCGGCCTTTACATCGAGAAATGCTCGCCGAGGTAGTAGCGCCTGACGTCCTCGTTCTGGACGACCTCGTCGGGCCGACCGTAAGCAAGAACAGTACCAGCTCTGATGATATACGCCCGATCGCAGATGCCAAGAGTCTCGCGCACGTTGTGGTCGGTAATGAGCACTCCGATGCGCCTTTCCTTGAGAAATCGCACGATCCGCTGGATCTCGATGACGGCGATCGGGTCGACGCCGGCGAAAGGCTCGTCGAGCAGGATGAAGCGCGGCGAGCCGGCGAGCGCGCGGGCGATCTCCACGCGGCGCCGTTCCCCGCCCGACAGCGACTGCGCCGGGTTCGAGCGGATGTGCAGGATCTGCAGCTCGGTGAGCAGCGCCTCGAGCCGGCGCGCGATCTCGTCGCGCGACAAGGGCTTGCCGTCGGGACCGGTCTGCAGCTCGAGCACCGCGAGGATGTTTTCCTCGGCCGTCATCTTGCGGAAGACCGAGGCTTCCTGCGGCAGGTAGGACACGCCGAGCCGCGCGCGCCGGTGGATCGGCAGCCGGCCGATCGGCTGGCCGTCGAGCTCGATGGTGCCGCCGTCGGAGGGCACGAGCCCGACGATCATGTAGAAGCAGGTGGTCTTGCCTGCGCCGTTCGGCCCGAGCAGGCCGACGACCTCGCCGCTGTGCACGTCGAGCGAGACGTCCTGCACGACCTTGCGGCCGTGGTAGGACTTCATCAGCTTGCGCACGGCCAGGTGGCTGGGCGCCGCCCTCGTCGCCGGGTGCAGTCCGGCCTCCGTCGCCGGCGCCATCAGCGGGGCGCGAGCCGTTCGGAAGGCTGGAGCGTCGTCGGCGGGCCCGCGGGTGGCGCCGCGCCGTCCGCCGAGGTGCCGGCGTCGCCGCGCGGCTGGATCACGACGCGCACGCGCCCGGACGGGTTGGCCGGCGTCGTCGCCATGTCGCCGCCTTCGACCGTGAAGAACTCGGTCGCGCTCTCGTAGAGGATCTCGCTGCCGTGCACCTCTTCGAGCACGTTGCGGCGCGCATCCACGCGCTGCATGCTCGCGCGCTGCTGCAGCCGGACGGTTTCCTTGCGCCCGTCGTAGTCGATGCGCAGCGCCCTGCCTTCGATCCACTCGTCGACGCCATCGCGCTTCTGCCGGAACGAGGCCGGCTCGCCGATCGCCGTGCCGTACTGCCAGCCGTCCGGGTCCTGCCGGACGATCAGGCGGTCGCCGCGGATCTCGATCGTGCCCTTGGTCAGCACCACGTCGCCGGTGAAGGTGCTGATCTGCTGCTTGTCGTCGTACTCCATCCGGTCGGCTTCGACGTTGATCGGCTTGTCCCGGTCGGCCTTCTCGGCATGGGCCGGGACGACTCCGGCCAGCATCAGCATCAGCGCGACGGCGGCGCGCGCGAGCGGGATGACGCGCCATGCCGGCAGCCTTGCCGTCGATGCGAGCGACGGCTTCTTGAACGGGGCTTCGATCATTGGGTTCTAGGTGCGAAGGTCCAGGTGCCTCGGACCTGTGAGTCGACGGTCAGCGAGCGCGTGGCATTGTCGAATTCCATGCCGACGCCGGTCAATACCGAGCCGTCGCGCTCGATGCGGACCGGCCGGTCGGTGCGCGCGATCTCGGTCTCCGAATAGAGGACGACGTAGTCGGTGAACACGGTCGTTTTCGGTTCGCCGAAGCCGGCTTCGCGGGTCAGCACGACATTGCCGTACAGATGGGTTTCGACCCCCTCGGCCGTCGACCTGCCGGTATCGGCGACCAGGTGCATGCGCGGCCGGGTCGGGTCGAGGCTGGTCAGCACCGGGCGTTCGTATTCGGTCGAGCCGTCGTCGGGGAAGTGCACCATGTGGTCGGCGGAGATCCGGAAGGCCGGCGCGCCATGCTCGTTTATGCGGGTGAAGACGAGCCCCTCGACGAAGGAGTCGGGTTCGTGGCGCAGCGTGCGGTCGATGGTCACCTGGCCCATCCGCCGCGAAATCTCGGCCAGATAGTAGCTGCCGCCGGCCAGCGCGGCGAGCAGCAGCACCGACAGCGCCGCGGCGAGCCGGTCGTGGAAGCGCGCCTTCATCGCCGGTCATGCGGGCGCGCGGCCGCGAGCCGCCTGGCCAGCGCGGCGTCGAAGTCGCCGCGCGAGCGCAGCACGAACTCGGCCAGTTCGCGTACCGCGCCGCGACCGGCAGGCAGGCAGGAGACCCAGTGCGCGCGCGCCCGAACTTCGGCCGGCGCATCGGCGACGCTGGCCGCGAAGCCGGCCGACAGCATCGCGGGAAGATCGGGCCAGTCGTCGCCGACGAAGCCCGCTTCGTCGAGCGCGATGCCGGCCGCCGTGCACAGCTGCGCCAGCGCCGAGGCCTTGTCGCCGACGCCCTGCAGCACCTCGTCGAACTTCAGTTCGGCGGCGCGGTGCTCGACGATGCTCGAACGGCGCGCGGTGATCACGGCCAGCCTGATTCCGGCTTCGCGCAGCAGCGTCAGGCCGAAGCCGTCGCGCACCGAGAAGGACTTCATCGCCTCGCCCTGCGGGCCGATGTGGATGCGTCCGTCGGTCAGCGTGCCGTCGACGTCGAGCGCGAGCAGGCGGATTCCGCGGGCGCGGTCGCGGGGCGTGGCGGCGCTCGCCATCAGACGACTCGCGCGGCCAGCAGGTCGTGGATGCCGAGTGCGCCGACCAGCCGGCCGTCGTCGACGACGAGCAGCTGCGTGATCCGGTGCTCCTCCATCAGGCGCACCGCTTCGGCCGCCAGCGCCTGGCTGCCGATCGTGCGGGGCGAGCGCGTCATCACCTCGTCGACGCTCAGGCCCTGCACCTCGCGCCCCTGCTCGAGCAGGCGGCGCAGGTCGCCGTCGGTGAAGATGCCGACCAGTTGGTCGTTCGTTCCGAGCACGGCGGTCATGCCCATCCGCTTGCGGGTGATCTCGAGGATCGCGTCGACGAGCCGGGCGCCGCTGGCCACGCTGGGCAGCGCGTCGCCGCTGCGCATGACGTCGGCCACGCGCGTGAGCAGCCGGCGGCCGAGCGCGCCGCCCGGGTGCGAGCGCGCGAAATCGAGCGGGCCGAAGCCGCGCGCGTCGAGCAGCGCGACCGCCAGCGCGTCGCCGAGCGCCAGTGCGGCGGTCGTGCTGGCCGTCGGGGCGAGGTTCATCGGGCAGGCTTCGCGTTCGACGGCGGCATCGAGGTGGACGTCGGCGAGCCGGGCCAGCGTCGAGTCGGCGTTGCCGGTGATCGCGATCAGCCGGGCGCCCTGGCGCTTGACGACCGGTACGATCGTCACGAGTTCGTCGGTGGTGCCCGAGTTCGACAGCGCGACGAAGACGTCGTCGCGCGTGACCATGCCGAGATCGCCGTGGCTGGCTTCGGCCGGGTGCAGGAAGAAGGCCGGCGTGCCGGTCGAGGCCAGCGTGGCGGCGACCTTGCGCGCGACGTGGCCCGACTTGCCCATGCCGCTGACGACCACGCGGCCGCTGCATTCGAGGATCAGCGCGCAGGCGCGCGCAAAGTCCTCGCCGACGCGCTCGGCCAGGCCGGCGACCGCTTCGGCTTCGATCTTCAGCACTTCGCGCGCCTGCGCGACGAGCCGTTGCGGATTGCTCGCGATCGGGTCGGTCATCCGCCGAGTATATGCCCGCCCGGCAGCCGGAAACGGCCGCCGGGCGGGCCGTTTCGGCCCGGGCGTTAAACTATCCGGTTCGTCGGTGCGCGCCGCTGCGTCGCCGTTTCCCCCTACGTGCTGGACTGCAACCTGGATTCTTCCGATTTGGACCGCGATCTTCTTGTCCTCGATCATGTGCGCTTCGCCTATCGCGAGCGCAAGGTCCTCGAGGACGTCTCGCTGCGCTTCGGCCGTGGGCGGATCGTAGCGCTGATCGGCGGCTCGGGGTCCGGCAAGACGACGATTCTGCGCCTGATCGGCGGCAAGCTCCGGCCGCAGCACGGCAGTGTGGTCTTCGACGGGCAGGACGTCCATCGCCTGGACAGCGCGGGGCTCTACGCGCTGCGTCGCCGGATCGGGATGCTCTACCAGTTCGGTGCGCTGTTCACCGACCTGAACGTTTTCGAAAACGTCGCGTTCCCGATCCGCGAGCACACCGACCTGCCGAAGCCGCTGGTGCGCGACCTCGTGCTGATGAAGCTCGAGGCGGTCGGGCTGCGCGGGGCCTCGCGGTTGCGCACTTCGCAGCTCTCGGGCGGGATGGCGCGTCGCGTCGCGCTGGCCAGGGCGATCGCGCTCGACCCGCAATTGGTCATGTACGACGAACCGTTCACCGGCCTCGATCCGGTGTCGCTGGCCACGGTGTCGAACCTGATCCGCCGGCTCACCGACACGCTGGGCTGCACGTCGATCCTCGTCTCGCACGACATCGACGAGTCCTTTGCGATCGCCGACTACGTCTACCTGCTGGCCGGCGGACGGATCGCCGCCCAGGGCACGCCGGCCCAGATGCGCGCGTCCGACGACCCCAACGTCCGGCAGTTCCTCGATGGCGGCGTCGACGGCCCGATCGCGTTCCACTACCAGGCGCGTCCGATCGCCGAGGACCTCGAGGTGCCGCGATGATCCGTTCGCTGCTGATGCCGGCGCGCCTGCTCGTCGATTTCGTCGCCGGGGTCGGCCAGGGCGCGCTGTTCTTCCTGCGGCTGTGCCTGCTGGGGCTGGCTTCGCTGCGCCGGCCGCGGCTGGTCGTCGACCAGGTGCACTTCATCGGCAACTATTCGCTGTCGATCATCATGGTCTCGGGGCTGCTGGTCGGCTTCATTCTCGGGCTGCAGGGCTATTACACGCTGCGCCAGTTCGGCTCCGAGGACACGGTCGGCCTCGTCGTCACGCTGTCGCTGGTGCGAGAGCTGGGCCCGATCGTCACGGCGCTGCTGTTCGCCGGACGCGCCGGCACCTCGCTGACCGCCGAGATCGGCCTGATGAAGGCGGGCGAACAGCTCGACGCGATGGAGATGATGGCCGTGGACCCGGTCGAGCGGGTGCTCGCGCCGCGCTTCCTGGCCGCAGTCGTGAGCATGCCGCTGCTGGCCGCGCTGTTTTCTGCGCTCGGCGTGCTCGGCGGCTACCTGGTCGGCGTCGAGCTGATCGGCGTCGACGCCGGCTCGTTCTGGTCGCAGATGCAGGCCGGCGTCGACTGGCTCGACGATGTCGGCAATGGCGTGATCAAGAGCATCGTCTTCGGCTTCACCGTCGCGTTCGTCGCGCTGTACGTCGGCTATCGCGCACAACCCACGCCCGAAGGCGTCGCCCGCGCCACGACCACGACCGTCGTCGCCTCGTCGCTGGCGGTGCTCGCGCTCGACTTCATCCTGACCGCACTGATGTTCGGTGCCTACTGACCGAATATGGAGAAAGATCGATGAAACGACTCGGTGTCGACCTGCTGGTCGGACTGTTCGTGCTGCTCGGTTTTGCCGCTCTCGTCTTCCTGGCGCTGCGCGCGGGCAACATGAGCAGCGCGCTCGGGCTCGGCCAGACCTTCGAGGTGAGCGCGCAGTTCGACAACATCGGCGGGCTGAAGCCGCGGGCTGCCGTGCGCAGCGCCGGCGTCGTCGTCGGGCGCGTCACGTCGATCGGCTTCGACGACCAGACCTACCGCGCGCAGGTCACGATGGAACTCGACGAGCGCTACGAATTCCCGAAGGACACGTCGGCCAAGATCCTGACCTCGGGCCTGCTCGGCGAGCAGTACATCGGTCTCGAGCCGGGTGGCGACGTCGAGATGCTCGCTGCCGGCGACTCGATCCAGCTGACGCAGTCGGCGGTCGTCCTGGAGAACCTCGTCGGCCAGTTCCTGTACGGCCGCGCCGCCGAAGGGAGCCGGCAGTGAGCGCACCGCCGATCGCCCGCACCGCCGCCGCCGCGCTGCTTGCACTCGCGCTGGCCGGCTGCGCGACGACCGGGGCCGACGGGCAGGGCGGCGTCGCCAGCGACCCGTTCGAGCCCTTCAACCGCTCGGTGTACTCGTTCAACGATGCGCTCGACCGTGCGGTGCTGAAGCCCGTGGCCAAGGGCTACGAAAGGGTCGTTCCCGAGCCGGCCCGCGACATGGTCGGCAACTTCTTCGGCAACCTCGCCGACATCTGGACCGGCGTCAACCAGCTGCTGCAGGGCAAGCCCGGCGCGGGCTTCTCGGACTTCTGGCGCGTGGCGATCAACACGACCTTCGGCTTCGGCGGCATCGCCGACGTCGCAAGCCTGATGGGCATCGAGAAGCACGACGAAGACTTCGGCCAGACGCTCGGCGTCTGGGGCGTTCCGAGCGGGCCGTACCTCGTGCTGCCGTTCTTCGGCCCGTCGACGGTGCGCGACGGGGCCGCGTTCGCCGCCGTCGACTTCTGGGGCGACCCGATCGTCGAGATGACCTCGTCGCACGGCCGGCGGAACAACGCCTACGTGCTGCGCGCGATCGACAGGCGCGCACGCCTGTTCCAGGCCGAAAGCTTGCTCGAGGGTGCCGCGCTGGACAAGTACAGCTTCACGCGCGATGCCTGGCTGCAGCGCCGGCGCAACCAGGTCTACGACGGCGACCCGCCGCCGCTCGACGACGAATGCGCGTATTGCGACGAATACCTCGACGACGAGGACGATGCCGGCGCGCAGGCGACCGACGATCGTACCGGCGACGCTCCGAACCCACCCGTGAACGAGCGGCCTTGAACCGCGCCAACCGATCCGGAGGAATTTTCATGAACGAACATCGACGTTTTCGCCTTGCCGAGACCCGGGCCCCGCACCTGCCGCTGCGCCGCCGGCTGATGTCGGCCGCACTGGCCGCCGGCGCGCTTGCGCTGGGCGCCGGCCTCGGCTTCGCGCCGGCCCCGGTTCTCGCCGAGGAATCGCCCGATGCGCTGATCGAGCGCGTCGGCAACGAACTGATCCGGCTGATCGCCGACGACGAGGCGATCAAGCGTGGCGACATGGGTGCGATCAACAGGCTCGTCGACGAAAAGGTGATGCCTTACGTCAATTTCGAGCGGATGACCGCACTGTCGGCCGGACGCTGGTGGCGCGAGGCCACGCCCGAACAGCGCAAGCAGTTGATGACCGAATTTCGCAACATGCTTCTGCGTACCTATTCGGGTGCGCTCGAACAGGTCGGCAACCAGACGCTGAGGATGAAGCCGCTTCGTGCCCAGCCCGGGGCGACCGACGTCATCGTTCGCAGTGAGATCGTGCAGCCGGGCCGCGAGCCGATCCAGCTCGACTACCGGATGCACAAGGTCGGCGACGGCTGGAAGATCTACGACCTGAACATCCTCGGCATCTGGATCGTCGAGACCTACCGCAGCCAGTTCAACCAGGAGGCGCAGCGCACCGGCGTCGACGGCCTGATCCGCAGCCTTGCCGACAAGAACCGCGAGTTCGGCCCGGGCAAGGGCTCGCAGGGCACCTGAGCGATGCACGGCTTTCCGCCGCAGGTCGGGTTCGCCAATGCCGTGGCCGTGCTGGAGCAGGCCTCGCAGGCCACGTCCGCCGGACAGGGCGAGCGCGTCTACGACCTGTCGGCCTGCACGCGCTTCGACTCGTCGCTGCTCGCGGTGCTGCTCGAACTGACCCGGCGCGCCGCCGCCGCCGGCGCGACCTGCCGGTTCGAAGGCGCCGACGCCAATCTGCTGAAGCTCGCGCAACTCTACGGCGTCGGTGCGCTGCTGTTCGGTCGACCGGTTCCGGCCGGCTCGAAGCCGCACGCCGGAGCGGCGGCATGACGGCTGCGATCGACGTCCGCTCGGTCGTCAAGCGCTACGGGAACTTCGAGGCGCTGAAGGGCGTGAGCCTGTCGATCGAGCGCGGAGAGTTCTTCGGGCTGCTCGGGCCCAACGGCGCCGGCAAGACGACGCTGATCTCGATCATCGCCGGCCTCGGTCGCCCCGATGCCGGCGAGGTGCGCGTGATGGGGCACGCGGTCGGCGACGACTTCCGCGCCGCGCGCCGCGCGCTCGGCGTGGTGCCGCAGGAGCTCGTCTTCGATCCGTTCTTCACGGTACGCGAAACGCTTCGCCTGACCTCCGGCTACTACGGGATCCGGCGCAACGACGACTGGATCGACGAAATCCTCGCGAACCTCGACCTCAGCGACAAGGCCGACGCGAACATGCGCGCGCTGTCGGGCGGCATGAAGCGCCGCGTGCTGGTCGCGCAGGCGCTCGTGCACCGGCCGCCGGTCATCGTCCTCGACGAGCCGACCGCCGGCGTCGACGTCGAGCTGCGCCAGACGCTCTGGAAATTCGTCCGCAGGCTCAACGACGACGGCCACACGATCGTGCTGACCACGCATTATCTCGAGGAGGCGCAGGAGCTGTGCGGTCGCGTGGCGATGCTCAAGCACGGGCAGGTCGTCGCGCTCGACGACACGCACGCGCTGCTGCGCCGTTTCCCCGGACATCGGCTGCACCTGCTGCTGTCGCAGGCGCCGCTGCCGCCCGAGCTCGAGGCGCTGCGCATCGAAGACGAGGACCGCCCGGTCCCGCGCGTGACGCTGCGCGTCGACGACTACGAGGCGATCGAGTGGATCCTCGCCTCGGTGCGCAACGCCGGCTGCCGGATCGAGGAGATGGAACTCGAACGCGCCGACCTCGAGGACGTCTTCGTCCGCATCATGAAGGACAACCGCTGAAGCCGTGTCGACGAGTTCCGAACGCTTTTCCGCTGCGGGCTTCCTGACGCTGTTCCAGAAGGAGCTGCTGCGATTCCTGAAGGTCGCCTTCCAGACGGTCGGCGCGCCGGTGCTGACCTCGATGCTGTACCTGCTGGTGTTCGGGCACGTGCTCGACAAGCGGGTGCAGGTCTTCGAGGGCGTCAGCTACACGGCGTTCCTGGTGCCGGGCCTCGTCATGATGTCCGTGCTGCAGAACGCGTTCGCCAACACCTCGTCGTCGATGGTCCAGAGCAAGATCACCGGCAACATCGTGTTCGTGCTGCTGCCGCCGTTGTCGCACCTCGAGATCTACGCCGCCTACGTGCTGGCGGCGATGGTTCGCGGGATGCTGGTCGGCCTCGGCGTGTTCGTCGTCACCGTCTGGTTCGTCGCTCCGGGTTTCCACAACATCGGCTGGATCCTCGCGTTCGCGCTGCTTGGCAGTGCGATCCTCGGTACAATGGGGCTCATCGGGGGTATCTGGGCCGACAAGTTCGACCAGATCGCGGCGTTCCAGAACTTCGTCGTCATGCCGCTCACCTTCCTGTCCGGCGTCTTCTACTCGGTGAAGTCGCTGCCGGGAATCTGGCAGACGGTGTCGCAGCTGAACCCGTTCTTCTACATGGTCGACGGATTTCGTTACGGCTTCTTCGGCGTCTCCGACGTCCCTCCGCAGCTGAGCCTGTCGATCGTCGCGGTCACGCTCTTCGTGGTGGCGGCGCTGGCGCTCGCGATGCTGCGCAAGGGCTACAAGCTGCGTACCTGACCGGCCGGCCCCCGGCCCGAAACCACCTGTCCGTCTGGAAGTCCAAGGAACTCCCATGCCCACACCCGAAGACCTGCGCGACTGGATTGCGGCCTCGCTCGACTGCGAGAAGCTCGAAGTCAGCGGCGATGGCCGCCATTTCGAAGCCCTGATCGTCTCGCCGGCCTTCGAAGGCAAGCGCGCCGTGCAGCGCCACCAGATCGTCTACCAGGCGCTCGGCGACCGGATGCGAGAGGAGGTTCACGCGCTGTCGATGAAGACGCTCACGCCGGACGAATACGCCAGCGGCGGCTGATCGTGGACCGCCTGCGAATCTTCGGCGGTGTGCCGCTGTGCGGTGAAGTGCCGGTCTCGGGCGCGAAGAACGCGGCTCTGCCGATCCTGTGCGCGGCACTGCTGGCCGACGGGCCGCTCGAACTGGACAACGTACCGGGCCTGCACGACGTCGCGACGACGCTGAAGCTGCTGGGCCGGATGGGCGCGCGCAGCACGCGCGACGGCGATCGCGTGTCGATCGACTGTTCGAAGCTCGCGACCCCCGAAGCGCCCTACGAACTCGTGCGCACGATGCGCGCGTCGATCCTGGTGCTCGGGCCGCTGCTCGCGCGTTTCGGCGAGGCGCGCGTCGCGCTGCCCGGCGGCTGCGCGATCGGCCAGCGTCCGGTCGACCAGCACATCAAGGGGCTGCAGGCGATGGGCGCGCAGATCGCGATCGAGCACGGCGACGTCGTCGCCCGCGCGTCTCGGCTCAAGGGCGCGCGCATCGTGACCGACGTCGTCACGGTGACCGGCACCGAGAACCTGATGATGGCCGCCACCCTGGCCGACGGCGAAACGGTCATCGAGAACGCGGCGCGCGAACCGGAGATCGTCGACCTGGCCGAGGCGCTGGTCGCAATGGGCGCGCGGATCGAAGGGGCCGGCACCGATCGTGTCGTCGTGCACGGCGTCGAACGCCTGCACGGAGCCGCCCACCGCGTGATGGCCGATCGCATCGAGGCGGGAACCTTCCTCTGCGCAGCGGCCGCAACGCGCGGCGACGTCGTGCTGACCGGCGCGCTGCCGCAGACGATGGACGCGACGCTCGACAAGCTGCGCGAAGCCGGCGCGAGCATCGAATGCAGCGCCGACACGATCCGTCTGCGGATGCCGCAGCGGCCGCTCGCGGTCAAGCTGCGCACCGCGCCCTACCCGGGCCTGGCCACCGACATGCAGGCGCAGTTCATGGCGCTGAACTGCGTGGCCGAAGGCACCGGCGTAATCACCGAGACGATCTTCGAGAACCGCTTCATGCACGTGCTCGAACTGCAGCGCCTGGGCGCCGACATCACGATCGAGGGCAACACGGCGATCGTGCATGGCGTGCCGAGCCTGCAGGGCGCCGCGGTGATGGCAACCGACCTGCGCGCCTCGGCCGGGCTCGTCATCGCCGGCCTCGTGGCAGAGGGCGAGACCATCGTCGACCGCATCTACCATCTGGATCGCGGCTACGAGAAGATGGAAGACAAACTCGTCGCGCTGGGCGCGCGCATCGAACGCCTGCGCAGCGGCAGCCAGGCTGCCGCGGCCTGAACCGGCGCGACCCCGGGCACGTACGCCCAATCAACTACCCGAGAATGCCTTGATCACGCTCGCGCTGTCCAAGGGACGCATCTTCGACGAAACGCTGCCGCTGCTCGCGGCCGCCGGCATCGCCGTCGATCCGGCCATCGCCAACTCGCGCAAGCTGATCCTGCCGACGGCCGACCCGGGCCTGCGGCTGATCATCGTGCGCGCGACCGACGTTCCGACCTACGTTCAATACGGCGCGGCCGACATCGGCGTGGCCGGGCGCGACGTGTTGCTCGAGCATGGCGGCGAGGGGCTGTACCAGCCGGTCGACCTCGGCATAGCGCGCTGCCGGCTCAGCGTCGCCGCACCCGAAGGCTTCGACTATGCGTCGGCCGTGCGGCGCGGTTCGCGGCTCAGCGTCGCAACCAAGTATCTGCAGTGCGCGCGCGAGCATTTCGCGGCCAAGGGCGTGCATGTCGACCTGGTCAAGCTCTACGGTTCGATGGAACTCGCGCCGCTGGTCGGGCTGGCCGATGCGATCGTCGACCTGGTCAGCACCGGCAGCACGCTGCGCGCGAATCACCTCGTCGAGGTCGAGCAGATCATGCCGATCACGTCGCGGCTGATCGTCAACCAGGCGTCGATGAAGACGCGCTCCGACGAACTCGAGCCGCTGGTCGCCGCGCTGTCGGCGGCGGTCGCCGGCGAAGGCGCGCCGGCGTTCGCAGGAGTCTCGGAATGAACACGCGAAGCGAAGCGGGTGCGCCCGCCGGGCAGGGAAGCGGTGCTGCGTCGATCGTCGCGCCGGCCGACATCCGCCGCCTCGACAGTGCGGCCACCGATTTCGACGAGCGCCTCGCCGCGCTGCTGGCCTGGGAAGACGAGCAGGACGCGACGATCGAGCGCACGGTCGCCGACATCCTGGCCGACGTGCGCAGGCGCGGCGATACCGCCGTGCTCGACTACACGCGCCGCTTCGACCGCGTCGACGCCGCTTCGGTCGCCGCGCTCGAACTGGCGCCGGCCGAGCTGCAGGCGGCCCTCGACGGGCTCGATGCGGCCACGCGCGAGGCGCTCGAAGCGGCCGCCGATCGGGTGCGCCGCTATCACGAGCACCAGCGCGCCGGCGACTGGTCGTTCACCGAAGCCGACGGCACGCGGCTGGGCCAGCTCGTGCGGCCGCTCGATCGCGCGGGCCTCTACGTGCCCGGCGGCAAGGCCGCGTATCCGTCGTCGGTGCTGATGAACGCGCTGCCGGCCAAGGTGGCCGGGGTCGGCGAGCTGATCATGGTGGTGCCCACGCCCGACGGCGTGCGCAACCCGATCGTGCTGGCTGCCGCGCGGATCGCCGGCGTCGACCGCGTGTTCGCGATCGGCGGCGCGCAGGCGGTCGGCGCGCTGGCCTACGGCACCAAGACGATCCCGGCCGTCGACAAGATCGTGGGCCCCGGCAATGCCTACGTCGCCGCGGCCAAGCGGCGCGTGTTCGGCACCGTCGGCATCGACATGATCGCCGGCCCGTCGGAGATCCTCGTGATCTGCGACGGTGGCACCGATCCGGACTGGATCGCGATGGACCTGTTCTCGCAGGCCGAGCACGACGAGATGGCGCAGGCGATCCTGTTGACCCCGGACGCCGGATTCGTCGAGCGCGTCGCCGAATCGATGGTCCGGCTGCTGCCGACGATGCCGCGCGCCGAAGTGATCGCGAAGTCGCTGGCCGACCGCTGTGCGCTGATCCGCGTGCGCGATCTCGACGAGGCCTGCGAGATCGCCAACCGGATCGCGCCGGAACACCTGGAGATCTCGACCGACGAGCCGCAGCGCTGGGCCGATCGGATCCGGCACGCCGGTGCGATCTTCCTCGGCCGCTACGCTTCGGAGGCGATCGGCGACTACTGCGCCGGGCCCAACCACGTGTTGCCGACGATGCGCACCGCACGCTTCTCGTCGCCGCTGGGCGTTTACGACTTCCAGAAGCGCTCGAGCCTGATCGAGGTGTCGGCCGACGGCGCCCGCACGCTCGGACCGATCGCATCGACGCTGGCGCGCGGCGAAGGCCTGCAGGCGCACGCGCGCAGCGCCGAGTTGCGTTACGAGTCGCGCTGACCGGCAGCTTCGGCATCGCCGGTCGGTCCGGCCCGCATCAGGGCTACCGCGAGCATCCAGTGTCCGCCCCGGTAGAATGGCGGCATGCGCGCTCGCGCGCTCACGGCCGATGCGGCCACGTTCTTCTTCTTCCCAGGCCGGCGGACAGCCGCGGCCGCCCAGCAGAATGCGCAGCGCAGAAATTTCCCGCAATACCGCCGAGACCCGAATCCGGGTCCGGATCGATCTCGATGGGTCCGGCACCCGCACGCTGGCCACCGGCGTGCCCTTCCTCGACCACATGCTCGACCAGATCGCGCGCCACGGGCTGATCGACCTCGACATCGAGGCGCAGGGCGACCTGCACATCGATGCGCACCACACGGTCGAGGACACCGGCATCACGCTGGGCCAGGCCTTCGCGAAGGCGATCGGCGACAAGAAGGGCATCTACCGCTACGGCCACGCCTACGTGCCGCTCGACGAAGCGCTGACCCGCGTCGTCGTCGACCTGTCGGGCCGGCCCGGGCTTCACTGGAACGTGCCGTTCACGCGCGCGATGATCGGCAACTTCGACGTCGACCTGGCGCGCGAGTTCTTCCAGGGCTTCGTCAACCACGCCCAGGTCACGCTGCACATCGACAATCTGCGCGGCGAGAACGCGCATCACCAGTGCGAAACCGTGTTCAAGGCCTTCGCGCGGGCGCTGCGGATGGCCGTCGAGCGCGACGAGCGCTCGGCCGACCGCCTGCCCTCGACCAAAGAGGCGCTCTGACGCGCGCCTTTCCATGACCACCGTTGCGGTCGTCGATTTCGGGATGGGCAACCTGCGCTCGGTCGCCAAGGCGATCGAGCACGTTGCGCCGAGGGCGCGCGTCGTCGTTGCCGACAACGCCGCGCAGATCGACGCGGCCGACCGCGTCGTGTTCCCCGGCCAGGGTGCGATGCCCGACTGCATGCGCCAGCTCGACGAGGCCGGCCTGCGCGACGCGGTGCTGCGCGCGGCGGCGTCGCGGCCGCTGTTCGGCGTCTGCGTCGGCGAGCAGATGCTGTTCGCGCACAGCGAAGAGGGCGACACCCCCGGGCTCGGGATCCTGCCGGGCAACGTCGTCCGCTTCCCGCGCGCGATGACGGGCGCCGACGGCCTGCGCCTGAAGGTGCCGCACATCGGCTGGAACCGCGTGCGCCAGCGCGGCGCGCACCCGCTGTGGAACGGCGTGCCCGACGACAGCTGGTTCTATTTCGTGCACAGCTATCATGCGGTGCCGGCCGAGCCTTCGCTGGCCGTCGGCGAGAGCGACTACGGACTTGCCTTTACCTGTGCGATAGCGCGGGATAACATTTTTGCCACGCAGTTCCATCCAGAGAAGAGTGCGGCCAACGGTCTGAAACTTTACGAGAATTTCGTCCGCTGGAGCCCGTAGCCGGCGT
>JAAZBL010000056.1 GCA_012513825.1 Limnobacter sp. | reverse complement strand
TGCCGGCCGTTCCCCGTTTCTTCCGGATTGCCCGCGGCATGGTTCGCACCCGCTTCGCTCCCAGTCCCACCGGTTTCCTGCACATCGGCGGCGCGCGCACCGCGCTGTTCGCCTGGGCCTATGCCCGTCACCACGGCGGCACGTTCGTGCTGCGCATCGAGGACACCGACCTCGAACGCTCGACGCCCGAGGCCACGCAGGCGATCCTCGACGGCATGCGCTGGCTCGGGCTCGACCCCGACGAGGGCCCGTTCTACCAGACGAAGCGGATGGACCGATACCGCGAGGTCATCGCGAAGATGCTGGTCGACGGCACCGCTTATCACTGCTGGTGCACACGCGAGGAGCTCGACGCCATGCGCGCCGAGCAGGAAGCGCTCGGCATGAAGCCGCGCTACGACGGCCGCTGGCGTCCCGAGCCCGGGCGCGCGTTGCCGTCGCCGCCCGAGGGCGTGCAGCCGGTCGTGCGCTTCCGCAACCCGCTCTCGGGCGGCACCGCCTGGAACGACATCGTCAAGGGACCGATCGCCTTCGACAACGCCGAGCTCGACGACCTGATCATCGCGCGCTCCGACGGCACGCCGACCTACAACTTCTGCGTCGTCGTCGACGACTGGGACATGCGCATCACGCACGTGATCCGCGGCGACGACCACGTCAACAATACGCCGCGCCAGATCAACATCCTGCGCGCGCTCGGCGCGCCGGTGCCCGAGTACGGCCACCTGCCGATGATCCACGGGCCCGATGGCCAGAAGCTGTCCAAGCGCCACGGAGCCGTGTCGGTCATGCAGTACGACGAGGACGGCTACCTGCCGGAGGCCGTCGTCAATTACCTGGCGCGCCTGGGCTGGAGCCACGGCGACGACGAGATCTTCACGCGCGAGCAGTTCGTGCAGTGGTTCGACGGCTCGCACATCAGCCGTTCGCCGGCGCGCTTCGACTTCGACAAGCTGCGCTGGCTGAACAACCACTATCTGAAGCAGCTTGGCGACGACGAGCTCGCCGCCCGGGTGGCGCTGCGGCTCGAACGCGGCGGCGTGAACGTGTCGGCCGGTGGGGCCGACCTGGCCGCCGCCTGTGGCCTGCTCAAGGAGCGCGCCCAGACGCTGAACGAGCTCTCGGACATGGCCCGCCTGTTCTACGACGATCCCGATCCGGACGCGATCGCGCCGGCCGATCGCGACAAGCATCTGAGCGAAGCGGCGCGCGCGGCGATCGGGGAGTTCGCCCAGCGGCTGTCCGGCATCGCGGCTGCCGACTGGAACGCAGCCCGCGTTTCGGCCGCGATCAAGGCCACGCTGGCCGCGCGCGGGATCAAGATGCCGCAGCTCGCGGTGCCGGTCAGGCTGCTGGTGTTCGGCGTTTCGCAGACGCCGTCGGTCGATGCAATGCTGGCAACGCTGCCGCGCGACACGGTGCTGGAGCGGCTCGCGCGCTGGCCGGGCGAGGGCGCCGGCCCGGGGCAAGGTACGGCAGCTCCGGGCGCTGTCGGGCAGGGCGGAACCGCGGACGCGGCCGGCCGCAGCGCCGGTTGACCGGCGCGGCGATCGAAGCAACGGGAACTCGAGAATGTCCGGCAACACGATCGGCCACCTGTTCAGGGTCAGCACTTTCGGCGAATCGCACGGCCCGGCGATCGGCTGCATCGTCGACGGCTGCCCGCCGGGCCTCGAACTCGGCGAGGCGGACATCCAGGCCGACCTCGACCGGCGCCGGCCCGGAACCTCGCGGCACGTCACGCAGCGACAGGAGCCCGACCGTGTCGAGATCCTGTCGGGCGTCTACGAAGGCCGCACGACCGGCACGCCGATCTCGCTGCTGATCCGGAACCAGGACGCGCGCAGCAAGGACTACGGCAACATCGCCCGGACCTTCCGGCCCGGCCACGCCGACTACACGTACTGGCACAAGTACGGGATCCGCGATCCGCGCGGCGGCGGCCGCTCGTCGGCGCGGCTGACCGCGCCGGTCGTCGGCGCGGCCGCAATCGCCCGCAAATGGCTCGCGCAGCGCTACGGCACGGTGATCCGCGCCTGCATGTCGCAGCTCGGGCCGATCCCGATCCCGTTCGTCGACTGGAAGCACGTCGGCGAGAACCCGTTCTTCGCGCCCGATCCGGGCGTGGTGCCCGAGCTCGAGCGCTACATGGACGAACTGCGTCGCGACGGCGACTCCTGCGGCGCGCGCATCGACGTCGTCGCAGAGAACGTGCCGGTCGGGCTCGGCGAACCGCTGTTCGACAAGCTCGACGCCGACATCGCGCACGCGATGATGGGGATCAACGCCGTCAAGGGCGTGGAGATCGGCGCCGGTTTCGCGTCGGTCGCGCAGCGCGGCAGCGAGCACGGCGACGAGCTGACCGCCGCCGGTTTCCTGTCGAACCACGCCGGCGGCGTGCTCGGCGGCATTTCGACCGGACAGCCGATCCGCGTGTCGCTGGCGATCAAGCCGACGTCGAGCATTCGCACGGCACGCCGCTCGATCGACGTCGACGGCGCACCGACCGAGGTCGAGACCTTCGGTCGCCACGACCCCTGCGTCGGGATCCGCGCCGCGCCGATCGCCGAGGCGATGCTGGCGCTGGTGCTGATCGACCACGCGCTGCGCGACCGGGCGCAGAACGCCGGCGTGTCGGTCGCGACGCCGCGGATCGCCGGGCCGGATCCGCTGCGCTGAGAGCGCCCCGCTTGCCGCGACAATAGAATGCAGGCCGACGCCGCCCTGCAGTCGCGGCGTCGGCGGTCACCATACGAACGATGGCGAGGGAGCAACGATGAGATCCTTCCACGAGACCCGCGCCGGCCGCCTCGCGGCCGCCGGTGCCCTGGCCCTGG
>JAAZBL010000055.1 GCA_012513825.1 Limnobacter sp. | reverse complement strand
TCGAACCGGACGCGTCGGACTCGGTCAGCGTGGCCGCGACATGTTCGAGCGGCAGGCAGTCGGCGTCGATCAGATCGCCTTCGGCCAGGATGAAGCCGCGATGGATCGCATTGCGCAGCTCGCGCACGTTGCCGGGCCACGAATAGGCCTGCAGCAACTGCTTGGCGCGCTCGGACAGGCGCTTCTTCGCGTTTTCGCGGGTGTTCAGCGATTCGAGGAAGTGCTCGGCGATCAACGGGATGTCGTCGCGGCGGTCGCGCAGCGGCGGCAGCTCGATCGGGAACACCGCTAGCCGGTAGTACAGGTCTTCGCGCAGCCGGCCCTGCGCGACCGCTTCGAGCGGCACCCGGTTCGACGCGGCGATGATCCGCACGTCGCAGGACATCGGCTTGTCGGCGCCCACCGGGGTGAAGGTGCCGGTCTCGAGCACGCGTAGCAGCTTGACCTGCAGCTCGGGCGGCATCTCGGTGATCTCGTCGAGGAACAGGGTGCCGCCGTCGCTGCGCTCGAAGAAGCCGCGGTGTTGGCGTACCGCGCCGGTGAAGCTGCCCTTCTCGTGGCCGAACAGTTCGCTCTCGATCAGTTGCGGCGAAATCGCGCCGCAGTTCACGGCCAGGAACGGGGCCTTCGCGCGCCGCGACAGGTCGTGGATCGTATGGGCGACGAGTTCCTTGCCGGTGCCGCTTTCGCCGACGATCAGCGCAGTGACCGCGGTCGGCGCCACGCGCGCGATCTGCCGGTAGATCTCCTTCATCGGTTCCGAGCGCCCCCAGAGCCTGCCGAAGCGGCCCTCGGCCTCGGCCATCTGCTGGCCCTCGCGCAGCCGCCCGCGCGACTCGCCGCCGTTGCGTACGCGATCGAGCACCGCGCGCAGCCGGTCGACGTTCAGCGGCTTGAGCAGGTAATCGGCTGCACCGAGCCGCAGTGCCTGCACCGAGGTCTCGACGCTGGCGTGCCCGGTAATCAGCACGATCTCGCACTCGCGGCTGTCGACGTTGTCGAACAGCTCCATGCCGTTGCCGTCGGGCAGCGTCAGGTCGAGCAGGACGACGTCGGGCGGCCGGAACGCGAGCTGCTGGCGCGCGTCGCGCAGCGACTGCGCGACGGCGGTCGAAAATCCTTCGGTGGAGACGACTTCGGCCAGCATCGCAGCCGAGCCGGCGTCGTCCTCGACGATCAGTGCGTGGGGCAAGGCAGACTATTCCTCGGGAGAACGGCACCGGCCGTGCCGGTGCTCGATGAGCATAACAGAGGGTGCGCTCGCGACAGTGGCTGTTCGCGGGCGCGCTGGCAGGGAAATTGCAAGCCACCGACGGCGCTGCCTCGAGCGCCCGGCTGCAGTGCCCATCCGCTCGGGCGTCAGCGATCGAGCAGCTTGTGCAGGCGCCCGAGAAGCACCCGCGGATCGACCGGCTTGTCGACGAACAGGTCGTAGCCGTTCTCGATGGCACGACGGCGGACGTCGGGCAGGCCATGCGCGGACAGCGCGACGGCCGGCAGGCGCGGCATGCGCCGGTGTCGCTCGAGCGCGCGGATCTCGCGAATCAGCGAGAAGCCGTCGCGCCCGGGCATCGCGAGGTCGGACACGAGCAGGCGCTCGCCGCCGCTCGCTGCCCAGTCCGGGTAGCGAGCGAGCGCGTCGTCGGCCGATGTCGTGGTTTCGATCGAGGCGCCGTCGGCGGCCAGGACCTGGGTCAGCACGTCGAGCATTTCGGGCCGGTCGTCGACGGCCAATACGTAGACGCCGCTGAGGCCGCTGCCGGCATCGTCTACGAGCGCGGGCACTCCCTCGAGCGATGCCTGGCGCGGACGTCGCCCGAGCGCCGGGTTGGATCGGTGCTGCTGTACGAGCCGGTTGATCCGCACCGACTTGCGTCCTCGGCGATCGCGGGCCTGGCCAGCCGACGACGCGTCGGCGTCGACGAACGGTTCGCCGTTCGCCTCTTCGGAATGCTCGCGCGCGCCTGACGGGTGGGCTGGGGCTCCGGAGACGCCGGCAGGCATGTCGCCGGCGCCTTGAGACGCCTCCGGGTGGTCGGCGCGCGCCTTGTCGGCCCAGTCGATGAGTAGCTGCTGTTGCTGTTCGATCGCCTGCCGCAACCCGGCGATCGCGCGCGCAGCCAGCTCCGGGCCGCGTTTCGGCATCGACAGCAGGTGCAGCCAGCCGAGCATCGCGTTGAGCGGGGTGCGCAAGTCGTGCGACAGGGCGGCGAGAAAATCGACGCGATCGAGCGCGAGATCGCGATAATCCTCCGCCCTGCCGGCTTCGCGCAGGACAAGGGCGCCCACCGGGACGCCGTGGCCCGCAGCCGGCAAATCGAGCACCAGGGACTCGCTGTCCGGCGTCGGCGAACCGGCGCCCGGCGACCTCGCGTTCGCACACGGCAGCGGCGACGGATTGCTGGCCAGCGAACTTCCGCGATCCGCCGCCGCGACGGCCGACGCCGTTTCCGCGCAAGCCATCGGATCGCTATCCGACAAGGAGCCTAGCTCGGCCCGCCAGATGGTCTCGCCGACGCGCACCGGAAAAGCCGATCCGCGCCGTGCGTGTTCGAGCAGTGCCACCCGGTCGAGCGGCGGCTCGGACGTTCTGCCCAGCGATGCGAGACACTGGTGCAGTGGGCGTCCGACCCAGTCACCGGCGCCAGCAAGCCGGCGCGCGGCAGCATTGAGCTGCGTCACGCGCAGATTGCAGTCGTAGATGATGACGGCCGAGCGGGCAAGTGATGACATCGGGGAATGGATTCCGGCAATAATGCTTTCTGGTGCCTCAGCAAGTGGCGTGCCCGTTTCTTGCCGTCACAGACGTTGTCTCAGCAGCTCGAGCACGACGTCCGGATCCACCGGCTTGACCAGGTGCTCGTCGCAGCCCGCCGAGCGTGCCGCAGCGAGGTCCTGGGCCCTGCCGTGACCGCTCAGGGCGACGATCAGCAGTCGATGTGCCCGAGGCAAACGCTCGCGAGCCTGGCGTGCCACTTCGAGCCCGTCGAGATCCGGCAGGCCGATGTCGAGCAGCACGGCGGTCGGCGGATCCTCGACGATGGCCGACAGCGCGGCGCGGCCGTCGTAGACTGCGCGAGTGCGAAAGCCCTCGAGCTCCAGGATCAGCGCCAGCGAATCGGCGGCGTCGGCATTGTCGTCGACGACGAGGATCGCGGGGGCAGGGTCTTTCTGGCTCATCTGCCCGATTCTGAGGACATTCGGCGCAGCGGGCAAACTCACGCGTACGCCGGTCGTCGGCTGACGGCGGGTTGCGCAGACGAGCCGGGGTCCGATGTGCAATCAACACCGGCTTGACCAGGAGGTTGTCGGAGTATGGGAACGGGTCGCGTTCGAGTCGGAGAGCCACGAGGCAAGGCGCCGGTTCCGGTCGTTAGCCGAAGCTGTCGACCGGGTCCGGCAACGCCGCCTCGCGGCTTTCTGGATGGAATCCGCAGGGCGGCGCACGGCGTCCCTGCCGCAGGCCGCGCGACCCGTTCCCATACTCCGACAGCCTCCTGGAATCCATCGATGACCGATCACCGCAGCGGACAGTGAACAACGCGTCGGGTCAGCGCTCCGAAGCCGTTGCCGCGGATTCCAGCCGACTCGGCAAGACCGTGGCCATCCTTTCGCTCGGGCTCGGCCTGGTGGTCACTGCGGCCATCTGGAGCAGCGAGAGGCGCAACGCCGAACTCGAAGCCCAGTCGATCCTGCTCGACCTGGCCAACGACATCGCGGCCGAAGTCACGCATCGCCTGGTCGCCTACGAGCTTGCCCTGCGCGGCGCCGCCTCGCTGTTCGCCGCCGTCGATTCGCCATCGCGAGAACAGTGGCGCACCTATGTCGAGGCGCTGGACCTCGGCCGCAGCTATACGTCGCCGCAGGGACTCGGCTATTCGGCGTGGATCGCCCCGGGAACCGTGCGTGCGGTCGAGCTGTCGATGCGTGCGAACGGCTTTCCGGACTTCCGCGTCTGGCCGAGCGGTCCCCGTAGCGAAGTCAGTGCCGTGCTTTACGTCGAACCGCTCGATGCCGGCAACGCGCGCGCACTCGGCTACGACATGCTGTCGGACCCGGTCGCCCGGCAGGCCATGCTCTCTGCGCGGGACACCGGTTCGCCGGCCCTGAGCGGGCCGGTGACGCTGGTGCAGGATGCCGGCCGTCAGACCGGGCCGCCGGCCGTGCTGATGTTCATGCCGGTCTACCGATCGAAGCCCGGGGTCAAGCCGGCCGACGCCGGGCCGAGCGCGCAACGCGAGCTGCTCGGCTGGGTCTACGCACCGTTTCGGCCGGCCGACGTCGTGAGCGACGTCGGTCGCGGGGAACTGCTGGCCATACGCATGTACGACGACGCCAGCGCCGGCGAGCGCACGCTCCTTTACGCCGACGCCGCCGCCCGGTTCCCCGCCGAAACGCGAATGCGCGCGCCGACCACGCAGACCCTGTCCTTTGCCGGCCGCAACTGGGTGCTCGAAGTCCAGCCGACGAGTGCCGGGATGGATCTGTTCGACACAGGCCGGCCGTGGGAGTACCTGGCGGGCGGCATTGTCGTGAGCCTGTTGCTGTTCGGGATCATGTGGTCGATGGCCACGACGCGCGCGCGCGCCAACACGCTGGCGCTGTCGATGACCGATGCGCTGTGGCGTGCCAACCAGACGCTCGATCGCCGCGTCAACGAGCGAACCGAAGAGCTGACACGGATGAACGCGAAGCTGCGCGCCGAGGTCGACGAACGCGAGCAGGCCGAGCGGGCGCGCGGGATCGCCCTCGAGCAGGAGGCGCGACGCAGCGCGCAGTTGCGAGCGCTGGCCGACGCCGGCCTCGGGCTCGGGCTGCTCCCGGACAACTCGCTGCGCCTCGAATACCTGGCCGACCGCGTCTGCCGGATCGTCGGTTGCGCGCACGCGATCATCGCGCTGGCGACGCAGACGAGCGCCGAGCCCCCGGTCATGGCGAGCCAGCAACCGCTGGCGGCGGGCGAGCGGCGCCGGATACTGGAAACCGTCCGGCATTGGCCGCGCAGCCCCGAAGCCGTGGTGCTCGAGAACCCATGGCAGGTCGGGGGCGCGGGCACCGGCGCCGACGGTGCCGCCGTCGACGAAGGCCCCGAGGTGCTGGCCGTGCCGATCGGCATCGCGCAGGGCGGCGAAATCGGCATGCTCTATCTCGTGCATGTCGCCGACGGACGCTACAGCGAGGAAGATCGCGCGCTGGTGCGCCAGCTCACGCTTCTCGCGGCAGCGGCGATCCGCAACGCCCAGCTGGCCGAAGAGGAGCGCAGGGCGCGGCTCCAGGCGGAGGCGGCCAGCGTCACGAAGGACGAATTCCTGGCGATCGTCTCGCACGAGTTGCGAACGCCGCTGCATGCGATCCTGGGCTGGCTCGGCGTCATCGAACGGCGGCGCGGCGACGTCGGCGAAGGGGGCGACAAGCTGGCGCAGGCGCTGGCCGTGATCCGCCGCAACGCCGAGGCACAGAGCATGCTGATCGACGACCTGCTCGACCTGGCGCGGATCGAGCAGGGCAAGCTGCAGTTCGACCGCGAGCCGGTCGAGCTGGCACAGGTCGTCGCCGCTGCCGTGGAATCGCACCGGCTGCTGGCCTTGGAGCGGGGGGTCGACCTGCAGTCTTCCCTCGAAGCCAGCGGCCTCGTGCTCGGCGATAACCTGCGGCTGCAGCAGGCAACGAGCAACCTGCTGGGCAACGCGTTGAAGTTCACGCCGGCCGGAGGACGGGTGTCGGTCCGGTTGCGTCGCGAGCGTGGCGAATTCGTGCTCGAGGTCTCGGATACCGGACAGGGCATCGCACAGGAGATGCTCGAGCACATCTTCGACCGCTTCCGGCAGGCCGACACGTCGAGCAAGCGCCGTCAGGGCGGCCTGGGACTGGGGCTGGCGCTCGTACGGCACATCGTCGAGATGCACGGCGGCAGCGTGCGTGCCTTCAGCGAAGGAGAAGGGCGAGGCTCGACCTTCGTGGCAACCTTGCCCGCCATGACGGCAGCCGCGGAGCACGGTTTCGATACGCTCGGGCGGGTCTCGGTCGAAACCTGCGGATCGGCGCGGGAGCTCGAGGCCGCTTTCACGGCGGCAGCCGACGGCGCGGGCGGGCCGGCGTCGGGGATGCCGGCTTCGAGCGATCCTGCGGCGGGTGTGCCCGGGACGCCCGCGGCGGAAGCCGGGACGCCCGCGGTCGCCGGTCCGGTCAGCGAGACGCTCGACAGCGAGACCGTCGGCAGCGAGACCCTCGACAGGAGAACGTTCGGCAGGGAAACGTTCGACAGGGAGTTGCTCGGCAGGGAGAGGCTCGGCGCGGCCTCATCCGCTCGCGGGTCCGAGTCGATGGATCGCGCTGCGGGACCGGCTGGCCAAGCGGCGGTCAACGACGATCGCGCGTCGGCGACCACGCATCGCTCGTCCGTCGAAGTGCCGCCGTCGCCGGGCGGGCAGCCGAGGCATTCGCAGGTGATGATCGTCGACGACATCGACGACGCCCGCGGTGCACTCGGCGACCTGCTCGAGGCGCACGGCTATTCGGCGATCGATTTCGGGTCGGCCGATGCGGCGCTTAGCTGGCTGGAAAGCCATCCGCGCGCCGAATGGCCGATCGGCGTCCTTTGCGACATCGAGATGCCGGATCGCGACGGTTTCGAATTCATCGTCGCCGTACGCGAACTCGAGGCCCACGTCGGGCACGAGCCGCCGTTGCCGGTCGTCGCGCTGACCGCCTACGGCGGGATCGAGCGCCGTATCCGGGCTCGCGAGCAGGGCTTCATGGCCTACCTGATCAAGCCCGTGCGCCCGGAGCGCCTGCTGCGCCTGCTGGAAAGCCTGCTCGGGTAGGGCCTGTCGACCGGCTCACATCAGGACAGGCCCTCGACTCAGGGGCGCACGACGATGTCGTTCTTCACCGAAACGACGCCCTCGGTCTTGCGCGCGATTTCGGCCGCACGATCCTTCTCGGCCTGCGACTTCGCGAATCCGCTCAACTGCACCGTGCCCTTCATCGTCTCGACGTTGATCGAGGTCGCCGCGACCCTCTCGTCGGAGGCAAAAGCGCTCTTGACCTTGGTCGTGATCGACGCGTCGTCGACGTAGGAACTCGCCGATTGCTGGCCGCGCATGACCGAGCAGCCGCTTGCCATGGCGATTGCCAGCGAAATGATGGCCAGCTTCATCTTGTTGGACATTCTCTTGTTCTCCTGTGTTTGACGCGCTGCTGCGCGCCGGGCTCCGCGAATCAGCGGCGGAATCGCCCGAGCAATTGAAATGCCTGCACCGGTGTATCGGAATTCGCCCGTACGGCGGGAGCAGGCGACGCACCGGGCACACCGATTGCATCCGTCTGGTTACCCGTGGACCGATTCCGCGGTTCAACCGAGCAACGATTGGAGAATCGAATGAACTGGGACCGAATCGAAGGCAACTGGAAACAGATCAAGGGCAAGGCCAAGGAAGCCTGGGGCAACCTGACCGATGACGATCTCGACCGGATCGCCGGCAAGCGCGATCAACTGGTCGGGCGCATCCAGGAGTCCTACGGCATCGGTCGCGACGAGGCCGAGCGCCAGGTGAGCGACTGGGAAACGCGTGTCGGTGACGGCACCGACCGTCCGCTCTGATCACGCGACCGGAGGCCATGCCATGCTGTATTACGCCGTCGTGTTTTTCGTCATCGCGCTGGTCGCGGCGCTGTTCGGCTTCGGTGGCATTGCCTCCGGAGCGGCCAGCATCGCGCAGGTGCTGTTCTTCCTGTTCATCGTCATCGCGGTCATCAGTCTCGTCATGGGCCTGGTGCGCAGAAAGTGACTCGAGACAAAGGAGGTCCATCATGAAACCCAAGCTCAGGATGGCCGCGCTGGCGATCGTCGCCTCGGCCGGACTTGGAATCGCGGGCGGCTGCTCGACCTGGGACAACATGTCGCGTGCCGACAAGGGCACCGTGGGCGGCGCTGTCGTCGGCGGTGCGGTCGGTAACGCTGTCGGAGGCGGTGCGCTCGGCACGATCGGCGGTGCCGCCGTCGGCGGCGTCGTCGGCCGCGAGGTCGCGAAATGATCGGCCCGCGACCCGTCGCCCGGATCGGCGAACGCGCCGCCGCGAACCGGATGCTTCGACAGATGGCGATCGCGCTCGCGGCCGGCGCGGCGCTGTCGGTCATGGCCGGTTGCGATCGCGATGCACCGGTAGAACCGCCCGCGCCGCGTACGACGTCTGCACCGCAGGCCGATGACGCACGAATCGCGCAGGCCGCACCCGCCGGCGCGTCGGCCGGGTCGACGGCGGAGACGCCGGTCGCCGGGCCGAAAGGAACCGAGTACGCGGTGCCTTCGGCACCCGCCGAATCCCAGGCAGCCCCGGCGGAACATGCCGAGGACTCACCCGCCAACGCTCCCGGCGACCTGACCCCCGAAGAGGAAAGGAGCCAGATGCCGATGGCGGGTCAAGGCCACAACTACTCGGGCGACGCACGCAAGGCGGGGCAGGAGGAAGCGACGCCCGTATCTGCGGAGAAACCGCAGGGCTCGGACAGCTCGCGGTAAACCTGCCCCTCGGCTCGAACGGCGCTGAAGACTTCCTTCCGGATCAGTCGGTCTTCAGTACGAACTTCTGCAGGCGCTTCGAAGTGTCGACTTCGCCGGTATAGATGTTGCCGTTCGAGTCGGTTCCGAACTGGTGCACCCAGTGGAACTGGCCGGCGTTGCGGCCGCGGCTGGCCTGCTTGTCGACGACGTCGCCGGTGGACCGGTCGACCGTCCAGATCACGTTGTTCTCGCCGTCGATGACGACGATGTAACGCTGGGCGAAGTCCGTCGAGAAGCTGAGGTCCCAGACCGAGCCGTTACCGCGCGTCTCGGGTCGCACGAAGAACTCGTCGACGAATCCGCCGGCCTTCGTGAAGACCTGGATCCGGTTGTTGACGCGGTCGCAGACGTAGACGAGGCCGTCGTTGGACAGGCGCACGCAATGCACGGGGTTGCGGAACTGCTGCGCGATCGGGGCCGCAGGGTCGTAGGGCCCGGGATTCGTGTCGTCGGGCACGTTACCGTAGGCGCCCCACATGCGCTTGAACTGCCCGTTCTGCGCGTCGTAGACGATGACGCGCTTGTTGCCGTAGCCGTCGGCCAGGTAGACCTCGTTGGCCTCATCGTCGACGGTCAGCGACGCGACGCGCCCGAGGATGTCGGTCCGGCTGCTGTCGAGCGGATCCTCGGACGGGTGGCCGATCTGCAGCAGGAACTGGCCGGTCGGAGAGAACTTCAGGATCTGGCGGTCCGGTCCGCCGTTGCCGCCGATCCAGATGTTGCCGCTGTCGTCGGCCCAGATGCCGTGCTCGACGGTCGGCCAGTCGTAACCCTCTCCTTCGCCTCCCCACGAATCGAGCAGGTTGCCCTCGGCGTCGAACTTCAGTACGGGCGGCGCCGGGAAGCAGCATTCGGAGCGCGGCGGTTCCTGCGCAGCGCCGAGTTCATCGGGTGTGTTGCTGCGGGGCCGGTGCAGCACCCAGATGTGATCGTTGCGATCGACGGCGACACCGGCGACCTGGCCGATGATCCAGTTGTTCGGAAGCTGCTTCGGCCAGGCCGGGTCGACGACGAACTTCGGTGCGGCCGAATGGTCGTCGGCGGCGTTGCTGTCGTTGCAGGCCGTCAGCGGCACGACGGCCGCCACCAGCGCGAGCGCGCCGGCGAACCGGAGCAACGGCTGCCATCGACTCGGTCGCCGGCCGGAAGCGGGGGCCGTGACCGGCCGCGGGTTCGAGTCTGCCTTCGAAATCGCGCACATGAGCGGTCTCCTCTGGTTGACTACGGGACGAAAGGAGCGAGCGAAGGAATCCGGCGGCCATGAAGGCCGTCGGGTACTGCAGTTCGAACGAGCCGCGGCTTGCGAGGGGGGCGCGCTTGCGCTGGATGCAAGCGTTGGCGACGAGCCAGTAAATCAGTGCTTCGTCGGAGCGTCAATCGGAGCGCAGGCGATAGTGGAACGCTCGACGCGCGGGGCCGGCCGTGTGCGTGACGGCTTGCCGCCGCTGCCTGCGAGCCCGTTCTCCCAGAGGTCGATGACGAGTTCGGCGTACTGCTCGTAGCTCATCGGCCCGTCGGGGCGCAGCCAGGCGAAGGTGAAGTTGATCATGCCGAGCAGCGCCATCGTCAGCGGTTTGCGCTGGCTGCCGCGCACGCGCCGGGGCCAGGCGCGCTCGAGCGTGTCGGCAAGCGCCTCGACGACCTCGCGCTCGCGCGAGCGGATCCGCTCGCGCTTCGGTTCGTCGAGGAACTTGACGTCGTTCAGCAGCGCGACGTGATATTCGCGCGAGTGCCGGTACTCGACGAGCAGGGCCCTCACCAGCGCATGCAGCTCGTCGCGCGCAGGCAGCCGCTGCGCGCGAACACCGGCGACGATCTCGCCGAGGCGCGCGGTGTAGCGATCGAGCGAATCGAAGAGGATCGCTTCCTTGCTCGGGTAGTAGTGATAGAGGCGGGCCTTCGAGGTGCCGCAGGCGCTCGCCAGCGCGGCCATCGTCGCGCTCGCGTAGCCGGTCTCGGCGAACGCGCGCACCGCCAGCGCCAGGATCCGGTCGCGCTGGCTGTCGTAGTCGGCCGAGCGGCTTCGCGCCACGATTCAGCGCTCGTCGTAGCTGAGCACGACCCGGTCGCCGACCGGGTGCGACTGGCAGGTCAGCACGAACCCGGCGGCCAGCTCGTGCGGCTCGAGCGTGTAGTTCCGATCCATCCGCACCTCGCCTTCGAGCACGCGTGCGCGGCAGGTGCAGCAGACGCCGGCCTTGCAGGCGTAGGGCAGGTTCAGCCCGGCGGCCAGGCCGGCATCGAGGATCGCCTGGCCCTCGTGCGGAACCTGAAGCCGCCGCGTCTTGCCGTCGACGATCAGTTCGACCGCGGCGCGCGGGCCGGTCTCGGCATCCCGCGCCGCCTGCGCCGCGAGCAGCGCGCCGGCGGCCGGCAGCGGCACGCCGAAACGTTCGATGTGGATACGGGCGGAGTCGACGCCGGCGGCGAGCAGCGCGGCTTCGGCCGCGTTCATCATCGGGTCGGGGCCGCAGACGAAGGCCTCGTCGATCGACGCGGCCGGGATCACGGAGTCGAGGAACTCGCGGCACTTCGTTTCGTCGAGCAGGCCGTTCAGCAGCTCGACTTCGTGCGGCTCTTCCGACAGGACATGGAACAGTCGCAGGCGTCCGATGAAGCGGTTCTTCAGGTCCTCGAGCTGCTCGACGAACATGATCGTCGCCGTGCCGCGGTTGCCGTAGACCAGCGAAAAGCGGCTTTCCGGTTCGGCTTCGAGCAGCGTGCCGATCAGCGACATCATCGGCGTGATCCCCGAGCCGCCGGCGAAACCGACGTGATGGCGCGCGAGGTCCGGCCTGGGCGCGACGCCGAAGCGGCCGTCGGGCGTCATTACGTCGAGCGCCTGGCCGGGCCGCAACTCGTCGACCAGCCAGTTCGAGAAGCGGCCTCCGGGCACCCGACGGACGGCGACCCGCAACTCGCCGCGGCCCTCGTAGGCGCTGGTCGGCACGCAGATCGAGTACGAGCGGCGAAGCTCGTCGTCGCCGACGCGCGCGCGCAGCGTCAGGAACTGACCGGGCGCGAAGCGATAGGACTCGCGCAACGGGTCCGGCACCTCGAAGGCGATCGAGATGCTGTCGGCCGTCTCGGGCCGGCGCTCGCGCACGGTCAGCGGATTGAAAACGGGCCTCATGTCATGCGCTCGTCAGTAAGGCTTGAAGTAGTCGAAGGGTTCGCGACAGCTGAGGCAGCGGTACAGCGCCTTGCACGGCGTCGACCCCCAGCGGCTGATCGATTCGACTTCGCTGCTCCCGCAGCGCGGGCAGTCGGGCGTCGCGTGGTCCGAGTCGCGGCGCGGTCGCGCGGCGTGCCAGTGCAGCGTCTGCACGGCTGCGCGGCCGGGCTCGCCGCCGGGCCGCGCGTTCGAGGCCGCGCTGCCCTGCGCGTTCGCGGCCATGCAGGCCGGCGGCGCGATGCCGTAGTCGCGCAGCTTGCGGCGCGCGTCCTCGCCGATCCAGTCGCTGGTCCAGGGCGGGGCAAGCACGAGGCGCACGAGCGTGTCGCCGAAACCGGCGGCGTCGAGTCGCTCGCGTACCTGCGCGGAGATCGCCTCGGTTGCCGGGCAGCCGCTGTAGGTCGGCGTCAGCAGCACCGCCGGCACGCCGTCCTCGACGACCACGTCGCGCAGGATGCCCAGATCCTCGAGCGTGACGACCGGGATCTCGGGGTCGGGAATCTTCGCGACGATGGCGCGGATCGCGGCCAGCCGTTCGCTGGCCGCCCGTCCGCGCAGCGCCTGCCCGGACGGGCGCGCAGCGGGGCCGGCGCGGCTGCTCACCAGCTCGCCTCCGGATGGGCGCGCGCGACCGACTGCATCTCGGTCAGCAGGTAATCGAGGTGTTCGCTGTGCAGCCCCTGCTTGCCGGTGCTCAGGAACGCGCTTTCGGCCGGCCAGCGCAGCGTCGCTTCGTCGACGACCGGCTGCAGCCGTGCAAGCCAGGGGTCGCGCATCGCTTCGCAATCGGCCCCGACGCCGGTGGCCGCGGCGTCGCGGTCGACGGCGTCGGCGACGAACCACTCGTTCGAGTACGGCACCAGCGCGTCGAGCGCCCGCTGCGCGCGCCGATGCGATTCCTCGGTGCCGTCGCCGAAGCGCACGAGCCAGTCGGCCGCGTGTTCGAAGTGGTAGCGCGCCTCCTTCAGGGACTTGGCGGCGATCGCGGCGAGTTGCGGATCGGTCGAGTCCGACAGGCGCTGCCACAGCTCGATCGCCCAGGCCGAGTACAGCGCATTGCGCACGATCGTGAACGCGTAGTCGCCGTCGGCGGCGCCGGCCGAAGCCACGCCGCTGTTGGGCAGCTCGAGCATCGTGAAGTTGCGGTACCCGGATACGCCGCGGAAATACGCGTAGCGATCCTCGCTCGCGCCTTCGCCTTCGAGCGTCGCCGCATGCTGGTACAGCAACCGGGCCTGGCCGAGCAGGTCGAGCGCGATGTTGGCCAGTGCGAGGTCTTCCTCGAGCACGGGTCCGTGCCCGCACCATTCGGACAGCCGGTGCGAAAGTACCAGCGGGCTGTCGGCCAGCCGCAGCAGGTACTCGACCGGAGCCGAGGCCGAGTCCGGGTCCGGAGCGGAGGCGGCCGAACCGGGACCGGAAGCGAAAGCCGGACTCGGAATCGAACCGGAGGAAGGGGTCGTCCTCGCCATCGTCACATGTGCCCGACTTCGTCGGGCAGCACGTAGAAGGTCGGATGCCGATAGATCTTGTCGGCGGCAGGCTCGAAGTACGAATCCTTCGATTCGGGCGCCGACGCGGTGATCGCCGCCGACGGCACGACCCAGATCGATACGCCTTCGAGGCGGCGCGTGTAGACGTCGCGCGCCATGCGCAGCGCCTGCTGCGCATCGCTCGCGTGCAGGCTGCCGCAGTGTTTGTGCTCGAGGCCTTGCTTGCTGCGGATGAACACTTCCCACAGCGGCCATTCCTTCGTCGGATCGCTCATTCGCTGCTCCATCGTGCCGCCGGACTCAGGCCGCGCGCTGCCGCGCTGCGCGCTTGCGCGCGTGCGCCAGCGCGGCTTCGCGCACCCAGGCGCCGTTCTCGTGCGCGCGGCGCCGCGTCTCCAGCCGTTCGCGATTGCACGGACCGTCGCCGTTGATGACCCGCCACAGTTCGTTCCAGTCGATCTGGCCGAAGTCGTAGTGGCCGCGCTCCTCGTTCCACTTCAGGTCGGGATCGGGAATCCGCAGGCCGAGCAGTTCGGCCTGCGGCACGGTCGCGTCGACGAATTTCTGGCGCAGGTCGTCGTTCGAAATCCGCTTGATCCCCCACTTCATCGTCTGGGCCGAGTGCACCGACTCGGCGTCGCTGGGGCCGAACATCATGACGACCGGCCACCACCAGCGATCGAGCGCTTCCTGCGCCATCGCCTTCTGCGCCGGCGTACCGCGGCACAGCGCGAGCATCAATTCGTAGCCCTGGCGCTGGTGGAAGGACTCCTCCTTGCAGATGCGGATCATCGCGCGCGCATAGGGGCCATACGAGCAGCGGCACAGCGGGATCTGGTTCATGATCGCCGCACCGTCGACGAGCCAGCCGATGCAGCCCATGTCGGCCCAGCTCAGCGTCGGGTAGTTGAAGATCGACGAATACTTGGCCTTGCCGGACAACAGCGCCTCGATCATCTCGTCGCGCGAGACGCCCAGCGTCTCGGCCGCGGAGTAGAGGTACAGTCCGTGGCCGCCTTCGTCCTGGACCTTGGCCAGCAGGATCGCCTTGCGGCGCAGGCTCGGCGCACGCGTGATCCAGTTGCCCTCCGGCAGCATGCCGACGACCTCGGAGTGCGCGTGCTGCGAGATCTGCCTCACCAGCGTGCGGCGGTAGGCCTCGGGCATCCAGTCCTGCGGCTCGATCTTTTCGTCGGCGGCGATCGCCGCGTCGAAGGCCTGCTGGCGCTCCTGCTCGGCAGCTTCCGATCCGGCGCCGGCCGCTTGCGCGCTGCGCGGGCCGGATCCCGCCTCGAGCGGGCCGGGCGGTTCCGGCAGGTCGATCGCTTGCGTGTACATCGCTCCTCCACCGGCGCATCGGGCGCCGTCCGCACGATTATACTTCGACCGACCGTTCGGTCGGGAATAGTCGTGTCTGCCTGCAAGGGTGTTTCCGCCAGACGGTCGCGACGGACCCGGCCCGCGCGCTTCAGCCGATCGCGAGCGTACGTGCGAATCGCTGCTGCAATGCCGGTTCGTCGCGCCAGTAGTCGAGGAAGATCCGTCGATCGCGCAGGCTGCCATGCGTGGCGCCGGCCTGCGTCCAGTGATACCGGACGCTGTCCAGGTCGATGAGCTGGAGCCGGCCGTCGGCAGTCCACAGCAGATTCGCCGGCTTCGTGTCGCGATGGCTGATCCGGTGCCTGAGCATCGCCTCGAACAGCCGTGCGAGCGCGTGCTCGATGGCCTCGCGCTCGTTGCGCCCGCCGCGTCGATAGGCTTCGTCGATGTGGACGCCCGGGCAGAAGTCCGTGACCAGCCAGGCGCGCCCGCGCAGCGGCCCGAAGCGTTGTTCGATCATCAGCCACGGGCGCGGCGTCCCGACACCGATCGCGAGCAGCCGCCAGGCCGCCTGCCAGCTTCGGGCGGCACGCGACGGTGTCAGCGCGCGCCGCAGGCGCCGAGCCTGCGTCGTGGCCACGTAGCGCTTGAGGACGAGCGCCTGGCCGTCCGCCTCGAAGCGGGCGATCTGCTGGACGGCCGCCATGTGCAGCAGGTGCTCGCCCTCGATCTCGAACAGCCGGTCGGGTTGCCGGACGATCGGCGCAAGCACGTCGAGCGCGTGCCGGTCGCGCGCGACGACGCGCCGGTGCCAGCGCCGCTGTTCGACCACGCTCAAGCCCCTGCACTCCGGTCGTGAAATTCGATCCGGCGATGGTCGGCGAAACGGCGGCACGCGGTCCAGTGGTCCTCGACATGACCGACTTCTACGGCAAACCGGTCCTCGACGCGGGCACCGTGTTCAATCGCAAGGAGTCGAGGAGCAGGCGAAAAAGCAGGGCGTCGCGGTAGGCGCCGACCCCCGGGGGCTCGAAGCGATCCCGTTCGAGGACGGTGTCGGCGCCGAGCCGGCGCTTCGCAGGCACGGCCCCGCTCCGGGATGCCCGGCCGGAGCGGATTCGCCTGTCTTCCGGCGCGCGTCGGCTGTCGTTCCGGCGCGCGTCGGTGGCCGTTCCCGCGCTGCGGCCAGCCCGTCAGATCGTGCGTCCGCCGTCGACCGGGAACTCGACGCCGGTGATGAATTCGGCGTCGTCGCTGGCCAGGAACACGGCGGCGCGCGCGATGTCCTTCGGGTCCGACAGCCGGCCGAGCGGGATCGTCGCGATGAACTTCTTGCGGTTCTCGGGCGTGTCGGGCATGCCCATGAACGCTTCGAGCAGGCCGGTGGCGCCCATGACCGGGCAGATCGCGTTGACGCGGATGCCGTCGGGCCCGAGTTCGACGGCCATCGACTTCGACATCACGTTGACCGCGCCCTTCGAGCTGTTGTACCAGGTCAGGCCGGGGCGCGGACGGATGCCGGCGGTGGAGCCGACGTTCAGGATCACGCCGCCGCCCTGCTTGCGCATCAGCGGCACCACTGCGTGCGTCATGTGGAAGATCGACTTCACGTTGGTGTCGTAGACCCGGTCGAAGGTCGCTTCGTCGACTTCGAGCATCGGCTGGTTGCGATGCGTCCACCCGGCGTTGTTGACGACGATGTCGATGCGCCCGAAGGCTTCGACGGTCTTCGCGACGAGGGCATCGATGTCGGCGCGCTTGCTGACGTCGCAGGCGACCGCGATCGCGTTGGCGCCCAGCGAGTCGGCCACGGCCTTAGCGCCGGCCTCGTTGATGTCGGCCACCGCGACCTTGGCGCCCTCGGCCACGTACTGGCGCGCGATCTCGGCGCCGAAGCCGCTGGCCGCGCCCGTGACGATCGCTGTCTTGTCCTTCAGTCTCATGCGAACTCCTTGGTGTGATTAGTGCACGGCGTCGGCGCCGCTGCCGTGCCGCAGTTCGCCGCGTTCGAGCACGAGCGTGTCGGTCGGCAGGTCCTTCAGCAGGCTGCGGTTCGATTCGGTGATCGCGACGCTCAGTTCCGGTCGCGCCTGCTGCAGCCGGCGCAACGAGGCGCCGTACTGCGCGGCCAGCACCGGCGCCAGGCCCTGGAAAGGTTCGTCGAGCAGCACGAGACGCTCGCCGGCCATGATCGCGCGACCGAGTGCGACCATCTTGCCCTGGCCGCCGGACAGTGCCGCGCCGGAGCGCCCGAGCATCGGCTCCAGCTCGGGAACGATCGACAGCGTCTCGGTCAGCCGCGCATCGACGGCGCGCGGCGGCATCCCGATCACTTCGCAGGGAAAGCGCAGGTTCTCCTCGACGCTGAAGCTCGGGAACAGGATCCGGTCCTCGGGCGCGTAGCCGATGCCCAGCCGCGCCCGGTCGCGGGCCGGCACCTCGGCGAGGTCCTTGCCGTCGAACAGCACGCGGCCCTCGTGCCGGGGCAGGAAACCCATGACGAGCCGCAGCAGCGTCGTCTTGCCCGCGCCGTTGCGCCCGACGATGGCGACCGTGGCGCCGCGCTCGAAACGCGCGCTGATCCCGCGCAGGACCTGGTTGCCGCCGATGCTCGCGGACACCGATTCGAATATCAGCACCGGCTTGCCCTCATTCTCCGATCACGTTGCGGATCACTTCGGGGTCGGCCAGGACTTCGGCCGGCGGTCCGTCGGCGGCGATGCGTCCGGCGATCCAGGCGGCCAGCCGCGTGGCGTGCGCGCGCACGATCTCGATGTCGTGTTCGACGAAGATGCTGGTCACTCGGCGCTCGTCGAGCGCGCGCATCAGCACCTCCATCAGCCCGTGTTTCTCGTCGGTCGATACGCCGCTGGTCGGTTCGTCCATGATCAGAAGCTTCGGCTGCAGGACCATCGCCATCGCCACGTCGAGCAGCTTGCGCTGGCCTTCGGGCAGCGCGGCGGCCAGGTCGTGCGCGCGCGGCGCCAGTTGCAGCAGCGACAGCGTGGCGTCGACGTCGTCGGCGTCGACCGAGCGCTCCAGCGGCCGCAGGAAGCCCTCGCGGCGGGAGCGGGCCGACGCGGCGATCAGCAGGCATTCGCGCACCGTGTGCTCGCCGAAGACTTGCGGCAGCTGGAACGAACGGCCGATGCCGCGGCGCGTGATCTCGCGCGGGGAGCGTCCGGTGATCTCCTCGCCGTCGAAGAACACCTGGCCACCGTCGGGTTTCAGGTAGCCGGTGCAGATGTTGATGAACGTGGTCTTGCCGGCGCCGTTCTGCCCGACCACCGCCAGGCGTTCGCCGGCCTGCAGCTCGAAATCGATCGCATCGGCCGCGACGACGCCGCCGAACGACAGCGACAGGCTGCGCGTGCTCAGCAGCGGCGCGCCGGTGCCTGGCGAAGACGCCATCGCGCCGGGCGCAGGGCTGCGCCCTTGCGGTGGCGGGGCGTTCATTTGCGCGCTCCGGCCGCCGCCGTGCGGGCCTGGCCGGGGCCCACGGAAACGACGCGGCTGCGCGCCGGCTTCAGCCGCGGTTCGATCAGCCCGAAGATCCCGCTGGGCGCGCCGAACACCATGATCAGCAGGATCACGCCGAGCACGAGCTGCCAGGCGCCGGTCAGCCAGGCAGCCACGTAGAGCTTGACGAACTCGAACACGAAGGCGCCGATGAAGGCGCCGGCCGCGTGGCCGGCCCCGCCGAGGATCGCGACGAAGACGATCTCGCCCGAGCGGATCCAGTAGCCCATCTCGGGCGTGACGAGCCCCTGCGTCAACGCGAACAGGCTGCCGCCGAGCCCGCAGAGCGCCGCCGCCAGCACGTAGCCGCCCCAGAACACGCGCTTGGCCGAGATGCCCAGGTACTCGAGCCGCGTCTCGTTGGTCTTGATCGCCGCCAGCTGCTGGCCGGGCGCCGAAGCGAAATACCGCTGGACCAGCAGCCCGGTCGCCAGCGCGGCCAGCAGCGCGATCGCCAGCAGCCCGGTTTCGAAGCCGTCACGGTCGAGCTGGACGAAGCCCAGCGTGGGCCGGTCGAAGCGCAGCCCGTCGGTGCCGCCGGTGATCGCGCCGAACTTGCCGATCACCGCGAACAACACCATCGAGAACGCGAGGTTCAGCATGCCGAAGAAGATGCCGCGGTAGCGGACCATGAACAGGCCGATCAGCGCACCCGCGAGCGTGGCGCTCGCCATGCCGAGCACGATCAGCAGCAGCGCGTCGAGGTGCCAGGCCCGTGCGACGAAGGTGACCGTGTAGCCGGCCAGGCAGGCGAACATCGCGTTTCCGAACGACACCTGCCCGGCGCGGATCAGGACGATGACGCCCAGCACGGCCAGCCCGTTGGAAAGCGCCAGCAGCACCGGCGTCTTCAGCCACGGCACCAGCATCGGCAGCACGGCCGCGAAGGCGAGCATCAGGCCGACGAGCCAGCTCAGCCGCATGCTCAGATTCTCCTGGTCGCGACGCTGGAGAACATCCCCTGCGGGCGCACCAGCAGCACGGCCACCATGATCAGGTAGGGCACCAGCACCTCGATCTCGGGCATCAGGTAGATCGCGAACGAGCGCGCCAGGCCGATCATCAGCGCGGCGATCGCCGCGCCGCCGATCTGGCCCAGGCCGGCGGTCGCCACGACGGCGAAGGACAGCACCAGCATGTCGGCGCCGATACCGGGCGTGAACGAGGTCGTCGGCGACGCGAGCGCCCCGCCGAGCGCGCCGAGCGAGGCGCCGACGATCAGCGTCAGCAGCGAGACGCGGCTCGCATCGACGCCCATGGCCGTCGCGACCTCGCGATGGTGGGTCACCGCGGTCACCTGGCGCCCGAGCGCCGTGCGCGACAGGAACCACTTGAGCCCGAGCAGCGCGACGATCGCGACGAACGGCAGCACCAGGAGCTGGTAGCGCGTGTAGGTGACCTCGGCCACCGTCAGCGTGCCGAACTGGTCGACGATGTCGGACACGAAATACGGCTGCACGCCCCAGAACAGCCGCTGCAGGTCCTCGAGGATCATGAACGCGGCGAAGGTTGCCAGCAGCTGCAGGATCGGGTTCTTGTTCAGGATCCGGCGCAGCAGGCCGATCTCGAGCACGGTGCCGAGCACGACGCCGACCGCGATCGCCGCGACCAGCAGCGAGGGCAGGGCCAGCCAGGGCGGCAGGCCGAAGCGGGCGATGCCGATGCCCAGCGTGGCCGCCGCGTAACCGCCCCAGGCGTAGAGGCTGCCGTGCGCGATGTTCAGGATGTTCATCACGCCGAAGATCAGCGTGAGCCCCAGCGCGACGAGAAACAGCAGGGCGGCGTAGGACACGCCGTCCATCAGCGCGAGGACGAACAGGCTCGAGGACATCGGCAGGGTCTTCGTGGCCCGGGGCGCCGCCGCTGTCGGCTCAGCGGTGGTCGTAGACCTTCAGCGACTCGCTGTCGAGGATCTCCGGCTTGATCGTCTTGACCCACTCGGGCGAGTGCTGGCCGACCGGGGTCGTGACCAGCTCCGCCGGCACCAGCATCATCTTGTCCATGACGGCGAACGGATAGTCGGGAACCCGCTTGGTCAGGCCGAGCAGCTGCGCTTCGAGGCCCTGGCCGTCTTCGCGCATCGTGATCGGCCGGCCGAAGGCCTGGAACTTCAGCTGGCGCATCGCGTCGGCCACCTGCTCGGGAGCCGGCCACTTGCCGCCATTGGCTTCGATCGCGGCCTCGAAGCCCGCCTTCAGCCCGACCAGCGCCTGCGCCATGTGGTAAGTCGGGTAGATCGGATAGGCGCCGGTCTTCTCGCGGAACTTCGCGACGAATTCCTTGTGTTTCGGGTCGTCGCGCGTTTCCGGATGCAGGAAATAGTGATCGCCGCGCCCGCCGACGATCATCCCCTCGGGCATCGCGTCGCCGAGCCGTTCGAGCGAGCTCTCGGCCAGCGGCATCACCAGCGTCGAGCCGAGCTTGAACAGCCCGCGCTGAGATGCCTGGCGCACGAAGGTGTCGAGGTCGCCGCCCCACGAGGTGTTCAGGATCACGTCGGGGCGAAGCGCCTGCAGCCGGCTGATCTCGGTCGAGAAGTCCGACGCGCCCAGCTTCGGGAACATCTCGGCGACGACCTTCACGTCGGGCTTGAACACCCGCAGCGTGTTCAGGAAGATTTCCCAGGAGTCGCGGCCCCAGGCGTAGTCCTGGTTGACCACGGCCACGGTCTTGAAGTCGGGCCGCGTCCTCATCAGGTACAGCACGGTGGCAACCATCTCGGTGGTCGCGTTGGCCTGGGTGCGCACGACGTACTTGTAGCGCTTCTGCTCGAGGATCTTCTCGGTGCCGCAGTCCCACATCACGTTGAGGACCTTCAGGTCCTCGGCGACCGGGGCCACGATGTTGCAGTTGCCGCTGGAGATCGCCGACAGCATCGTCCGCACGCCCTGCTCCTGCACGAGGCGCCGGTACTCGGACAGCATCTTGTCGCCGCCGATGCCCTCGTCGATGAAGGTCGGCACGACCTTCACGCCGCCGATGCCGCCCTCGGCATTGAGTTGATCGATCAGCAGTTCGGCGGCGGCCTTGCCGGGCACGCCGAAGACCGAGGCCGGCCCGGACAGGAAGGTCGTGATCCCGATCTTCAGTTCGGCGGGCTTTTCCTGGGCCAGCGCGGCGCCGGCGCTCAGGGCAAGGGCGGCGACGGCCGCGCAAAGGCTCGAGAGCTTCATCTCCGTGTCTCCTTCCTGCTTCTTGTCTGCGATGCGATCGATCCACGACCGTCGTGCCGGGATCGTCCCCGGCCGCCAGCCGAGCGGTCGCCGCCTGCCGGATCGCCCGGCGTGCGGCCAGTCAGTGTGCCGGCAAGGCCGGGCCGATGCAATTCGGAGGTGCGGAAACGGGGTTCCCGCGGGGTGAAGGGCGAAGGGCCGAAGGGGCGCAGCCGGGTAGAGACGCGATCCCCCGGGCTGGCGCGCGCCGCCGACGGATGTCCGACCCGCCAATTGACACGGACAAACCCCTTGGGACATAATCCACGGTTCCCTGGAGGGATGCCCGAGTGGCTAAAGGGGGCAGACTGTAAATCTGTTGGCTTACGCCTACGTTGGTTCGAATCCAACTCCCTCCACCAGATTCTCCGGCTGTCGGCAGCCGTTGCGGGCGCGGTGCGGTGAGTGACCCGGCGGGTGTAGCTCAATGGTAGAGCAGAAGCCTTCCAAGCTTACGACGAGGGTTCGATTCCCTTCACCCGCTCCATTGGCCGGGGCAAACTGGAAAACGGGGATTCCTGCCCATGTGGCTCAGTGGTAGAGCACTCCCTTGGTAAGGGAGAGGTCGCGCGTTCGATCCGCGCCATGGGCACCAAAGATCGAATCGCGCCGGGCAGGCCTGCGGGCCCGGGCGATGGCAGCGCGAGCAGGCCGGCACACCGAACATCCAGAACCGGGAGTCCTTGAATGGCAAAAGGAAAATTCGAGCGGACGAAGCCGCACGTTAACGTGGGCACGATCGGACACGTCGACCACGGCAAGACGACGCTGACGGCGGCGATCACGACGGTGCTGAGCAAGCAGTTCGGTGG
>JAAZBL010000413.1 GCA_012513825.1 Limnobacter sp. | reverse complement strand
GCGCTGGGCTTCGCCTTGCTGGCCGCGACGCCCGGCGCGCTCAGCGGCGCGATCGCCTGCGCGATGATCGGCCTCGGCTACCACATGCTGCACAACACCTTGCAGACGAACGCCACACAGATGGCCCCGGCTGTGCGGGGCACGGCCGTCGCGCTGTTCGCGATGAGCCTGTTCATCGGACAGTCGCTGGGGGTCGGCGTGGCTGCGCAGGCGGTCGGTGCCGGCAGTTTCGTCGCGGTGTTCGCGGTTGCGGCGCTCGGACTGTTCGCGCTCGGCGCCGCGTTCGCCCGGCGGCTGCGGAACCGCGGGCTTCGGGCGGCATGAAGCACGTAAGATAGGCAGTCGAAGCCGAGATCCCGAACAACCGTCGATACGAGGTACTCGTCATGATCCGCACCCGCCGTCAATTCATCCAGACCCTGGGCACTGCCGGCGCAGCGCTCGGTGTCGCCGGCCTCGCGCCGGCGGCTCGCGCGCAATCGAAATGGCCCGAGCGGCCGATTCGCGTCATCGTGCCCTACACGGCCGGTGGCTTCACCGACAACATGGCGCGCACGGTCTGCCAGAAGCTCGAGGAGCGTCTCGGCACCTCGGTCGTCATCGACAACAAGCCGGGCGCCAACAGCATCATCGGTGTCGACATGCTGTCGCGCGCCAAGCCCGACGGGTACACGTTCGGCGTCGTCATCGCCGCTTTCGCAGCCAACACGACCCTGTATCCGAAGCTGCCCTACGATCCGGCCAAGGATTTCCAGCCGGTCGCGCTGATCGGCATCTCGCCGCTGGTCGCCGCGGTGAACAAGGACCTGCCGTACAAGGACGCGAAGGAGCTGATCGAATACGCGCGCGCGAATCCGGGCAAGATCAGCTTCGCGTCGTCGGGCAACGGCGCGGCCGCGCACCTGACCACCGAATTGCTCAAGTCGGTCACCAAGACCGATATGGTCCACGTGCCGTACAAGGGGGCTTCGCCTGCCCTGGTCGACCTGATCGGCGGCCAGGTTCAGCTGTTCTTCGACGCCGCTTCCGGACTCATCCAGCCAGGGCGCGACGGCAGGGTGCGGCTGATCGGCGTGGCCAGCGACAAGCGGCTGCCGGCGCTGCCCGACGTGCCGACCTTCCAGGAACAGGGCATCGAGAACTTCACCGGCAGCACCTGGGCCGGCATGCTGGCGCCGGCCGGCACGCCGCGCGAAATCGTCGACCGGATGGCCCGCGAGATCACCGAGATCGTCCAGCTGCCCGAAATCCAGGAGCGCTTCGAAGATCCGTTCGGCACCTTTCCGGCCGGCGGCACGCCGGAGGAATTCGAGAAGTTCCTCGCCGAAGAGACGAAGAAGTGGGGCGACGTGATCCGCGCTGCGGGTCTGAAGGGCGAGTGACGGGCCCGCTGCTCGCGATCACGCTCGACCTCGACGACACGCTGTGGCCGTCGAGGCCGGTCCTGCTGCACGCCGAACACATGCTGTCGACGTGGCTGGCCGAGCACGCGCCGGCCACGCTCGCCTGGCTCGACGCCGACCGGCGACGCGCGCTGCGCGCCCAACTGCTGGCCGACCATCCGCAGCGCGCGCACGACGTCAGCTTCCTGCGGCTCGAGTCGCTGCGTCGATCGCTGCGCGAGGCCGGTGACGATCCGGCGCTCGCCGAGCCGGCCTTCGAAGTGTTCCTCGACGCGCGCCAGCAGGTCTCGCCCTACGACGACGTCGAGCCGGTGCTGGCCCGCTGGTCGCAGCGTTACCGGCTGGTCGCCGTGAGCAACGGCAATGCGAACGTCGCCCGCACCGGGCTCGGCCGCTATTTCGCGGCGAGCGTCAGTGCGCACCAGCTCGACTTCGGCAAGCCCGATCCGCGGATCTTCGCCGAAGCCTGCCGTCGCGCGGGCGTCGACGATCCGTCGGCGGTGCTGCACGTCGGCGACGATCTGGACCTCGACGTGCTCGCGGCACGCGCGGCCGGATTGCAGGCGGCATGGATTCGCCGGCCCGGCCTGGCGGACGAAGCGACGGGCAGCGCCCGCGTCGGCGAACCGGCGAGCTTCGAGGACATCGTCTTCGAGGGCCTGGCGGAGCTGGACGCCGCGCTGCATCGCTGAAAGCTCGATCGGCTGTCCGACCGGTCGCCGGTTCGCCGGCGGGTCAGCGCGAGCGTCGCCGCAGCAGCAGGTTGTTCGCGACCAGCGCGCCGACGACGATCGAGCCGCCCAGGATCTCCGACCGCACGAAGTTCGCCCCCTCGAGCGCACGGAACGCGAAGGTGATGACCGGCATCAGGTTCAGCAGCAGCATCGCGTTGACGGCGCCGATGCGCAGTGCGCCGGCGTTCCAGAGAAACATCGCGAACACGACGCCGATCAGCGACACGTAGCCGAGCCGCCAGCTCGCCGCCGGCAGACCGTCCGGAACGGCATAGGTGAAGCCCGCCGCATGCGCGAGCGCCCAGCAGACGAGCACGAGCACGACGGCCGGGCCACTGGTCAGCGCCGATACCCGGATCGTCGACCAGCCGTGGAAGCGCGAGCTGATCAGCACGTAGGCGACCCAGGCCATCGCCGCGCAGAAGACGAGCAGGTTGCCGAAGGCCTCGCCGCGCACGGCCGGTGCCGGGTGGATCAGCATCTCGCCGCCGCGCGTGACCGCGATCGCGACCCCGGCGAACGCGAACGCCAGGCAGGCCATCGTGAAGGCCGGCGGCCGGCGCCGCCAGATGACCCAGTCGGCGAGCGCCGTCATCGCCGGCTGCATGGCCAGGATCAGCACGGCAACCTCGGGCCGCGTGTAGGCGAGCCCGCTGACCATCAGCACCGCCGAGCCTCCCATGCACAGGCCGGCGAGCACGACGCGCCCGAGGCGCTCGTCGGCCAGCGAGAACGCGCGCCAGCCCTCCTGCCACAGCAGCAGCGGAACGAAGGCGGCGGCGGCCACGCCGTAGCGGACCACCGAGATCGAATAGCCGTCGAGGACCGGGAAGATCCCCTTGAGCACCGGCAGCTGCACGCCCCAGATCAGCACGGCGAGCAGCGCGGCGCCGAGCCCGCGGCCCGGACCGCTCGTCGTGACCGGCCCGGCCGCCGGGCTCATGGGGCGAGCACTGCCTGCAGGATCGTCTTCGCGATGAACCCGAGCATCCCGAACGCAAGAACGAAGAACAGCACGAATGTGCCGAAGCGGCCGGCCTTGGACTCGCGTGCCAGCTTCCAGATCACGAACAGCATGAACAGGATGAAGCCGCCGATCCCGAAGGTCATGCCGAACTGCGCGATCTGCTCCTCGCTGTAGCCGAACATGATTCTCAGGATCCGGCCAGGTCGCGGTACGCGTGCCAGGTCGCGTGACCGAGCAGCGGCACGACGAGCACGAGGCCGATCAGCGTCAGGCTGCCGACCAGCGCGAGCACCATGATCAGCGCCGCCCAGCTCGCCATCTCGACCGGATGGGTGCCGGTGGCGGCGACGCTGGTGCGGATCGCCTCGCGCAGCGTCACGTCGCGGTCGACCAGCATCGGCACTGAAATCGCACTGATCGCGAAGACGACGGCAGCGACGAGGCCGCCGGCCAGGAACCAGACGAACAGCCAGCCGTCGCCGGCCTGCGCGAACTGGCGCACGAAGCCGGCGACGCCGACCGCGCGGACGGCTTCGGCTGCCGAGCCGGCAGCAGTACCGGCCGCAGTGGCGCCGAGCGCGGCGCCGTCGACGGCCGAAGCGACACCGGAGACCGACAACGACAGGCGCACGAGCAGCGTGGAGAATGCGACCCAGGCGGTACCGATCGCGGCCAGCATCAAACCGAAGGCGGCGAGCCGGGCGCCGCGCCGGCGCCACACGGCGATCAGCGCGAGGATCGCGAATCGCGGCCGCGCCTCGCCGCTGTGCAGCCGCCGGCTCAGTTCGTGAAAGCCGGTGACCAGCACCGGCGCGACCAGCACGAAACCGGAGAACGCACCGGCCAGCAGGCCCGAGTCACGCCAGCCGATCGCGACGATGACCAGCGCGAACAGCACGAAAAGCAAGCCGTGCAATGCGCTCGCCACCGGCACGGCCGCGAAGTCGCGCCAGCCGGCGCGCAGCCAGGCGAGCGGGCGCGTCAGCGCGGATCCTGGATCGTTTGCGGGAGGTGGTGATGCGGGGCGATTCAATCGTCGGAACCCTGGTTGCCGTCGGCGCATGGTAGCGCGTGCGACCGACGCTGCCTCGGGCGCTCCGACCGTCAGGCGCCTGTCGCACCAAGGCCGCGATCACAAGATACCGGGCGACGCAGCCGCGAGCAAAAGTCGCGGCCGTCACCTCGAGCGGATGCGGCTTTCGCGGAGTCCGTCAGGGAGCCGGTCGGCGGCGACGACCGGCAAGCAAGACCAGCGCAGGCAGCAGCCCGAGCAGATGGAGCGTCGACGGCAGCGGCAGCTCGCCGTTGGCGACCTCGGCGAGCGCAGTCAGTTCGGCAAAGCCCGCGAAGCTTCGCGTTGCGCCGGCCGGCAGCGACAAGCCCTCGAAGCTCTCGCGCAGGTTGCAGAGATCGTTCGGAAACTCGGGACACACGTCTCCGACCGAGACGCCGTCCTGGTCGCCATCGATCGATGCGTTCACGACCTCGGTAACGACGCCGTCGTATTCGAAGCCGACCAGCCAGCTCAACGAGGCGAGCTCGCTCGAGGGATCGTCGACGCTCAAACCGCTCCAGAAGACATCGATCTCGAGGAAGAAGTCGATCGTCAGGTCGCTTCCGGTGTTGTTGGTGAAGCTCAGCAGACCGTCTGCCCTGCCGGTACCGATCGCCCTCGACAGAGGCGGCGCGTCGGCCGCAACCGAAGTAGTGATTCGCAGGGGATAGATCGAGACGATGTCGCACTCGGCGATCGTGCACGCGTCGGCAGTCCCGGTCGTCTCGGCGCTCGCGTTGCCGATTTCGACGTCGCTCGTCACGTTGAACGCGTCGGCCGCCTCGACGTCGATGCCGTCGACGATGGCTTCTCCGCCGGCGTTGCGAAAGACGATCGAGCCGAAGTTGACGACGATGTCGGCCTCGTCGACGATCGCCGCCGCCTGGGCCGGTGCAATGCCGCCGAACAGGCAGGCGAGCAGCAGGAGCAGGGCGGATGCACGGTTGGACGTCGTTGCCATGTCGATCCCCTCATCGGGCTCCGTCGGAGCATGAACCCGCCCGGGGATACAGGTCAATCCGTGTCGCGACCCGGGAGCCGGGTCGCCCTTGCTGCGATCGGGCGCCTGCCGCAACCGCGATATCGGAACGCCCGCCGCGACGCACGCTGCAGCCTGCCCGGATAATCGTCCCCTCATGAAAGGCTTCTACGGCTGGCGCATGGTCGTCGCGGGCTCGGGACTGCAGTTCCTGCAGGCCGGCCTGATGATGCAGGCGTTCGGCGCGTACGTCGCGGTGCTCACCGAGGAGAAGGGCTGGAGCAAGACGGCGCTGGCCGGCGCCGCCGCGCTGCAGTCGATCGAGACCGCGTTCTTTGGCCCGATCCTCGGCTGGCTCGTCGACCGGCTCGGCGAGCACCGACTGATCCGCTGCGGCATCGTCATCTTCGGCCTCGGGCTGATCACGCTCGGCTTCGTCGACACGCTGGCCGGCTTCTACGGTGCGGTGATGATGATCGCGCTGGGCAGCAGCTTCGCCGGCTACTTCACGCTGAACATCGCGATCATCCACTGGTTCGAGCGGCAGCGAGCGCGTGCGCTGTCGGCGGTCGGCCTCGGGCTCGCATTGGGCGGGGTGTTCGTACCGGTCGTCGCCGCGTCGATGGCCGCCTTCGGCTGGCGCGCGACGGCGATCGGATCGGGCGTGCTCGCGATCGTCGTCGGCCTGCCGCTGGCGCTGGTGTTCCGCGGGCGCCCGCATGCGCTGGGCCAGGCGATCGACGGCGTGGTGGCGCCGTCGAGAGCCGCCGCTGCTGCACCGCCGTCGAGAGCGGCGGCCGCACCGCCGGCGACAGCGGCCACTGCCGCGCCGGACGATGCGGCGACGATCGGCGCTTCTGCGGCTGCAGCTGCAACGGCCACGGTTTCGGCTGCCGCGGCCCCGGTGGACACATCGCCAGCCGCCGCGTTGGAAGCCGCCGTCCGCAGCGCCGACGCCACGAAAGCCGACGCACCGAAAGCCGGCGCACCGAAAGCCGACGCACCGAAAGCCGACG
>JAAZBL010000412.1 GCA_012513825.1 Limnobacter sp. | reverse complement strand
GCGTTCGCCGTCCTCGCGGTGCTGCCGCTGCTGACCGACTCGCGGGTGTTGTCCGACTACGTGATCCGCCTGTCGGCCTTCGCCATCTTCGCGACCTCGCTGAACATCCTGGTCGGCTACGGCGGCATGGTTTCCTTCGGCCACGCGATGTTCTTCGGTGGGGGCGCCTATGCGTTCGGCCTGCTGATGCAGAAGGCCGGTACTTCGGTGCCGATGGGCATGCTCGGTGCGATCGTCTTTGCGGCCTTGCTCGCGCTGGCCGTGGGCGCCATCTGCGTGCGGCTCAAGGAGATCTATTTCGCGTTCCTGACGCTGGCCTTCCAGATGCTCCTTTACAGCGTGATCCTGTCGTGGATCAGCCTCACCGGCGGCGACCAGGGGCTGATGGGAGGAATCCCGCGGCCCCCGTTCCTCGGCATCGACCTCGGCCAGGATCGCAACCTGTACTGGTTCTCGGCGGCGGTCGCCGTGCTGTGCCTGCTGGCGATGCGGCTCGTGCTGCAGTCGCCGTTCGGCTACACGCTGCGGATGGTGCGCGACAACGCGGATCGCGCGCGCTTTCTCGGCATCGACGTCTGGCGGGTCAAGCTCTACGCGTTCGTGCTGTCGGGGGTGTTCGCGTCGATCGGCGGCGTGCTGCTCGCGCTGTTCGTCTCGGGGGCGTACCCGGATTTCAGCTACTGGACGATGTCCGGCGAAGCCGTGTTCATGATCATGCTGGGCGGCATTCACGTGTTCGCCGGACCGGCACTCGGCGCAGGCCTGCTGCTGCTGTTCAACGACCTGGTCTCGCGCTTCACCGAATATCACGGCCTCGCGCTCGGCATCATCGTGCTGCTGTTCGCGCTCGGCTTCAGGCGGGGAATCGCCGATTTCATCGGCCACGCCTATCGGCGTGCGACGACTGGGAGGAGGTCGCAATGAGCACGACGCAGTTGGCGGTCGTCACCGGCGGCGCCAGCGGGATCGGTCTGGCATGCGCACGGCACCTGATGCAGCGAGGCGACCGGGTCGTCGTGCTCGATCTGCCGGATTCGCGGCTTTCGCCGGAACTCGAACGCGACGGAGCGCAGTTCGTTGCCTGCGACGTCCTCGACGAAGCTTCGGTCGCCGCCGCCGCAACCGAGGTCGAGGATCGGTTCGGTGCGGTCTCGGTGCTGGTGAATTCCGCGGGGATCATCCAGCCGAGGCTGGCCCCCGAAGCGCTCGAGATGACGCTCTGGGATCGCGTCGTCGGTGTCGACCTGCGTGGGACCTACCTGACCTGCGTGGCGTTCGGAAGCCGGATGGCAGCGCGAGGCCGCGGCGTCATCGTCAACGTCGCCTCGATCGTCGGATCACGCTCGGCACCGCTGCACGTCTACGCACCGGCGAAGGCGGCGGTCATCTCGTTGACGCGCTGCCTGGCCGTCGAGTGGGGACGGTCCGGAGTACGGGTCAATTGCGTGTCGCCCGGCTACACGAAGACGCCCGCGCTGCAGGCGGCCATCGATCGAGGCGACCGCGACCCCGCCGACCTGGTCGCAAGCACGGCGCTCGGACGCATGGTGGACCCGCACGAAGTCGCTTGCGGCGTCGCCTTCCTCGCGTCCGACGCGGCCTCGGCGATCACCGGCGTCGATCTTCCGATCGACGCCGGCTGGCTGGTCGGCACAAGCTGGAACTCGTACGGCGGCGTGCCTGCCGCGCGTTCCGCCGGCTCGCACGAGGTGAGTTGAGTGCTGAAGGTCGAGAACCTGCGCAAGTCCTTCGGTGGCGTACTGGCGACCGACAACGTCTCGATCGAATTCCCGCGCGAGTCGCTGACCGCCGTCATCGGCCCGAACGGCGCCGGCAAGACGACCTTCTTCAACCTGATCTCGGGCGCGATCGCCCCGGACTCGGGCCGCATCCTGCTCGACGGCGAAGACATCGCCGGACGCCGCTGCGCGGACATCGTGCGCCGCGGTATCGGCCGTGCGTTCCAGGTTTCGAAGCTGTTCGCCTCGCTGACGGTCGAGGAGTCGCTGCGCGCTGCGCTGATGTCGCCGGCCGGCAAGTCGCTGAGCCTGCGCGGGCGCTTTCCGTTGCCGCAGACGCGCGACCGTGCCTGGGAAGTCATGACGCAGCTCGGCCTGCAGGACAAGGCCGAGACGGTCAGCGGGAACCTGTCGCACGGCGACCAGAAGCTTCTCGACATGGCGCTCGCGCTGGTGCTGCAACCGAAGGTGCTGCTGCTCGACGAACCGGTGGCCGGCATGGGTCCCGAGGAGCGCGAGCAGATGATCAATACGGTCCATGCGTTGTGGAACAAGGGCGGGCTCACGGTCGTGCTGATCGAGCACGACATGGAGATCGTCTTCCGGGTGTCGCAGCGCATCTTCGTGCTGGCCCGCGGTGCGTTGCTCGCCGAGGGCGATGCCGACGCGATCCGCAGCGATCCGAAGGTCATCGAGGCGTACCTGGGCAAGCCGAGGGAACCGCGGGCATGAAGCAGGCAGCCGCCGTACCGATGCTCGAGGTCGAGGGGCTCGACGCCTGCTACGGGACGAGCCAGGCGTTGTTCGGCATGAGCCTGACCGTGCATGCCGGAGAAACGCTGGCGCTGCTCGGTCGAAACGGCGCGGGCAAGAGCACGACGATGAAGGCCGTGGCCGGCATCGTCCCCGCACGGGCGGGCAGCATCCGGCTGCGCGGCACCGAGATCCGCGGGCGTCCCCCGCATGCGATCGCGCGCGCGGGCATCGGCTTCGTGCCGGAAGACCGGCAGATCTTCGCGGACCTCAGCGTCGTGGACAACCTGTTGATCGCCGCCAAGGCCGGCGTCGACGGCGAACGCAACTGGCGGCTCGAACGGGTCTACGAAATGTTGCCACTGCTTGCGCCGCTGCGCTCGCGGCTGGGCGGGCAGTTGTCCGGCGGCGAGCAGCAGATGCTGACGGTGGGGCGGGCGCTGATGGGCAATCCCGCCGTGCTGCTGCTCGACGAACCCAGCGAGGGCCTGTCGCCGATCATGGTGCAACGGATCGGCGACATCATCGAGACGCTGCGCGGCCTCGGAACGACGATCGTGCTGGCCGAGCAGAACCTGCACTTCTGCCTGGGGCTTGCACATCGTGCCGTCGTCATCGATCGCGGCTGCAACGTGTTCACGGGCTCGATCGACGAGTTGAACGCCGACGACGCCGTCAAGAAACGCTACCTGTCCGTCTGAGGCTGGCGTCCCCGCCGGGCGCGTCGTCTTGACCGGTCGCTGGGCCGGGAGTACTATTCTCCTACGGTAAAAATATTCGCAATAGCGAATCGCGGCGCAACAGGGATTTCGATGCAACAGCGGATCGTCGTGGTCACGGGGGCGGCAAGCGGAATCGGCGAAGCCTGCGCGCGAGGATTCGCCGCCTCGGGCGACAAGGTCGTCGTGCTCGACCGCAATCTCGACGCCGGCAGGCGTGTCGCCGGCGAACTGTCGGGCCGGGCTTTCGCCGTCGACGTCGGCGACGACGAATCGGTCGCGCAGGCGGCATCGGAGGTGCTGCGGGTTTTCGGCCGGGTCGACGTCCTCGTCAACAGTGCCGGCGTACTGCAACGAACGCTGCCGCCGGGCCGGCTCTCGATGAAGGAATGGGATTTCGTCGCACGCGTCGACCTGCGCGGCACCTACCTGACTTGTGCGGCTTTCGGTCCGCAGATGGCCGCGCAAGGCGCAGGCGCCATCGTCAACATCGCGTCGGTGGCCGGCATGCGTTCCGGGCCGCTGCATTCGTATGGTCCGGCCAAGGCGGGCGTCATCAGCCTGAGCGAGTGCCTGGCGAGCGAATGGGGGCCGGCGGGCGTCAGGGTGAATACGGTGTCGCCGGGATTCACCGCCACGCCTGCACTGGACCGCGGCTTCGAGACGCGGACGCTCGATCGCAGCCACCTGGAGACGGCGACCGCGCTTCGGCGCCTCGTGAAGCCCGACGAGATCGCAGCCGCCGTCGTGTTCCTCGCATCGCCGGCGGCCGCCGCGATCACGGGCGTCAACCTGCCGGTCGATTGCGGCTACCTGGTGGCGACGCCGTGGGACGCCTATGGCGGCCTGCGCGAGGCCGATGCCGGCGACTGAGCCCGTCGCTCGCAAAGAACCCGTCAAACGACAATTCGACAAGGAGACGAAGTGCTCATGAACACGCGAAGAAGGCTGCTCGCAGCCGCGTGCCTGGCGTTCGCCACGGCGGCATCGTCGGCGCAGGCGCTTCCCGAAGGCAAGCAGATGCGAATCGTCGTCCCGTACTCGGCGGGCGGCACCTCGGACATTCTCGGGCGCAAGCTCGCGCAGGAGCTCGGTGCGCGGCTCGGGCGCACGATCGTCGTGGAGAACCGGGCCGGTGCGGGCGGATCGATCGGCACCGAATCGGTGGTACATGCCGACGCCGACGGCATGACGCTGCTCTTGCACAGCGGCGCGATTTCCACCGAGCCGGCCCTGAAACGGAAGCTGCCCTACGACGTCACGCGCGATCTCGCGGCCGTCACGACGGTCGTGATCGGCCCCTTCGCCGTCCTCGTTTCGCCGCAGCTGGGCATCAAGTCGATCGCGGAACTGGTCGAATATGCGAAGGCGAACCCGGGCAAGCTGAACTTCGGCACGCCGGGTATCGGGACGTCGGTCCACCTCGCGAGCGAGCAGTTCCAGGTCGCGGCCGGCATCAAGATGACGCACGTGCCGTACAAGGGGTCGGGCCCCGCGCTGACCGCCGCCATGGCCAACGAAGTGCAGGTGCTCATCGATCCGCTCGTGACGGCGAAGCGATACGCGGAAGACGGCAGGCTGCGTGCGCTGGCCGTAACGACCGGCGAGCGCAGTCCGCTGTGGCCGGGAATGCCGACCGTTGCCGAAGGCGGCGTCGCGAACTACGACACCGGCGTCTGGTACGGGCTCTACGTGCCTGCCGGCACGCCGGAGGCCACGGTCCGGAAGCTGAACGCCGAAGTCGTCCAGGTGCTGAAGTCGCCGGAGTTCGTCGCCTGGTTGCACGAGCAGGGACTGGACCCGGTGGCCGATACGCCGGAAGCGTCGACGACCTGGCTGAAGAGCCAGATCGACACCTGGAAACGCGTCGCGGCGGCTGCCGGAATCCAGGCGGAATGAGCTGAGCCAAACCCCGGCGTCGCAGCGATCCCCGGGCTTCGCCCACCGAGGTATTCTCGCGGCGGTGGTACGCGCCGTCGCGCGTCCGCACCGGCTGGTGCATGCAAAACCTCGGAACGGAGCCTGGGCTCATGAACACGAAGACATCGAAGATCGTCTACACACTGACGGACGAAGCCCCGCGGCTCGCGACGGCATCGCTGCTGCCGATCATCCGGACGTTCGCCACGCCTGCCGGCATCGAGATGGTCGAAAGCGACATCTCGGTCGCATCGCGGGTCCTGGCCGAGTTCGCCGACCGTCTCGAGGCCGGCCAGAAGGTTCCCGACGAGCTCGCCGAACTCGGCCGCCTGACCCAGGACCCCGACGCGAACATCATCAAGCTGCCGAACATCAGCGCATCGGTACCGCAGCTCGTGGCCACGATCCGGGAGCTGCAGGCGCGCGGCTACAAGGTGCCCGATTTCCCGGACGAGCCCAGGACCGACGAAGAGAAGCAGATCCGCCAGCGCTATTCGAGGGTGCTGGGCAGCGCGGTGAACCCGGTGCTGCGCGAGGGCAACTCCGATCGTCGGGCGCCCGCCGCGGTCAAGCGCTACGCGCGCAAGAACCCGCACTCGATGGGCGAATGGAGCCCGGCTTCGCGCACGCATGTCTCGCACATGCGAAGCGGCGACTTCTACCACGGCGAGAAGTCGATGACGCTCGACCGTGCGCGCGACGTGCGGATGGAGCTCGTGGGCACCAGCGGCAAGACGCAGGTGCTGAAGCCGAAGGTCGCGCTGCAGGAAGGCGAGATCATCGACAGCATGTTCATGAGCAAGAAGGCGCTGCTCGATTTCTATGAAGAGCAGATGGAGGACGCCCGCAAGACCGGCATGATGTTCTCGCTGCACGTGAAAGCCACGATGATGAAGGTCTCGCACCCGATCGTCTTCGGGCACGCGGTCCGGGTCTTCTACAAGGACGCGTTCGCCAAGCACGCGAAGCTCTTCGACGAACTGGGCGTCAACGTGGACAACGGGCTCGTCGATCTCTACAGCAAGCTGGAGAAGCTGCCGGCGTCGGAGCGCGAGGAAGTCATCCGCGACCTGCACGCCTGCCACGAGCATCGGCCCGAGCTGGCGATGGTCGACTCTGCCCGGGGGATCTCGAACCTGCACAGCCCGAGCGACGTGATCGTCGATGCGTCGATGCCGGCGATGATCCGGCTCGGCGGCAAGATGTGGGGCGCCGACGGCCGACCGAAGGACACGAAGGCCGTGATCCCCGAGAGCACGTTCGCGCGCATCTATCAGGAGATCATCAATTTCTGCAAGACCAACGGCGCCTTCGACCCGACCACGATGGGCACGGTGCCGAACGTGGGACTGATGGCGCAGCAGGCCGAGGAATACGGCTCGCACGACAAGACCTTCGAGATCCCCGAGGACGGGACCGCGAACATCGTCGACATCGCGACCGGCGAGGTGCTGCTGACGCAGCAGGTCGAAAAAGGCGACATCTGGCGCATGTGCCAGGTCAAGGACGCGCCGATCCGAGACTGGGTCAAGCTCGCGGTCACGCGCGCGCGCCTGTCCGGGATGCCGGCCGTGTTCTGGCTCGACCCGTATCGTCCGCACGAAGCCGAACTGATCAGGAAGGTCGAGACCTACCTGAAGGACCACGACACGACCGGGCTGGACATCCAGATCATGTCGCAGGTGCGCGCGATGCGTTATACGCTCGAGCGCGCCGCGCGCGGCATGGACACGATCTCGGTGACCGGCAACATCCTGCGCGACTACCTCACCGACCTGTTCCCGATCCTGGAACTGGGCACCAGCGCGAAGATGCTGTCGATCGTTCCGCTGATGGCCGGCGGCAGCCTGTTCGAAACCGGCGCCGGCGGCTCGGCGCCCAAGCATGTCCAGCAGGTGCTCGAGGAAAACCACCTGCGCTGGGATTCGCTGGGCGAGTTCCTGGCACTGGCCGTCTCGCTCGAGGATCTCGGCCACAAGACCGGCAACCGCAAGGCAGCGATCCTGGCCCGCACGCTCGACGAGGCGACCGGCAAGCTGCTCGACAACCGCAAGTCGCCGTCGGCGCGCACCGGCGAGCTCGACAACCGCGGCAGCCATTTCTACCTGGCGCTGTACTGGGCGCAGGCGCTGGCGGCGCAGGACGAAGACCCGGAGCTGCAGCAGCATTTCTCGAAGCTGGCAGCGACGCTGGCCGAAAACGAGCAGCGGATCGTCGACGAGCTGAACGCCGTGCAGGGCAGGCCGGCCGACATCGGCGGGTACTACTTCCCCGACGCGGAAAAGCTCGACGCGGTCATGCGACCGAGCGCGACCTTCAATGCGGCGCTGAGCGCGGCGGCCTGAGCAGGGGATCTACGCGCACGAAAGCGCGCTTCCGGCTGCAGGCGGGGGAACCCCGCTTGCTGGGCTTCCCCGAACCTGCTGCGCCCGTCCGACCGGTGGCCGGGCGCGGCGACCTCGAATCGCGCCGCATCGGGCGGCCCACCAGGGGAATGCCATGGCCACCACCACCGCCGCAGACGTCCTCGTCGAAACGCTGCTCGACTGGGACGTCGACACGATCTTCGGAATGCCGGGCGACGGCATCAACGGCATCGTCGAGGCCCTTCGAAAACGCCAGGACCGGATCCGCTTCGTCCAGGTCCGGCACGAGGAGAGCGCGGCCTTCATGGCCTGCGCGCACGCGAAGTTCACCGGACGGCTCGGCGTCTGCCTGGCCACCTCGGGACCGGGCGGCATCCACCTGCTGAACGGTCTGTACGACGCCAAGCTCGACGGAGCGTCGGTACTGGCGATCACCGGCCTTCAATACCACGACCTGATCGCGACGCAGACGCAGCAGGACGTCGAGCTCGACAAGCTGTTCATGGACGTGGCCGTCTACAACGCGCGCATCATGGGCGGTGCGCACGTGCAGAACGTCGTCGCGCTGGCTTGCCGGACCGCGTTGACGCGTCGCGGCGTCGCGCACCTGACAATGCCGGTCGACCTGCAGTCCGAAGACGTCGAAGCGGATGCGCGTTCGCCGCGCAACGTGCCGGATCACGTGTCGGACCTGCTGGCGCTCGGCGCCCGGCTGCCGGGCGAGCGTCAGCTCGAGCGCGCCGCTGCGGTCCTGAACGAGGGCAAGAAGGTCTGCATCCTGGCCGGGCAGGGCGCGCTCGGTGCGCGCGGCCAGCTGCTCGAGCTGGCCGATCGGCTCGGCGCACCGGTGGCCAAGGC
>JAAZBL010000054.1 GCA_012513825.1 Limnobacter sp. | reverse complement strand
GGCCGCCGGCCGCCAGCGCGTCCGACAGCTCGGCGGCAGCGGGACTGCCGCAGGAAAAGCGCGGCATGACGGCGAACGATCGTCCGAACACGGCCTGCATCCGTTCGACGAGCCGATCGCAACGTGCGTGCGGCTCGGCGGCTGGGGGCTGTGCGCGCAGGTCCTCGGTGTGCGCCAGGCGCGCCGCGCTGTCCCGAAGCAGTGCGCCGGCCTGGACCGAGAGCGCCGCCGCCGCTTCGGCGTCATTGCCGGTTGCGGCCGTCGGTGTCGCCGGGGCGACGCCGAAGGCGCCGAGCGCGAGCAAGGCGCCGCGCAGGGCCTCGGCGTCGTCGCCTTCGCCGGCAAGCTCCGTCAATGACCGATGGGCGGCGGCGAGCGCGTCTTCGGCCGCATGCACGCGTGCCTCGAGCTCGGCCAGCGCGAGCGTTCCGTCACTCCGGCGCTCGGGCGGGTTCAGGTCTTCGGCGTCGGCGCCGCGCGCGCTCGACAGCAGGCGGCGCAGCGTCCGCGCCTGTTCGAGGGCTTCGAACAGGCTCAGCTCGTCGGCTGCCAGGTCGGACGGACGCGCGTGCTGCAGGCGCAACAGCGCGTCGTCGCCCCAGCCCCCGGCGCGGCGACGCGCCTGGTAGAGCACCCGTTGTTCGATCTCGCAGGCCGTATCCGGCGGCTGAACGGCGCCGGTATCGGATTCGACACCGTAGACCAGGTCGAGCGGGCACAGCGACAGCTCCGCGAGCGCGAAACGCTGCACTTCGACCGTCGTGCCGGCGTCGTCGACGCATTCGACGGTACAGCGAATCCGACGCGGATCCCCGATCAGCATCGAGGCCCAATGGTTCAGCATCGGCTCGGCGGCCGAGCGCGCCGCCGCATCGGCTGGCAGCCATCCCGGCGTTGCGGCGGGTTCACCGCTCCACAACACGAGCAGCCGGTGCGTCAGCGCGGTGCCGCTCCGCGGTGTGCGCGCCACCTCGAGATCGGGCGGCGGCGCGTCGCCCTGCGCGATCGCGGCCAGCGTGCTCGCGACGCGCGTCGTGTTGCCACGCGCCATCTGGTAGGCCGATTCGGCGACGAGCGCGTCGCTCAGCCCGTCGATCATCGCGGCAAGCTCGGTCAGCTCGCGTTCGAGCCTCGCCTGCATCGTGCCGCTCAGCCGCGGCTTCACCGCGTCGAGCACGACGGCGGGTTCGGCCTGCCAGCGACGCGACAGTTCGAGGCCGTCGACGACGTTGTTCGCCGCCACCGCCTCCCGGGCCGCGGCGCTCGCCGATTCCGGCAAGTCCAGCGGCGCGAGCTTGCGCAGCGGCAGGATCAACGCGTCGAAGCCGATTTCGTGCAGCGCGCGCTCGAAGCGATAGCCGAGCAACGCCCCGAGCCGCTGCCCCTGGCGCACGCCGTCGAGCAGTTGCTGAGCGACGCGCACGCGGCGCGACGACAGCCGGATCGCGAACGGGCTGTCCGCCGCCGGCACGCCGCTCGCGCCGAGATGCGAGTTGCGCAGCAAGGCAGCGGCCGCGGCGTGGGTCAGCGACGGGGCATGGATGAAACCGGTGTCGGTCGTGCGCGTGAACAGCGGCCCGGGTTCGCCGGGCGGCGGCGCGGGGACCGGCACCGGGGCCGGTCCCGGCCGAAGGTTTTCGACGTAGCCGTAGCCACCGACCCGGCTCCCGGTCGCGCCGCCGGCCTTCATTGCGTCGAGCCGCCGGTTGGCGAACGCGCTGATCCAGGCGTCGAGGCGGTGCGCCGCGAGATCGAGCGCGCCCTGCATCAGCAGTTGCAGCGCCTCGCTGTCGCGCGCCGCGAGATGTTCGAGCGCGGCCCGGAACTCGCCCAGCGCTGCCACCTGCGGCGCGCTGAAATCGTCGAGCGACTGCAGGTACTCGCCGATCGTCGCCGTACCGGTGACGGCGCCCACGACCTGCTCCAGTTGCCGCCGCCAGGTCGGCGTCGGCGGCGCGCCGCTGACGAGGTCGACGAGCTCGGCATCGCGCGCGAGCAGCCCGGCATCGCCGCCGTTCGCGCTCGCGGCGATGTTCGCCGCCGCGTCGGCGATCTCGCGCAGCAGCGCGTGGCGCAGCAGCGCCTGCAGCAGGCTCGGCGCCGGGCGCGCCTCGATCAGCGCGCCGATGCTGTCGGCCTGCAGCAGCTCGGCGATGAAGTTCGGTTCGAGCGTGCGCCACGGCGAGACTTCCCCGGCCTGCACCAGCGGCGCGGTGACCGGCCAGGCCTGGGCGTCGGACACCGTGCGTGCGAGGCGCGGCCGCGCGTCGATGTTCAGGCGTTGCAGGATGCCGACCGATCCGGCGTTGGCGGCGGCGAGAAAGCCCGCGGCCTCGAGGTCTTCGCCGATGAAGGCACGCAAGTGCTGCAGGTAGTGCCGGCCGAAGAGATGACGCGTGCGATAGGCGCTCGACACGGCGTCGGTCCGCATGACGTCGGCGAGGTCGGCATCGGGGTCGCGCGGCGATGTCCGCCGGCCGATCCGGTAGGCCTCGTCCAGCCGCGGTCGCCAGACGTTGTCTCGCAAGCGGATCAGCAGCGTGCGCAGCCACTGTTGTGCCCGCAGCGCCGGATCGGCGTCGCTGTCGGGCTGCCAGAGATCGAGCGAAGTCACCGGCAGCAACCCGTACGGCTGCCGGCCGCAGCGCAAGACCGGCAGCGCACCGCCGGCGCGCACGTGGCTGGCGAAGTGCTCGCGCGCCCAGGCGAGGGCCGCCGGCGTCAGTCCGGTGCCGTCGAAGCCGACCAGGTTGCCGAAGTAGTAGCCCCATCCTGCCTGCCACAGCGCCAGGTTCATGCTGCGCTGGTCGCGCCCGTGCAACGCGGCGGCCTCGGGCAGCCTGCCCAGCGTGGCGGCGATCGCGGCGGCCGGCAGGCCGAGTGCGACGCCTGTACGTAGCGCGTTCGAATCGTCGGTCAGCGTGCCCGGGTCGAAGGCGATCTCGGTCGCGAAGCTGCGTTCGTGCGCGGCGTCGTCGGCGGTCGCGTCGGCGCGCCGGTCCTCGGTGTTGTTCGTCGGCGATCCCTGGCGCAAGAAGCCGAGGCCGTCGGTGTAGTGATGGGCGTCGAGCAGCTCCGCGAGCTTCGGCCCGGCATCGTCGCTGTCGCCATTGACGCCGAACACCAGCAGCGACATCGCCTCCGCGGAGCCTGCGAGCATCTGCGGCGGCACGGCGATGCGAAGACCCATGCCCTTCGCCTCGGCCTCGTCGAAATCGACCATCCATTTCATGCCGGCGTCGATCGCGAGCTCGTCGGCGGCGGCAAGCGCCACGGCAGCCGATGGACCGCCGCCCGACGCACCGGCGCCCGACGGATCGCCGCCCGACGGATCGCCGCCCGACGGATCGCCGCCCGACGGATCGCCGCCCGACGGATCGCCGCCCGACGGATCGCCGCCCGGCGCACCGCCGCCCGGCGCACCGTCATCCGCGGGGTCGGGTCCGGCAGCCAGCGGTTTCGCGATCTCGTTGCCGACGGCTCGCGCCGTCAGCCGGCCCGAGCGCAGCAGCGCGATCCAGCGCGTCGGCAGCAGGCGCGCCAGCGGCGCACGCCGCCAGGCGCCGGCGCGGTCGTCGGCCACGGTGGGCGCGTCCGCAAGCACCGGCGCCACCGGCAGCGGCTGGTCGGCCGGTGTCGGCGTGGCCGGCCGCTGCTGCGGATTCGTCGGCGCGAGCGCACGCGCGATCCAGGCGGCGCGTTCACCGCCGAAACGCTCGGCGTGCTGGCGCCAGGCGGCTGCGCGCGCCACCTCGTCGTTGCCTGCACGCCAGTCCTGCTCCCAGTAGTGAGCGCCCCATTCGCGCTCGGTCGTCAGCAGTTCGGGTTCGTGCGTATCCAGATGGATCTTGTCCGGGTAGACGCGCACGCGCAGCTCGGTCGAATCGCCGCCGATTCCGAAGAAGCGCGTTTCCAGGCGTACCGGCAACAGCACGAGCGGGCGGTCGCCGGGCGCGATCACGGTATGCGTATCGGAGGGTGTCGGGTTCATGAGCCGACCGCCATGAGCTGCGACGCATGGATCGCCAGGCGCACCGGCAGGCGACGAACGATGGCGGCCATGTGCGCCGAGTTGCGCCCCCATTCGTGGCCGCCCAGAGGCTGGCCGGCAGGCGCGCTGCCACTCGCCGCGACGTGCCCGGCGACACCTGCCGACGCATCGGGATGAAGTCCGAAGCGCGGCTCGGTCGGGTGCTGCTGGATCACCAGGTAGTAGCCGTTGCCGGTGCCGCCGGCGCTCTGGCCGACGACCTCGGCGGTCGGCACGTCGAAGCCGAACCAGCTGATGTCGGGCGGCATCGTGCCGGCGAACACCGGCAGTCTTTCCAGTGCGGGGTCGTCGCTGGGCGCACGCGCGCCGGCGGTCGCGATCGCCGGCGTCAGGTAGATCAACGCGTTCGGATAGCGGCGCAGCAGCGCGCTCCTCATCAGCATGACGAAGCGCTCGCGCGGCTCGGCGGTGTTCGGATCGCCGAGCCGGCGCGTGCCCCAGCGGTCGAGCGGCGGCACGTCGGGCGCGCCGCCCCAGAAACGATCGAAGAAGGTCGCGTCCTGGCGGGTCGGGAAGCCGCGCCAGACCAGCTCGCGCGCCATCTCGAAGTTCAGGCCGACGATGAATGCTTCGACGAAGCGGCGGTTCGTCTCGAGGCCGAGCACGCTGTCCTCGGGCACCGTGTCGAGGCCGGGCAGCACGAGATCCGGGGCCAGGTCGCGCAGCGCTTCGACCATCGGCTGATCGAAGCTCGGCACGACGTCGATCGTGCGAAGCGCGTCGACCGCGCTGGCGACGATGGCACGCAGCTTGTCCACGCGCGCGCGTGCGCTCGCCTCCGCATGCGGACCGGCGCCGGAACCCGTGTCGCCCCGCTCTCCCGTTCCGGGCGGCCGCGTCGGCGACGGCGGCGCGATGAGGTTGCGCGCGAAGGCCGCGAGCGTGTTGCGAGGCCGCGTCTGCGCGGCCAGCGACTGCGCGACCCTGCCGAGGTCGGTGCCGGCCGCGAAGGCGACGCCAGGCGCCGAACGGCTCGGTTGCACTCGCGCGAGGTGCGCTGCCGCCGCGCGACGGAAGTCGCGCGCCGCGGTGCTGTCGTTGCTCGCCGGCCCGCGCGTGAACGAGAAGGCGATCGGCACCGGCGCGCTCTCGGCCCGCACGACGAACCACGGCATGCCGGCGCGCGCCAGCACTTCGGCATCTGTGACCGCCGAAAACGCACGTACGGCCGTCGGCACCGGCAGATGCGCGATGACCGCATCGAAGCTGACGATGTCGGGCACCTTGAACTTCGGCAGGTCGGCGTCGCCGGCGTTCAGGCTCGCGATCCAGCTCTTCGAGCGTTGCAGTCCCAGTACCCCGAGTCGCCGGGTCAGGGGACCGCGCTGACGCGCGATGCGGCGCATCGCCGGTCCGAGCGCGCGCAGCGGCAACGGCGTCGTCGCCAGCAGCTGCAGCATGTTGCGGCCGGCGACCGGCATGCCGGTGGTCGCCGCGCGTGCCAGCAGCGGCGCGTGCACGCGCAAGGCGGCGTCGGCCGACAGGCCGGCGAAGTGCCGCGCCTGCAGGCGTTCGCCGACCGCGCAACTGAGCTGGAGCTGGCGCATCCGCTGGTTCGCGGCTTCCAGCGATCCGGCCTGCGCCCAGGCCGACGCGACCAGCGCTTCCTGGTCGCGCTGGATCACCCGCGTGCCGAAGGCCGCCGTGCTGCGCAGCCGCGGGTCGAGATTCAGTTCGTCGAACCAGTCCTGCCCTTGCCGGGTCACGGTGTCGCGCCGGGCGTGCCAGCGGCCGTAGAGCGGCGGCGCGAGCAAGGGTTCGGCATCGGGTTCGTGCACCGCGTTCTCGCCGGGTGCGTTGACGATCGGCGCAAGCGCATCCTTGAACGCGAGTTCGGTTCCCTGCGGCCACGGCGGCATCGGATCGGGTTCGCCATCGACGCTCATCGCGCGCAACGCGCCCTCGCCGAGCAGGCGCGCGTCGGTCGGGAAGCCGGCCGGCAGCGCGAATCCCGGGTCGCCGATCGCGATCGGCCGCTTGCCCAGGGCCTCGGGCACCGCGCGCGGGCGCAGCCGTGCCGCCAGCGTCGCGAAATCGCCGCCCGGCCCGGTACGAAACTCCCAGCGGTGATAGACGGGCAGCAGGACGTCCGCGAGCGCCGGCGACCACGTCCAGGCCGGCGCCAGCGCGTCGGCACCCAGGACATCGGCGTCGTCGACCGGCAGGCCCAGCCCGGACCGGCGACTCACGTCGAACGCCGGCACGACGCAGGCAAGGTAGTCGGTGTCCGCGGCGAGGATGCGCGGGCAGATCAGCCGCGAAAGCGACAGCGCCGGCGATCCGCGCAGCGCCGCCTGCACGCTGGCGGCGCTCGTATCGGTTGCGGCGGCCTGGGCGTGCGCCCAAGCCCAGCTGTCGCGCAGGTCGGGCAACTCGTCGGCCGCCTGCGCCGGGGGTTCGATCCGCAGGCTCGGCAGCGGCGACGTCGCACCGGCGCTGAGGCTGACGCCCGGCTGCTTGCGCACGACGACGAGCACGAGCCAGGGCCGCAGCTTGCCTGCCGCGGCCGCCCTGGCCGGCGTGAACAGCCACGGGAAGTCGGCGCGGTCGAATTCGATGCATGGAAAGTAGCTCGGCTCGCCATCGTGGCTATCGGGGGCAGGGTCCATCCTGACGACCTGGCCGGGGTCGATGCCGAGCACGTCGGCCGGGCCGCGCAGCCGCAGCGCCAGCGCCGGCAGCGCATTGCCGTTGACGGCCAGCGTCGCCGCGAGCGTCGCGACCGCGGGCTGCGCCTGGCCGAGCGTGTCGACTTGCGTGATCGCGGCGCTTGCGCCCTGGCGAACCCAGGGCAGGAAACTCAGCTCGGCAGCGGGCGGCATCGCGGAGTCCTCGCCTCAGGATTCCAGTTCGTACGACGGCACGAGCTGATAGCGCGCAGCGCCCCGGTTCAGTCGCGCCAGCGCGGCGAGATGGTCGCTGTAGGTTCTGATGCCGGGGTCGGGCTCCGGCGCCGTCGCGTCGAGCAGCGGCGCGATCGCCCAGCTCGGCGCGAGCAGCCGCACGGCAGATTCCGCTGCCTCGTCGTCCGCGCGCCGATAGCGCGTCCTGCCGATCCGGCGCAGCGGTGCGCGCCCTGCCGCGCCGCTCGCCGCGAAGCGTTCGAGCCGCTCTGCCGGCAGCGTGTAGTGGGCTGGCGCGGGCTTCGGTGGCGCCGCGAGCTCGTCGATGACGATCGCCTCGTAGTCCAGAGCCGTTGCGGCGATCTGCGCTGCATCGAAGCTCGCGGCTTCGCTGCCGACGACGACGCCCGCGTCGCGCAGCTCGAACGACGGCGCCGCGAGCTTCTCGTCGTCGCTCATCGCGAAGAACTGGGCCGGTGCGAACGGGGCCTGCAGGCTCGCGATCGGGGCCAGCGGCAGCCCCTCGAGCGATACCGCGAGCCCGAAGCGCCGCGCGCCGGCGACCGGCGCCCCGCCGAAAACGTCGATGTCGCGCCCGGTGTTCAGCGGCACGACGTCCTGCGACACGGCAAGCCGCCCCAACGGATCGAGCACGAGTGCCGCCTCGTTCGTCGGACGGCGCAACGAGACGCCGTGTGCAGCCTGCGGCGGTGCGATCGTCCGCCAGCTCGTCGAGCGGCGCAGCGCGGCGATCAGCTCGGCCTGCACGTCGACGGCCGGCGGCAGGGGCGGTCGCTCGCCGCCGATCAGCGTCGCGTCGAAGCGCACGGTGAAGTCGCACCAGAAGATCTCGAACGAGGCCTTGCCCGACAGGCGCAGCGGCCTCGGCCCCTGCAGCGTGCCGGCGACGGCGACCTTGAACAGCCGGCGCGAGCCGCGCTTCAGTTGCACCGACGCGTCGAAATCGGCGAGAAACTGTAGCGGCGAACGCGTCACCAGCACGTCGAAACCGACGTCGCCCTGCAGCGAAAAGCCGAGCGCTTCGGCGTAAAGCTCGGCGCGCGCGCCGAACTGCAGCGTGTTCGACGTGATCGCGAAATAGGCGGCGCAGCGAAATCGCGGGTTGCTGCCCGAGCCGAGCGCGATCGCCACTCGCGGCAACTCCGGCACGCCGGCCGGCGGCGCGAAACGCGGATTGAAGCCGCCGACCGACAGCAGGAAGCCGCTGTCGTCGCCGGCACGGAAGGCCGCCGCGCCGGTCAGCGCGTACTTGTGCACGAGTCGCGAGTCGACGAGCAGCGCGTCGATCGCGACGGTGCCGGCATCGAAATCGACTGCTCCGATCGCATCGAGATTCAGCCGCACGAGATCGTTGTCGCGCCTGGGCAGCAATGCGCTGACACGGCCGAACGCGAGCAGCCGCCGGCGCGCGCCGAATTCGAGAACGAGCGCGAGGTCGAACAGGATCAGTGTCGGCGTCGCCCAGCCGATCTTGACGAGCAGGCCGACCAGGTGGCAGCCGCGACGCGCCGGGAAGGCACTGGCCAGGGCCTGCAGGATCGCCGGTGCATTGGCCACCGGATCGCGCGGGAACAGCATCGCGCCGAGCGTGGCGTTGCGCATGCCGGCGCGCAGCACCTCGAGATCGAAGCTGCGATTGATGCCGAGCATCCCGCCGATGCCCAGCAGGTTGAAGCCGAGCCCGAGCGGCACCGGCTGGAAGTCCTGCGCGGTGATGAAAACGAGCAGCGAGTAGCCGCGCGCGCCACCCGGCAAGCGCGTTGCGAGCAGGCCGAAGGCCGTGACGCTGAAGCGCTGCTGCACCGACAGCTGCATCACGCCGGCGTAGCTCTGCTGGACCGGGTCGTGGCGCAGGAAGCCACCGCCGGAGAGCACGCCGCGCGCATCGACGGACAGCCCCACGCCGTCGGGAGCCCGGAACGCCACGTCGAGCTCGGCAATTCCGAGCCTGCCACCGCCGTCGTCCGGAAAGCCGAGCCGCGTCGCAATGCCGACGCCGTCGACGACGGCCACCAGCGGGCCGATCGTCGCCGTTACCTGCGTCTTCAACACCGCTTCGATCGCGCCGTCGATCGTCGCGACCGATGCGTGCACACCGTCGATGCCGACCGGCCCGAGCGCGAGCCGCGCCGGAACGAAGGTCTCGCCGGCGACGCTGCCCTGCAGGCGCAAACCCTCGGGCACGCTCCATTCGGCGGCGAGTTCGAAGTCGAGCTCGACGCGCCGGTCGCCGAGCAGCTCGCCGACGAAACCGTCCCCCTCGGTCGCATCGACGACCAGCTGGCCGCCTTCGATGCCCGCGTGCAGCCGGGGAACCAGGCTGCCGCCGTCGCTTCCGAACGCGGCAGCGACGTCGGCACCGGTGCGAAGGCGACGCGCCTGCAGCGACGAGGCCCCGGCAACGCCGAACAGCACGAGCGGCTCACCGCCTTCGGACGCCGCCTCGAGCGTCGCGCCGATCTGCAGCGCGAAGTCGCCGGAACCCGGCTGAACGTCGATCGCGAACGGAGACTGCAGGCGGATCGCGGCGCCGGCCGCGAACTGCGCGCTCGTCGCCAGCGTTGCGCGCCACGGCGCTGCGACCGGAATCGCCTGCTGCAGCTCGACATCGCCGGGCAGCGCGAGCTCGAAGCGCATCCCCGGCGGTGTCGTCGAGCGGTCGGCCAGCGCAGCGAAGGCGAAGGCCTCGAGCACCGGCTCGGACCCGGCGTCGTCGATCGACGCCGGCACGCCGAGCGAGACCAGCAGGGACTGCGTCTTTTCGAGCAGCACGCGCGCGTCGAAATCCGGATCGCCCCAGCCGTAGACCTCGCGCAGGTGCGCGAGCGGATCGCCGAGCAGGCGCGGCAGCCGCCCGGCGTGCAGGCGCAGGCTCGTCTGCTCCGTCCGGGCCGGATAGATCTCGAGCCGCTCGTGTTCCGGTGGCGGACGGTCGAGCAGGCCGAGCACGTCCATCGCAATGGCCAGCGACGGCCAATGTGTGCCGAGGTACTCGACCAGCATGGCCTCGAAGCAACGCGCCGCCATCCGTTCGCCGACTTCGGCGAGCCGCGATTGGGTCTCCGGGTCGAGCGCCGAGGCAGCTTGCTCGAGCGCCTCGCCCACCGCAGCCAGCGAAGCGGCGAGCCCGCGGATCCGGCCGATCAGCGCCGCACCGGCGCCGACGACCGCGAGGCTGTCGTCGGCGGCCAGCGCGTCGGCCAGCGCCTGTGCATCGGGAGCCATTGCCGAGGCCGCGCTGCGTGCGTCGGCGAGCGCGCCCAGCAGCCCTGCGTCGTCGCTTGCCTCGTGAGGCAACTCGGCGCCGAGCCGGACGAAGAAGCCGGGTTCGAGGAGATCCTGCAGTGGCTGGATCGCGTGCGCCAGTTCGAGCGCAAGCCGTTCGAGGCTCGCCGTGTTCACGCCCACGACGGCGCTCCGTCGCTGCCGCGCGCCGTCGGCGACGCCCGGCCGAGCAGATCGATCAGCGACGGCAGGCTGATTGCCGACAGCGTTTTCGAGATCGCGTCGATGCGAGCGAATTCGGCCTTCCAGAGCGCGACGTCGCGCCGCAAGTCCGGCGAGCCGCACCGTTCGAGCGCGACCGCGACCCGCTGAAGACTTTCGACGAGCTTCGTGCCGTCGGCCTGCAGCGGGAGCTCGGCCTGCGGCGCGTCGATGGCTTTCATCGCCAGCCGCACCCACATCGGCCCCCTTGCGCGGTGCCAGGCGGTGGCGACCCGCCTGTTGTGCTGGACGAGATTCCAGACCTCGCGCGCGTGTGCCTGGTACAACGCGACGAACTGCGCTCCGCGCTCGCTGTCCGTCAGCCGGGCCTGCAGCGGATGCGGGGCGACCGCGCCGGGTGCCAGGGCTTCGGGCGCCGGCAGCGGCGGATTGACTTCGGGCACGGCATCGACCGCCTTCTCGACATCGAGCCGGCCGCCACCCCAGCCGGCATCTTCCTCCGGGCTCGCCCCGCCGTACTTCGGCATGGCGTTCAGGCGCAGGAAGTCGCGGATCTGCGTGTGCGTCAGGCCGGGGTTCTTGTGAAGCATCAGCGCGACGGCGCCGGCCACGTGCGGCGCCGACATGCTGGTGCCGCTCTTGTCGACGTAGAAATCCTGGCAGCAATCGCAGAAGCAGCGTTCGCAGCAGCCGCGATCGGAATCGATGCCGGGCGCGGCGATGTCCTCGCCGGGCGCTGCGATTTCCGGCTTCGGCACCGCGCGCGCCGGCCGCTCGAGCGTCGGACCGCGGCTCGAGAACGCGGACAGGCGCTTGCCGATCCGATACGAGCCGACGCCGATCGTCTCGAAGCCGGTTGCGTGCTCGTTCAGCGTCGACAGCGAGGTCACGGCGTTCGTGAAGCGCGGCGAGCGCCGGTCATGCGAACTGCCGAACAGGCAGAACGCGTCGATCGGCGTCGGGGCCGCGCCGGCGTTGCGCAGTTCCAGGCGCCAGGTCCCGGCGAGGTTCCTTCCGCCCGCCGGTGGCGTGATGCCGATCACGATCCGGTCCGCGGCATTGCTGATCTGGACCAGGCCCCCGGTGCCGTTCGCGTTGGCTCCGGTGCCCGTCGCACCCGGAGCCACGAATCCGACGACACCGGCCGCGCCGCCGGCCGGCGCCGTCACGCGCGCGGACAGGTGCGCACCCGTGTAGCGGACGACCAGCGTACGCGACTTCGTGTCGCCCTCGTAGAGGCTGAAGTTCAGCCGCAGCGCGTTCGCCGCACCGACGGCGACCGGCGCTGCCGCATGAAAACCGGAATCGCCGTCGTTGCCGGCTGAGATCACGATGGCCCGGCCGGCCGAATTGGCGGTCAGCAGCGTGTCGAGCGCCTGCGCGGTTGCCGAGCTGCCGTCCATCCGCTCCCCGAAGCGGCCGAGGCTCATGTTGACGACCAGCGGTTTGTCCGCCTTGCGCGCCTGGTCCATCAGGTAGCGCACGGCGTCGACCAGCACGCTGTTCGGCGTGGCCGGCGCGTTGGTGTCGCCTTTGGTCAGCCCCCACAGGCGCACCGCAATGATGTCGGAGTCCGGCGCGACGCCGATGTAGTTGAACGCGCCGTGGCAAAGACCGTTCTGCGAGCCGTCGCCGGAGCTGGTGCCGGCGACGTGCGTGCCGTGCCCGTTCGTGTCGCGGTGTCGCACGCGCACGACCGGTTCCTGCTCGGTCAGCGTGTCGTCGATGTGCCGTTGCGTGTACTCGACGCCGTAGCCCAGCGGCGTCGGGGTCGACGCAATCAAGGGATCGGTGATCGTCTCCGGCGAGGATTCGAGCGAAACCGGCGTCAGCGTCTGGTCCCAGATCCGCAGGATGCGCGTGCTGCCGTCGGCGCGGCGAAAGCTCTTGTGGCGAAAATCGATGCCGGTGTCGATGACACCGACGATCACGTTGCGGCCGGTGTAGCCCGTGAACTGCTGGCCGTTGCGCGACCAGACGCGCGACGCCCGGCACCCCGGCACGCTGCCGTCGAGGTGCAGCTCCGAGCGCCGCTGTCGCTCGATCGCCAGCACCTGCGGATGCCTGGCGAGCGCACGCAGGCCGGCGAGCGTCGTGCTGCCGAAGGCGACGTTGCCGACGGTGTTGCCGAGAACGAAGCCCAGCGCCTGCAGCGCATCGATTTCGCCGCTGAACGTGATCGCGACGTACAAGGCTTCGTCGGGCTCGATTCCGAGCGTGCCGCTGCCGGAGTTCTGTTCCAGAAACTCCTGGCGCAGCAGCAACATCTCCAGTTCGGCATCGAGCCTGGCCATGCGGGCGGGACCTTGTCGACGAGTCGCGCCAGCCGGATGCCCCGGTCTCGCAATGCGGCGACCGGCATCCGGCTCCGGGCCTGAGAAGGCCGGAGCCGGTATCTCACCACGAGCTCGTTGCCGAGGCAATCGAAATCCGACGCAGGAATCCCTGCGCCGGTCCTTGCCTCGTCAATCCTTGCAGACCAGAAAGCTGCCGATCGCCAACACCTGCAGCGGCGTGCTGAAGAAGGCTTCGACCGCATCCTGCGGGGAGTTCACGATCGGTTTGCCGCGCACGTTGAACGAGGTATTGACCAGCACCGGAACGCCGGTGATGTCGGCGAACGCGCGCAGCAGCGAATGGAAGCGCGGATTGCTGTCGCGGTCGACGGTCTGCACGCGCGCGCTGCGGTCGCTGTGCAGTGCCGACGGGATCCTGGCGCCCTGCCCTTCGAGCACTTCGTAGACGAACAGCATGAACGGCGAGCGCCCGCCGTTGGCCTGCGCCGGCCGGAACCATGCGCCGAGGTCCTCGAGCGGGACGACCGGCGCGACCGGCCGGAAGTCCTCGCGATCCTTCAGCTCGTTCAGCCGCTGCTGCATCGAAGGATCGAGCGGCGACGCGAGGATCGACCGCGCGCCGAGCGCTCGCGGCCCGAACTCCATGCGCCCCTGGAACCAGCCGACGATCCGGTTGTCGGCGAGCAGGCCGGCGACGGCCGCAGCGATGTCGTCGGGCCGGCTGTACGGCAGCCGCGCCCAGCGCAGCAGGCGCTCGATCTCGTCGTCGGCGTAACCGGGACCCAGGTACGCGTGTTCCATCTGCCAGCGACGGGCAGCGAGCCCGACGACTGCGCCTTCGGGCGCTCGGTGCGCGGTCCCTGCGAGCGGACGCACGACCGGAACATTGGCTGCAAGCGAGCCGACGTCGAGCGCATCCGCGCGCTCCCTTGCATCGACCCACAAGGCCGCGCCCAGCGCGGTGCCCGCGTCGCCGGCAGCCGGCTGCACCCACACCTGCTCGAAGGTGCCGCTGTCGCGCAGGCGGCTGTTCATCACGCAGTTCAGCGCAACGCCGCCTGCCATCGCGAGCCGCGGCTCGCCGCTCGCCTCGCGCAGCCAGCGCGCCAGCGCCAGCACGGTGTCCTCCAGCACGCGCTGCAGCGACGCGGCGGCGTCGAGGTGCCGCGCTTCGAGCGGGGCACCCCGCTCGCGCGCCGGCCCGAACAGGCGCTCGGGTTCGAACGGATCGATCCGGTACTGGCCGCTGCCGAACAGGCGCACGTGCCGGCCCAGCGCCTCGGCCTGCGTCGGCCGGCCGAGCGCGGCCAGCGCCATGACCTTGTACTCGTCGCTCGAATGCAGGAAGCCGAGGTGGCTGGTGACCTTTTCGTAAAGAAGGCCCAGCGAATCGGGCATGCGCACCTGGCCGAGCGCCCGGTAGCCGCCGTCGCGGTAGACGCCGTAGCTGGTCGTTGCGCGTTCGCCGCGGCCGTCGAGCGTCATCACCGCACAGCGCTCGAAAGGCGCGGCCAGGCAGGCACTGGCCTGGTGACAGACATGATGGTTGACGAAGTGCCAGCGAAACGGCGGCTTGCGCGAGTCGATGCCGCCGAAGCGCGCCTTCAGGTGGTGCGGAACGCTGTCGACGAGCAACCGCGGCGCGTTGACGACATAGGCACCGAACAGCGGATCCCAGGGACTTTCCCAGTCGCCGGTCGGCCGGGCCGACGGCTCGAGCGGCAATTCGAGGCAGGCCTCGTCGGCTCGCGCTCCGAGGAAAGCCCGCGGCTCGAAGCTGTAGGCCACGTGATCGACGTCGGCCAGTCGGACGCCGACCTGCTTCAGGCAGAAGTCGATCGCGGCGAACGGCAGCTCCCAGGCCGAGAACGGCAACGGACGCTTCGCGTGCTTGACCCGGCTGAAGCGTTCCTCCTCGGCCGCAGCGAGCACGACGCCGTCGACGACCACCGCCGCCGACGAATCGTGAAAGGCCGCGTTGATGCCCAGCGTGATCATCGGCAGTCGCCGGCGCTCATGGCCACGAGCTCTCGCGCATCGGCACGACCATCAGTTCCGGGATCACGGTCTCCTCGTCCTGCATCAGCACGTAGCGCACTGCGCGCGCGACATGGACCGGATCCTGCAGCACGCCGGGATCGATGTCCGGAAAACGGTCGAGCAGGAACGGCGTGCGCATTCCGCCGGCGACGATCGCAGAGACCTTGATGCCGAGCGGACGCAGTTCGGCATGCAGCGCGTGCGACATCCCGAGCAGTCCCCATTTGCTGGCGTGGTAGGCCGACGCGTTCGGCCACGCGCGTTTCGACGCCGTCGACGCGATGTTGACGACGTGTCCGCGCACGGTCCGGCCGTCGGACCGCGCGGCGAGCATCGACGCGACCGCGTGCTTCGTCATCAGGAAGGGACCGGTCAGGTTCGTCGAGACGACGCGCTGCCATTCGTCGCCGCCGAGCTCTCCGATCGGTTTCGTGACGTCGGTCCCTGCGTTGTTGACGACAATGTCGATCCCGCCGAAGCGCGCGCAGACGGTCTCCACGGCCGCTGCGACCTGCGTTTCGTCGCCGACGTCGAGGGCCAGCGGAAACGCCTCGATTTCGCGCTGCACGAGGCGCTCGGCAAGTTCGCCCGCCGCGTCGGCGTTCAGATCGGCGACGGCGATGCGCGCCCCGCTCTCGCCGAGAAGCTCGCAGATCGCGGCCCCCAGGCCGCGGCCGCCGCCGGTGACCAGCGCGGCCCTGCCGCTCAGCCTGTCTTCGCCCATGCGGTCCTCCCTATGAATCGGACTAGATCGCGTCGACGCTGCCCGTGACCGGGAGCACGATGCCGGTGACGTAGCCGGAGCACACGTCGGAGGCCAGGAACACGTAGGCCGGCGACAGTTCCTCCGGTTGCGCGGCACGCCCCATGTCGGTGTCCTTGCCGAAGCTCGCAACCTCGTCGGCCGGCCGATCGGCCGGATTCAGCGGCGTCCAGACCGGGCCCGGTGCGACGGCATTGACACGGATGCCCTTGTCGACGAGGTTGCTCGCCAGCGACTTCGTGAACGCGTGGATCGCACCCTTCGTCGTCGCGTAGTCGAGCAGCTTCGCGCTGCCGCGCAGGCCGACGACCGAACCGGTGTTGATGATCGCTGCGCCGCGCCGAAGATGCGGGATCGCCGCGCGTGCCATCAGGAAGTAACCGTGGACGTTCGTGCGCAGCGTTTCGTCGAAGCGCTCCTCGCTGAGGTCCTCGAGACTGTCGGCATGCTCCTGGAAGGCCGCGTTGTTCACGAGCACGTCGAGCCTGCCGAACTCGTCGACGGTGCGCTGCACGGCCTCGCGGCAGTAGTCGGCACGCTTGACGTCGCCGGGCAGCAGCAGGCAGCGACGACCCTCGGCCTCGACGCAGCGGCGCGTCTTCTCGGCATCTTCGTGCTCGCTCAGGTAGCCGATCGCGACGTCGGCGCCTTCGCGGGCGAACAGCACGGCGACCGCGCGCCCGATTCCCGAATCGCCGCCGGTGATCAGTGCCACCTTTCCTTCGAGCTTGCCGCTGCCGCGATAGTCGGGCGCCGAGAACCTCGGTTCCGGGACGAGCTCGGCCTCGCTGCCGGGCTTGTCCTGGTGCTGCGGCGGCTGTTCCTCGGGCTGCTCGCGCGCGCCGGCCTGCACGGCCGACTTTTCTCCGTCCTCGCCGCCGCCCTCCGGTTTCGCCTGGTCGCGGCTGTCCTGCGTGCGCTGGATCTCTCGTTGCTTGTCGACGGTCGATTCGACCCGTCCGGGCGTCTGCCGCTTGTCGGTCATTCGGGCTCCTTGCGCTGGCGTCTTCGAACCTGAGCGCCGGACGCAAGCGAAGGGCCCGTCAGTCGCCGTCCGCCGCCTTTGCCTGCACGAAATTCGCCGCGCTTGCGTCCGCGCCCGGGCGCGCGGCATGGCCGGCGCGGCGGGTGGCCAGGCTCGCGAGCCGGGTCCACCAGCGCAGCCAGACGATGCCCCAGCCGCTGCCTGCCGCAGCGAGGTCGGCGTTCGACAGGTGCGTGGCGAACGCGCGCGATGTCGGCGGCGCGAGCATCCGTGCCGGCAGCTCGGCGAAGAACCGGCGCAAGCCGACGTCGAACAGCGGAAAGTCCGGCGACAGTTCCGGCGCGAGGTCGCCGATCACGCCGGACAGCGACAGCCAGGTCTTGCGCAGCAGCGCGAGTTCGGCCGGCAGCGGCCGCGGGCTGGCCAGCGCGAACTCGTCGAGCAGCCCGAGCAGCCAGTCGAAACCGGGCGGGCGGCCCTGCGCGACGAGCCGGTCGAGTGCGCGTTCGACCGTCGCGGCCACCAGCGGCTCGTCGGGCTCGAAGCCGACCAGCGAGGCCAGCGCCCGACGAAGCGCGGCGGCGTCCAGCGAGAATGCGCCGAGCGCCATCTCGACCAGCAGTTCGCGCTGGACCTTCGAAACGCCGGCGGTCAGCCCCCAGTCGAGAACCGCGAGGCGGCCGTCGTCGGCGGCGAACAGGTTGCCCCCGTGCAGGTCGCCGTGGAACACGGCCTGCTCGGCTGCGCTGAAAAACGGCGCGGCCAGCAGCGCCGAGACCATCGTTTCGGCCAGTCGCCGCTGCTGCCACGGCGCCAGCCCGGCCTCGGTCGCCGGCTTGCCGAAAACGCGTTCCATCGCCGTGATTCGCGGCGTCGACCAGCGCAGCAGCCGCGGCACCTGCACGCGCGGATCGTCGGCGTAGAACTCGGCGGCGCGGCGCAGGTTCGCCTGCTCGTTGTCGAGCCGGATTTCGCGTTCGAGCAGCCGGCGCACACTGCCCAGATAGTCGTCGTAGTCGATCGATGGCAGGCCGAGTTCGCCGCCGCGTCGTCGCAGGAAGCCGGCCAGCGCGGGCAGCGCTGCGAGCTCGTCGGCCAGCCGTCGTTCGACGCCGGGCTTCAGGATCTTGAAGACCCCGTGCCGGCTTGCGCCGTCCTCGCGCCATTCGAACGGCAGCACGACAGCGACGCTCGCCTCGGCCAGCGGCGCGTCGGCCAGCACGAGCTGGTCGCCGGCATCGAGCCGGTCACCGAGCTCGCTGCGGATCTGCTCGGCGATCGCCTCCACCGGCAGGCTCGAGGGCATCGTTTCGAGCGTCTGCAGCTGGCCGCGCAGCTCGGCCGGCAAATGGCGGTTGCGCGCCAGCATCTGGCCGAGCTTGTGCAGCGTCGGGCACTGGGCGAGCAACGCGACCAGGCGCTGCGCGAGGCTCGCGCCTTCGCCGAGCGCGACTTGCGCGAGCACGATTTCGCCCGATCGCTGCTCGGGCAAGCGGGCGAGAAAGAAACTCAGCGCCTCGGTGACCAGCGGCCGCCAGGCGGCGAGCGCGTCGGGAAGCAGATCGTCGAGGCCGAAAGCGGCCAGCCAGTCGCCGTCGGCCGGCGCGGGTTGCTGCGCGACTGCGGTCGGCCGCTCAGCGATGCCGGAACTCCGGTTCGCGCTTTTCGAGGAAGGCGTGCATGCCTTCGTGCGCGTCGTCGCTGGCGAAGCGCGCGTGCAGTTGCCGGCGCTCGAACCCGATGCCTTCGGTCAGCGACGATTCCCATGCGCGGTTGACCGACTCCTTGATCGCCATCAGCGCCGGCAGCGAATAGCCGGCGATCCGGGCGGCCAGCGCAATGCTCTCGTCGTGCAGCCGCTCGTTCGGCACGACCCGCGACACGAGCCCGTAGCGATCGGCCTCGGCCGCGTCGAGCACGCGCGCCGACAGGCACATGTCCATCGCCTTGGCCTTGCCGATCGCGCGCGGCAGCCGCTGCGTGCCGCCGGCGCCGGGCAGCATCGCGAGCTTGATCTCGGGCAGCGCGAACTTCGCGTTCTCGGCCGCGACGACGATGTCGCAGGCCAGCGCGAGCTCGCAACCGCCCCCCATCGCAAAGCCGGCGACGGCCGCAATGACGGGCTTGCGAACGCGCCGGATCGTTTCCCAGTTGCGCGTGATGAAATCGCTGCGGTAGACGTCCATGTACGACCAGTCGGCCATCGCGGCGATGTCCGCACCGGCGGCGAAGGCCTTGTCGCTGCCCGTGATCACGATCGCGCCGATCGCGTCGTCGGCATCGAAGGCGAGCAGGGCCTCGCCGAGCGCGTCCATCAGCGCATCGTTCAGTGCATTGAGCTGCTTCGGGCGGTTCAGAGTGACGATACCGACGCGGCCCCGGGTCTCGACGAGGACGACCGATTCCTGCGCATTCACTTCGACAGTTCCTCTTTCAGTTGCTCGCGCAGCTTGAACTTCTGGATCTTGCCCGACGGGGTCGCCGGCATCGCTTCGCGCACGATCAGGCGCTCGGGCAAGTAGTTCGTGGAGACCTTGTGCGACTTCAGGAAGTCGATCATCTCGTCGAACTGCAGCGTCTGCCCGTCCTTCGGGACGACGACCGCGCAGGCGCGCTCGCCGAGCCGTTCGTCGGGATAGGCGACGATCGCCACCTGCGCGATGGCCGGATGTCGATAGAGCAACGATTCGATCTCGACGACCGGGATGTTCTCGCCGCCGCGGATGATGACGTCCTTGCTGCGCCCGCTGATCCGGATGTAGCCCTGGTCGTTCAGGAAGGCAAGGTCGCCGGTGTCGAACCAGTCGTCGGCGTCGGTGTTGTTCCATTGCGGCCGCAGCAGGTAGCCGCCGAAGTTCGAGCAGGCGCGCAGCAGCAGGCGACCCGGTGTGCCGTTCGGCAGGGGATTGCCGTCGTCGTCGACGACCTTGACCTCGACGCCCGGCAGCGGGCAGCCGTCGGTGGTCGCTGCCATCGAATCCGGGTCATCGAGCCGGGTCAGCGTCACGGCTCCGTTCTCCGTCATGCCCCAGGCCGACACGATCTTCACGCCGAGTGCGCTCTGCGCCTGTTCGACCAGCGGGCCCGGGATCGGCGCGCCGGCGCAAAGGAAGATGCGCAGGCTCGGTACCGGTGTCGCCGTGTCGGTCACCGTGCGCGACAGGTCGCTCAGGAACGGCGTGGACGCCATCGTGAACGTGACCTTCTCGGCGTTGATCAGCCCGATCGCCTTCTTCGCGTCCCAGACGTCCTGCAGCACGGCGCTCGCCCGCAGCGCGATCGGCATCATCAGCCCGTACATGAATCCGGTCTGGTGCGCCATCGGCGAGGCCATCAGAACCACGTCGTCGCGGCCGAGTTGCAGCCGTTCGGCATAGGGCACGATGTTCGACATCGTGGTGTTGGCCGTGTGCATCACGCCCTTGGGCTCGCCGGTCGTGCCCGACGTGTAGATCAGCTGCGTGACGTCGTCGGCGCCCGGCCGGTTGGCGGTCAGCACCTGCTGCGCATCGGGTTCGTCTTCCCAGGCCGGCTCGCTCAGCAGCGCCTCGTAGCTGTTCGGGCCGGAGCCGCCGACGACGACGATCCGTTCGAGCATCGGCAACTCGCCCTTCAGCCCCTCGACCATCGTCTCGAAGTCGAAGCCGCGGAAGGTCTTCGGCACGATGACCACCTTGGCGCTGGCGTGCCCGAGCATGAAGCGCAACTCGCGCTCGCGGAAGATGTGCATCAACGGATTCAGCACGGCGCCGATGCGCGAGCATGCGAGGTAGGTCAGCGAGAACTGCCACCAGTTCGGAAGCTGCATTGCGACGACGTCGTTGCGGCCGACGCCGAGCCTGCTCAGGCCGACAGCGATCCGGTCCGCCATCCGGGCCAGTTCGCGGTAGGTGAAGCGGCGCGTGTCGCCGGTCTCGACCTGGAAGGCGGTCAGCGCGAGCTTGTCCGGAACCTCGGCCACGCAGGCATCGAGTTCGTCGT
>JAAZBL010000411.1 GCA_012513825.1 Limnobacter sp. | reverse complement strand
GGCCCGATGGGCCTGGCCACGAATCCGGGAGCGCCGAACCTGGCCGGACAGCCGCAGGTCTACCTCGCCGAGGAACTGAAGAACTACCGCAGCGGCAAGCGCCAGGACCCGGTCATGAACGTGATCGCGAAGCCCCTGACCGATGCCGAGATCGAAGACCTCGCCGCCTGGTACGCATCGATCGAAATCGAGCTGAAGACGCGCTGAATCGACATGGCGGACGTGGCGCGTATCAGACAGTCGCAGGCGCCCGTTCGACCCTTGCTTCAGAATGCGGCCCTGACCGGCTGGAATTTCTGCATGTTCGTTGCGACCAGGATCGCCATGCGATCCGCTTTCGTTCGTCATCAGGCCTTGTGTCGACGCGCCGCGCCGCTGTTCGCGCTGGCCTTCTGCCTGTCGCTGCTCGGCGGCTGTGGACGCGATTCCGGCTCGGACGCGCCTGCGGCCGAAGCGCCACCGCCGCCGCAGGTCGGCGTCGTCACGGTGTCGCCGGGGCCGGTAGCGCTGAGCGACGAGCTGCCCGGGCGCCTCGAAGCCTCGCGCGTCGCGCAGGTACGCGCACGTGTCGCCGGCATCCTGCAGAAGCGCGTGTTCCGCGAGGGCAGCGACGTGCAAGCCGGCGAGCTGCTGTTCGAGATCGACGCCAAGCCGTACCGAGCGGCGCTGCAAAGCGCCGAGGCCGCGCTCGCACGCGCGCAGGCCAACCTCGAGCAGGCCGCCGCGCAGGCCAGGCGGTACGCGCCGCTGATCAAGGCGAACGCGATCAGCCGACAGGACTACGACAACGCGGTGGCCGCGCAGAAGCAGGGCGAGGCCGAGGTGGCCGCCGCGAAGGCGGCCGTGCAGACCGCGCAGATCAATCTCGACTACGCGTCGGTCACCGCACCGATCGACGGCCGCGTCGGCCGCGCGCTGGTCACCGAGGGCGCGCTGGTCGGCCAGGGCGAGGCGACGCCGCTGGCCGTGATCCAGCAGATCAGGCCGCTCTACGTGAACTTCACGCAGTCGGCCACCGAGGTCATGCAGTTGCGCAAGGCGTTCGCGAGCGGTCAGCTGCGGCCCGCCGCCGGCGGCGACGGCATCGAGGTCCGCGTCGTGCTCGAAGACGGAAGCGTCTACGCGCATCCGGGGCGTCTGCTGTTCTCGGACCTGTCGGTCGACCCCGCTTCCGGACAGGTGATGCTGCGCGCCGAGCTGCCGAACCCCGACGGCCTGCTGCTGCCCGGCATGTACGTGCGCGTTCGCATCTCGCAGGCCGAGGTTCCGAACGCGGTGTTGTTGCCGCAGCAGGCCGTCACGCGTACCGATACCGGCGACACGGTGCTCGTCGTCGGCCCCGGCAACAAGCCCGAGCAGCGCCGGATCCAGATCGGACAGGCGCGTGGCCACGACTGGATCGTGCTGGGCGGGCTCGAGGCCGGCGAGCAGGTCATCGTCGACGGATTCCAGAAGATGATGGTGCCGGGCGCGCCGGTCACTCCGGTGCCGTGGCGACGCGATGCGGCCGTCGCGACCGGAGCCCCAGGCGACGCCGGCGGCGCTGCCGGCCCCGGCGCCGAAGCCGGGGCCGCCGCGGCGGACGCTTCGACGTCCGAGCCCGAAAAGGCGCATTGAAGGCGTGGCTCGCTTCTTCATCGACCGTCCGATCTTCGCGTGGGTAATCGCGCTGTTCGTGCTCGTCATGGGCGCGGTGGCGATCACGCAGTTGCCCGTCTCGCAGTACCCGCGCGTGGCGCCGCCGGCGATCGTCGTTTCGGTCGTCTACCCGGGCGCGTCGGCGCAGACGCTCGAGGACTCGGTCCTCAGCGTCATCGAGCGCGAGATGAACGGCTCGCCGGGACTGATCTACATGGAGGCGGTCAGCCAGGCCAACGGGACCGGCACGCTGACGCTGACCTACGACACGAACGTCAACCCGCAGCTCGCGCAGGTCGACGTGCAGAACCGGTTGTCGCGGGCGGCGCCGCGGCTGCCGGCGGCCGTCACGCAACAGGGCGTTCGCGTCGACCAGGCGCGCACGAACTTCCTGCTGTTCACGATCCTGTCGTCCGACCGGCCCGAGATCGATCCGGTCGCACTCGGCGACTATGCGTCGCGCAACGTGCTGCCGGAGATCCAGCGGATTCCGGGCGTCGGCCAGGCGCAGCTGTTCGGCACCGAGCGTGCGATGCGCGTCTGGATCGATCCGGCGCGGCTGGTCGGCTTTCGCCTGTCCGCGGCCGAAGTCAACGCGGCGATCCGCGCGCAGAACGCGCAGGTCGCCTCCGGGACGATCGGCGACCTGCCGACCCAGCCCGGCCAGGCGATCTCGGCCACCGTCGTCGTGCGCGGGCAGCTCGGCAGCGTCGAGGAATTCGGCAACATCGTGCTGCGCGCCGACACCGACGGCTCGACGGTGCGCCTGCGCGACGTTGCCCGGATCGAGCTCGGCGCGCAGAGCTACGCGACGCGCGCACGCTTGAACGGCAACCCGTCGACCGGCATCGGCGTTCAACTGTCGGCCACCGGCAATGCACTGGCCACGGCCACGCTGGTGCGCGAGCGGATGGAGGAGCTGTCGCGCTACTTCCCGCAGGGCGTGAACTGGTCGATCCCGTACGACAGTTCGCGCTTCGTCGAGATCTCGATCCGGCAGGTCGCGATGACGCTGCTCGAGGCGGTCG
>JAAZBL010000410.1 GCA_012513825.1 Limnobacter sp. | reverse complement strand
TCCTCGAAGAACTCGCTGAAGTCGCCGGCGCGCGCGCCGCCCGTTCCGAAGCCCCCGCTGAATTCGAAGCCCTCGTCCCAGTCCGGCGGCGGCTGGAATTCCTGGCCGGCGCGCCAGTTGCTGCCCATGCGGTCGTAGAGTGCGCGCTTCTCAGGATCCTTCAACACTTCGTAGGCTTCGCCCAGCTCCTTGAAACGCGCTTCGGCGTCGGGATCCTTGCTGACATCCGGGTGGAACTTGCGCGCGAGCTTCCGGTAGGCGCGCTTGATGTCGTCCTGCGTCGCATCGCGCGGCACCCCCATGATTTCGTAGTAGTCCTTGAACTGCATCGCATGGGCCTTTCGAGCGGGAAAGCCCCGGCAACCGGGCGCTTCAGCCCCGAAGTATGGCGGAATCCACCATTACCCGTAGTCGTGTCAAGCGATTTCCGGTGCGGTCGGGTTATCTTTACCTGATAGCAATACGAACGGACCCGCCATGCTCCAGCGCACGAAGCCGATCCCCGCCCCGAGTACCGAAGTCGCAGCGACCCTTCCCGCGGCGAACGACAGCGAGCGGCTCGATCGGCAAACCCATGCGGCGATCGGCCGGCTCACCTCGTCCCTGTCGCCCACCGCCGGACTGCTGGCGTTCATGGACTGGGCTTGCCATCTGTCGGTCTCGCCCGGCAAGCAGTTCGATCTGCTGCGGCTGGCACTGCAGAATGCGCAGCGCCTGAGCAACTACGCGCGCGACCGCGCCTTCGCCACGCCCGACCTGGAAGCGCGGCACAGCATCGTCAAGCCGACCGACGACCCGCGTTTCGCCCACGAAGACTGGCAGTACTGGCCGTTCAACCTCACGCACCAGGCCTTCCTGCTCACGCAGCAATGGTGGAGCGCCGCCACGCACGGCGTGCGCGGCGTCTCGAAGCATCACGAGGACCTGGTCTCGTTCGCGGCCCGCCAGTTGCTCGACGTCGTTTCGCCGGGCAACTACCTGTTCACGAGCCCGGTCGTGCTGCGGCGAACGCTCGAACAGGGCGGCGCGAACCTGATGCGCGGCGCGATGCATGCGCTCGACGACTTCGAGCGCCTCGTCAGCGGCGCGCCGCCGGCCGGCACCGAAGACTTCGTCGTCGGCCGCGACGTCGGCATCACGCCCGGCAAGGTCGTCCTGAAGAATCGCCTGATCGAGCTGATCCAGTACTCGCCGACCACCGACGTCGTGCACCCGGAGCCGATCCTGATCGTGCCGGCCTGGATCATGAAGTACTACATCCTCGACCTGTCGCCGCACAACTCGCTGGTCAGGTACCTGGTCTCGCAGGGCCATACGGTCTTCTGCATCTCGTGGAAGAACCCGGGCAGCGAGGACCGCGACCTCGGCATGGACGACTACCTCGATCTCGGGCTGCGCGCGGCGATCGACACCGTCGAGGCGATCGTGCCCGGCCAACGCATCCACGCCACCGGCTACTGCCTGGGCGGCACGCTGCTGTCGATCGGGGCGGCCGCGATGGCGCGCGACGGCGACGACCGGCTGGCCTCGTTCACGCTGTTCGCGGCCCAGACGGATTTCACCGAACCCGGCGAACTGGCGCTGTTCATCGACGACAGCCAGGTCAGCCTGCTCGATGCGCAGATGGCCGAAACCGGTTATCTGACGGCCGCGCAGATGGCCGGTGCGTTCCAGTTGCTGCGCTCGTACGACCTGCTGTGGTCGCGCATCGTCAACGAGTACCTGATGGGCGACCGCGCGTCGCTGAACGACCTGATGGCATGGAACGCCGACGCGACCCGGATGCCGGCGCGCATGCATTCCGAATACCTGCGCCGCCTGTTCCTGAACAACGACCTGGCCGAGGGCCGCTACAAGGTCGACGGCAGGCTGATCTCGATGCACGACCTGCGTGTGCCGGCATTCGCCGTCGGCACGGTCAAGGACCACGTCGCGCCCTGGCGATCGGCCTTCAAGCTGCATTCGCAGATCGATTCCGAGCTGACCTTCGTGCTGACCAGCGGCGGCCACAACGCCGGCATCGTCAGCCCACCCGGGCATCCGCGGCGCAACTACCAGTTGCTGGTACGGGCGCCCGGCGACCCGAGCCTGGGCCCCGACGAATGGGTCGAGCGGGCACCGAAGTTCGAAGGCTCGTGGTGGCCTGCCTGGCTGGACTGGCTGAAGGCGCGCTCCGGCGAGCCGGTGGCGCCGCCGCGCATGGGCCCGCCCGGAACGAGTGCCGAAACATTGCCCGATGCGCCGGGCAGTTACGTGCTGGAGAAGTGAACGATGGTGATCGACGTAAACAGCCCTGCCGCGATGTCCACCGCCTGGCTCGAACTGTGCTGGCGCACCGGTGCGCTGCAGCAGGGCTGGGCACAGCGCTGGGCGCAATGCTGGGCCGAAACGGTTCAGCACGCGACCAACGACGCCTTGCAGAGCCTGGAGAGCGTGGCCGGTGCGGTCGACTGGAAATCGCGCGCGGCCCGGATCGACGACGCGGGCTGGCAGGCGATGCAGGGCGGGCTCGATACGCTGCAACGCTTCGCATCGACTGCGATGGATGCGCAATCGGAGTTCTCGACCGGAATGCGCGAGGCCGTACGGCAATGGCAGCGCGACTCGGCCCGGGCGTTGCACGCGCGCCGTTCCGCAATGCCCCTGTACACGGCGATCCGCGACGTACTGAACGCCGTGGCCGTCGATGCCGTCGATCCCGGCCCGGCGCCGGGCGCACCGCGCAGCAGGGAAAAGCGCCCCAGCGAAGTCGAAGCCTGAAACGCGGCGACACGCAACTCGCCGGCTTGCATCGAGCGCCCGGGGGAGCGAGGATGGCACCGTCATGCGCATCGAACCCTACCTGAGCTTCGACGGGAACTGCGAAGAGGCGCTGCAGTTCTATCGCGATGCGCTGGGCGGCGAGATCGTCGCCCTGCACCGCTACGAGGCTTCGCCGCTCGATACGCCGCAGTTTCCGCCCGAGTGGCGGCAGCGCGTCATGCACGCCACCTTCGAAGCCGAAGGCCATCGCTTCATGGCCAGCGACCGGCTCCCGGGACAACCGCACCCCGGCTACGCCGGCTTCTCGATGTCGATCGCGCTGACCGGCGACGCGGCCCGCGCGCGGCGAATCTTCGACGCGCTCGCCGAAGGCGGCCGAGTCACGATGCCCTTCGCGCACACGTTCTGGGGCGCCGAGTTCGGCATGCTCACCGACCGCTTCGGGATCGCGTGGATGGTCAACTGCGAGCTCGCGGAGAGCTGACCCGCCGAACGGCGTCGGGCCTCCGACAGACTCCTGGTCCGCTGCGTCACTGAAATCGCCTCCCGTCCCGCGCGTCCCTCGGGTGGCATTCCAATGACGCAGCGGACTACGCAGCCGTCCTTGCGACCCGATCCGATCCGATCCCGGAACCGCGCTCGCCCATCCGCGCGGCGCGCTGCACGAGCAGGCGCGCGAGCGGGCTGCGCGGGCGCATCGCAAGCCGTTCGTTGGCCAGCGCCGTCGCGAGCGCGGTGTCGCCGGTGCGCAGCGCCGCCTCGCTCAGCGTCAGCTCGATCACGTCGCGCTGTGCATGGCTGCCGCCGAAGCGTTGCGCGT
>JAAZBL010000409.1 GCA_012513825.1 Limnobacter sp. | reverse complement strand
TTCGCCAGCGTCGAGCGCGAGTCGCGCCGCCTGTTCGAGGACGACGGGTTCGGAATCCCGCGCGCGGAGTCCGCGCTCGAACCGACCCGACAGCTGCTGTACCACGTCGCCCACGCGAGCGCCGACCATTCCGCGCTGCGCGCGCTGCACGAAACCTTCGATCTGCAGCAGCAGCTGCCGACCGATTCCGAGATCAGCCACGCCCAGGGCAGCATGAGCGGCCGCAACCGCGCGCTGCTCGACACCGTGGCCGCCGCGGTCAAGGAAGACCTGCTCCGGGTCAAGGACGCGCTCGACCTGCACCTGCGCACGGGCGAATCCGACCTGTCGCGGCTCTCGCCGCAGGTCGAGGCCCTGGGTCGCGTCGCCGACACCCTGGGGATGCTCGGCCTGGGCGTGGCCCGCGGCGTGGTGGACCAGCAGCGCACGGCCATGGCCGACATCGTCGACGGCCGCAAGCCCGCCGACGAGGGCGCGTTGCTCGACGTCGCCGGCGCGCTGCTCTATGTCGATGCCACCCTCGACGACCAGGTCGCGCGCCTTGGCGCCAGCGACCAGGACGCGCCCGAGCAGGGCGACCTCGCCGCCGGCGAGGCCGGGAAGGTGCTCGACGTGCTCGCGCGCGAGGCGATCGCCAACTTCGCCGACGCCCGGCAGGCCTTCGTGGCCTTCATCGAGACCGGCTGGGACCACGGCGAGCTCGCCGAGGTGCCGCGTCTGCTGCGCGAGGTGTCTGGTGCGCTGCAGATGCTCGAACTGCCGCAGCCAGCGGCCTACCTGACCGGCGTCCGTCGCTACATCGAGGATGAGCTGATCGGCAGCCGCCGCGTGCCCAACGGCCGCCAGCTCGACACCTTCGCCGACGCGCTGGCAAGCCTTGAGTACTACCTTGAGGCGCTGCGCGAGAACCGTTTCAACCGCGACGAGATCCTCGACGTCAGCCGCCACAGCCTGGAAAGCCTGGGCTACTGGCCGCTGCCGGCCGAGCGCCTGCCGGAACAGGCCCCGCTGGCGGCCGAAGCGCCGCCGCCACCGCCGGTGGTGAGCGAGGCCGACATCGAACGCACGGTGGCCGCGCTGATCGACCGCGGCGGCGCCGATGCCGCCACCGCGCCGGAGCCGTCCGCCGAGGCTCCCGCAGCGCCTGCGCCCTCGGGGCAGGACGGTTTCGAGATCACCGGCGACGAGATCGACGACGAGATCCGCGAGGTCTTCCTCGAGGAGTTCGCCGAGGAGATCGACAACCTCGACCAGCTGCTGCCGCTGTGGCGTGCACAGCCGGAGGACCTGGAGCGCCTGCGCCCGATCCGCCGCGTGTTCCACACCCTGAAGGGCAGCGGCCGCCTGGTCGGCGCGCGCACCCTGGGCGAGTTCAGCTGGAAGGTCGAGAACATGCTCAACCGCGTGCTCGATGGCACGCGTCCGGCGAGCCCCGCCGTGGTCGCCATGGTCGACCAGGCGTTCTACACCCTGCCGCAGCTGCAGGCGGCCCTGCGCGGCGACGGTGCCGTGCAGGCGGACCTGCAGCGCATGCATGCCTCCGCGGACCGCATCGCCGACGGCGACGAGGGCATGCCGGAGGAGGTTGTCAGTCTCGCAACGGTGGCGCCAACGGCGCCGATGGCGCCAGCGCCCGTCGAGCCGGATGCTCCCATGCCGGTCGAGGCGTTCGCCACACCGGTCGAGACACCCACCGAGCCGGTGGCCGACGCCACGACGGATGCGGAGGCGGCGCAGCTGGACATGGTGCCGGCCTCGGTCGACGCCCTGCTTCTGGAGATCCTCGACGCGGAGGTCGCCGGCCACCTGGTGACCGTCGATGCATGGGTGACCCGTGCGTCCGCGGGACAGGCGCAGGCCTCCGAGGAACTGCTGCGTGCGCTGCACACGATGAACGGCGCCTTCGCCATGACCGAGCTGCCGACGGTCGCGCAGGCGCTGACCCCCGGCGAAGGCTACGTGCGGCGCATGGTCGCTGCCGGCAGCCCGGCCTCGTCCGAAGGCGTGGCTGCCATTGGCGAGCTCGCCACCGTGGCACGCGCCGCGATTGCCGGCCTGCAGTCGGCGACCCCGCAGGTTCCTGTGGCCGCGGCACTGGCTGCGCGCCTGGTGGCGCTGCGCGACGGCCTGCCGGAGCCGGCTCCGATGGACTTCGCCGCGCTGGCGGGCGAAGACGCGGGTGAAGAACCGGTTGCCGCGCTGGAAGCCGCGACGCCGGAACTGGTCGATGTCGACATGACCGCATACGCCGGCTTCGTCGGCGCGGGCGACGTGGATGGTGGGAACGCCGAGCGTCTCGAAGCGGAGCGTGTTGAAGCCGAGCGCCTTGAGGCTGAGCGTGTTGAGGCTGAGCGTCTCGAAGCCGAACGCGTTGAAGCGGAACGTGTCGAAGCCGAGCGCCTCGAAGCGGAACGCGTTGAAGCAGAACGTCTCGAAGCCGAGCGCCTGGAAGCGGAGCGTGTTGAGGCTGAACGTTTCGAAGCCGAGCGCCTCGAAGCGGAGCGTGTTGAAGCAGAACGTCTCGAGGCCGAGCGCGAAGCAGAACGTCTTGAAGCCGAGCGCCTCGAGGCGGAACGCGTTGAAGCAGAGCGTCTCGAGACCGAGCGTCTTGAAGCGGAGCGTGTCGAAGCCGAGCGCCTCGAAGCGGAACGCGTTGAAGCAGAACGTCTCGAAGCCGAACGCGTTGAAGCCGAGCGTATTGAACTGGCTGAACTCGAAGCACAGATCCTGGAGCTGGAGCGTCTGGAGGCCGAGCGTCTCGAAGCAGAGCGCTTGGAAACCGAACGTGCCGAAGCCGAGCGTCTGGAGGCCGAACGTCTGGAAGCCGAGCGTGCCGAAGCCGAGCGTCTCGAGGCCGA
>JAAZBL010000408.1 GCA_012513825.1 Limnobacter sp. | reverse complement strand
GGAAGCTGCGCCCAGTGCGCGGTCATGAAGTCCTGCGTCTGCACGGCGCGCAGCGCGACGACCCATTCGTAGGTGCGGCCGTCGCCCATCACGCCGACCGACTTCACCGGCAGGAACACGGCGAAGGCCTGCGAGGTCAGCTCGTACCAGGATCGACCGACGTCGGCGTCCGCACACAGGCCGGCCGCGGCGTCGCGCTCGCTGGCGCGCGTGTTGCGCAGTTCCTCGATGAAGACCGCATCGGCTCGACGCAGCAGGTCGGCGTATTCGGCCTTGACCTCGCCGAGGATGCGCACGCCGAGCCCCGGTCCGGGAAACGGATGCCGATAGACCATTTCCGGAGGCAGCCCGAGCTCGACGCCGAGTTCGCGGACCTCGTCCTTGAACAGGTCGCGCAGCGGCTCGAGGAGCTTCAGGTGCAGCGTTTCGGGCAGGCCGCCGACGTTGTGGTGCGACTTGATCGTCTTGGCCTTGCCGGTCTTGCTGCCTGCCGATTCGATGACGTCGGGGTAGATCGTGCCCTGCGCCAGCCATCGCGCCTGGCTCAGCTTCTGAGCCTGCTCCTGGAACACGTGGACGAATTCGCGACCGATGATCTTGCGCTTGGACTCGGGATCGGTCACGCCGGCGAGCTCGCTCATGAAGCGCTCGCGCGCGTTCACGTGAACGAGCTTCATCCCCATGTGCTCGCGGAAGGTTTCGACGACCTGCTTGCCTTCGTCGAGCCGCAGCAGCCCGGTGTCGACGAACACGCAGTTGAGCCGGTCGCCGATCGCGCGATGGATCAGCGCCGCCGCGACGCTCGAATCGACGCCGCCCGACAGCCCGAGGATCACTTCGTCGCTGCCGACCTGCTCGCGAATCTGCTCGACCGCTTCGGCGATATGGTCGCGCATGACCCAGTCGGCGCGCGCGCCGCAGATGTCGACGACGAAGCGTTCTAGGATGCGGGCACCCTGCGGCGTGTGCGTGACTTCGGGGTGGAACTGCAACGCGTAGAACCCGCGCGATTCGTCGGCCATGCCGGCGATCGGGCACGACCCGGTCGAGGCCATCTTCCTGAAGCCGGGCGGCAGCTCGACGACCTTGTCGCCGTGGCTCATCCAGACCTTCAGCATGCCGTGCCCTTCGGGCGTGCGGAAATCCTCGATGCCGTCGAGCAACTTCGTATGGCCGTGCGCGCGCACCTCGGCGTAGCCGAACTCGCGGTGCTGGCCGCCTTCGACCTTGCCGCCGAGCTGCTGGGCCATCGTCTGCATGCCGTAGCAGATGCCGAGCACCGGTACGCCGAGCTCGAACACGGCCTGCGGTGCGCGGTCGGTGGACTCCTCCCAGGCCGACATGTGGCTGCCCGACAGGATCACGCCCCTGGGCGCGAACTCGCGCACGAAGGCGTCGCCGACGTCGCAGGGGTGGATCTCGCAATAGACGTGCGCTTCGCGCACCCGGCGCGCGATCAGCTGCGTGACCTGCGAGCCGAAGTCGAGGATCAGGATCCGGTCGTGCATGAAGTCGTCGCGATCATTCGACCTGGTAGTTCGGCGCTTCCTGCGTGATCTGGACGTCGTGCACGTGCGATTCGCGCATGCCGGCCGCGGTGATCTCGACGAACTGCGGACGGGTCCTCATCGCCTCGATGTCGGCGCAGCCGCAGTAGCCCATGCTGGCACGCAGGCCGCCGGCGAGCTGGTAGACGATCGCGACGACCGAACCCTTGTACGGCACCCTGCCCTCGATGCCCTCGGGCACCAGCTTGTCGATGTTCGACGAGGAATCCTGGAAATAGCGGTCGGCCGCGCCTTCCTGCATCGCGCCCAGCGAGCCCATGCCGCGGTAGGCCTTGTACGAGCGCCCCTGGTAGAGGACCACCTCGCCGGGCGCCTCCTCGGTGCCCGCGAACAGCGAGCCGATCATGACCGCGTCGGCACCGGCGGCGATGGCCTTGGCGACGTCGCCTGAGAAACGCACGCCGCCGTCGGCGATCAGCGGCACGTCGCTGCCTTCGAGGGCCTTGGCGACGTCGGCGATCGCCGTGATCTGCGGCACGCCGACGCCGGCGACGATCCGCGTCGTGCAGATCGAACCCGGCCCGATGCCGACCTTGACGCCGTCGACGCCGGCCTCGACCAGCGCGCGCGCCGCTTCGCCGGTGGCGATGTTGCCGGCCACCAGTTCGAGCTCCGGATACTCGCGCTTGATCGAGCGCACGCGCTCGATGACGCCGCGCGTGTGGCCGTGCGCGGTGTCGACGATGACCGCGTCGACGCCGGCGCGAACCAGCCGCTCGACACGTTCGTCGCTGTCGCCCCCGATGCCCACCGCCGCGCCGACGCGCAGCTTGCCTTCCCCGTCCTTGCAGGCGTTGGGCTTCTCGGTCGACTTCAGGATGTCCTTGACGGTGATCAGGCCTTTCAGCTCGAAGGCCTCGTTGACGACCAGCACGCGCTCGAGCCGATGCCGATGCATCAGGCCCTGGGCGACGTCGAGCGGCGTGCCTTCGCGCACGGTGACGAGTCGCTCGCGCGGCGTCATGATCTTCGACACCGGTTCGTCGAGGCGGGTCTCGAAGCGCAGGTCGCGGTTCGTGACGATGCCGACTACGCGGCCGCCGTCGACGACGGGCAGCCCCGAGATCCGGTGCTGCTGCGTGAGCTTGATCACGTCGAGCACCTTCATCCGCGGATCGATCGTGATCGGGTCGACGACGATGCCGGACTCGTGGCGCTTGACCTTCAGCACCTGGGCGGCCTGCCGCTCGGGCGACAGGTTCTTGTGGACGATGCCGATCCCGCCTTCCTGCGCCATCGCAATGGCCAGTCGGCCTTCGGTGACCGTGTCCATCGCGGCGGACACGAGCGGGATGTTCAGGCTGATCCGGCGCGTGAACCGGGTCTTGAGCGACGTATCTCGGGGGAGGATGTCGGAATAGGCCGGGACGAGCAGGACGTCGTCGAAGGTCAAGGCCTTTTTCGCCAAGCGCATGGAAACCTCTGGTCGCAAAGACAGCATTATACAGACGCCCCTCCCGACCCTGCAGACACCTCTCCGGACCCGTTCGTCCGCCTATCGGGGCCCGCCCCGCCTGGCCGCGTCGGCAGACCTCCTGTCGGCACGGGGGCCACCGCGTCGGAATGCGCGCCCGACAATGGTCGCGCCGTTCGCAGACGAAGAATCCGAATGCCCCCTGGCGCACCGCGATGACAACGATCCGACTGCCGAAATGCCCAGTACCGAAGCGCGCGCTCGCGGCGACCGCCGCGTTGCTCGCCGGACTCGTCTTCACGAGTGCCGCTCCCGCGCAGTCCGGGGCCTGGAAATGGCTGGACGCACAGGGCCGCACCGTCTATTCCGATCGCCCGCCTGTGCCGGGCGACCGTGCCATCCTGTTGAAAGCGCCTGACGGCCGCCAGCCGGCCGGGGTGTCCTCCACCACCCCGGCCGGACCTCGTGCCGATGGGTTGGAGGCTGCCGCCGCGACCGGCGGCGACGCTGAGGCAACTGGCAGCGCAGCGTCTGCTTCGGGCAACGCAGCTGCCTCGAAAGGCGCCTCGGCAACCGCGGACGCGAGCT
>JAAZBL010000407.1 GCA_012513825.1 Limnobacter sp. | reverse complement strand
CGCGCCGCCAGCCGCGGCATCTGCGCAACGAACTGCGTGCCGATCGGTTCGCCGCGTGCGAGCCTGACGAGCACGTCGGGCTCGCGCCCCGATGCCACGACGGTGTCGGTGCCGCCACGCGCGGCGCGCCGGGCCGCCAGCACCTTCGTGATCATGCCGCCGCGGCCGATCGACGAACCGGCGCCGCCGGCCATCGTCTCGAGCGACGGGTCGCCGGCAATCACGCGAGCCATCAGGCGCGCCGACGGGTCGTGGCGCGGATCGGCCGTGAACAGCCCGCTCTGGTCGGTCAGGATCACCAGCACGTCGGCCTCGACGAGGTTGGCGACCAGCGCGCCCAGCGTGTCGTTGTCGCCGAACTTGATCTCGTCGGTGACGACCGTGTCGTTCTCGTTGATGATCGGAACGATGCCCAGCTCGAGCAGCGCCAGCAGCGTCGAGCGCGCATTGAGGTAGCGCTTGCGATCGGAGAGGTCGTCATGGGTCAGGAGCACCTGCGCCGTGCCGAGTCCGTGCTGCCGGAAAGCCGACTCGTAGACCTGGGCGAGCCCCATCTGGCCGACCGCCGCGGCGGCCTGCAGCTCGTGCATCGCCTTCGGCCGGCGCTTCCAGCCGAGCCGCTTCATGCCTTCGGCGACCGCGCCCGAGGACACGAGGATCACCTCCTTGCCCAGCGCGCGCAGTTCGGCGATCTGGCGGCCCCAGCGCGAGATCGCGTCGGCATCGAGGCCGCGGCCTTCGTTGGTGACGAGGCTCGAACCGACCTTGACGACGATCCGGCGCGCCGATTCGACGGCCGCATCGGCCACTTCGACCTCCGCTTCGGGGGCGGCCGGGGCCGGCGCCGAATCGTTGTCGGGCTCGCCGGATCGTGCGCGCTCAGTCTCCATCGTCGGCTCCGTGGTCGTCGCCGGATCGATCGAAGCGTACATCGGCCTCGGCCTCGTCGGGCGGACGGACCGACTGCAAGTACTCGGCGATCGCCCGGCAAAGCGGCATGCAGCCTTCGCGCGTGAGACCGGAGATCGCGAACACGCGCTCGACCGGGATCGCATTGCTGCCGCGGCCACGGTAGCGCGCGACGAAGTCTTCGATGCGCGCCTCCCGCCCTTCGGCCGGGATGATGTCGATCTTGTTCAGGACCAGCCAGCGCGGCTTGAGCGCCAGCTCGGGATCGTAGGCCCGCAGCTCGCGAACGATCGCCCGCGCATCGCGCGCGGGGTCGGCCTGCGGGTCGAGCGGCGCGATGTCGACCAGGTGCAGCAGCAGGCGCGTACGCTGCAAGTGCCGCAGGAAACGGTGGCCCAGCCCGGCGCCTTCGGCCGCGCCTTCGATCAGCCCGGGGATGTCGGCGACGACGAAACTCTGTTCGGGGCCGACGCGCACGACACCGAGGTTCGGATGCAGCGTCGTGAACGGATAGTCGGCGATCTTCGGCCGCGCGTTGCTGATCGCAGCGATCAGCGTCGACTTGCCGGCGTTCGGCAGGCCGAGCAATCCGACGTCGGCAAGGACCTTGAGTTCGAGCTTCAGGCGTCGCTGCTCGCCCGGCGCGCCCGGCGTGCACTGTCGCGGCGCGCGGTTCGTGCTCGACTTGAAGTGGATGTTGCCCAGCCCGCCCTCGCCGCCCTTGGCCAGCAGCTTGCGTTCGCCGTGACGGACCAGATCGACGAGCAGCTCGCCGCTGTCCTCGTCGAAGATCTGCGTGCCGACCGGCACGCGCAGTTCGATGTCCTCGGCAGCGGCGCCGTACTGGTCGGAGCCGCGACCGCGCTCGCCGTTGCGGGCCTGGAACCTTCGCTTGTAACGATAGTCGACCAGCGTGTTGATGTTGCGATCGGCTACGGCCCAGATGCTGCCGCCGCGCCCGCCGTCGCCGCCGTCGGGGCCGCCCTTCGGGATGAACTTCTCGCGACGGAACGACACGATGCCGTTGCCGCCGTCCCCGGCGATGACTTCGATGTGCGCTTCGTCGATGAATTTCATTGGCTGTCCTGGACCGCGGCCGGCCGCCGATTGCCGGCCGTCGCGCGAGCGCGCGTCCGGCGCGACGGTCTCTCAGACACGAAAGCCCCGCAGGGCGGTGCTTTCGTGCTTGCCGCGGCTGCTGCGTTTACTGCTGCTGCAGCGGCTCGATGCTGACCGTGCGGCGCTGCTTTTCGCCCTTGACCGCGAAGCGGACCTGGCCATCGACCAGCGCGAACAGCGTGTGGTCCCGGCCGACGCCGACGTTGACGCCGGGATGGAACTTGGTGCCACGCTGCCGAACGATGATCGAACCGGCGCTGACGGTCTCGCCGCCATAGGCCTTGACGCCGAGCATCTTCGGCTGCGAATCGCGGCCGTTCCGGGTCGAACCGCCACCCTTTTTCTGTGCCATGCCTTGTCACTCCTTGCCGCGCTGCGGGCGCCCGGCCGGGCCCCGCGCGCCAGCGAATACCGTGTCGATTACTTGCGCCGGCCGCCGGCGAGTTCGCCGGTCAGCCTGTCGAGCGCTTCCCAGTCGCCGGCTGCAGCCAGCGCCGCCTGCTCCGGCCAGGTCGTCGGATCGTGCTGCACGAACCGCGAGCCGCCGGCCTTCAGCACCTTCTGCAGATGCGCGACCGGCGTCGAGGCGAGCTGCGCGAAGCTCGTGATGCCGTCGCGCCGCAGAAGCTGGGCGATCTTCGGACCGATGCCCTCGATCTTCTCGAGATCGTCCTGCGCCGGACTCGCGATTGCCGGCACCTCGGCCGTGACCGAACCGTTGGCCGACGTGATGCCGCTGATGAACAGCTCGGTGTAGTTCTGGCGATGGCCCTGCTGCTTGCGATAGTGCTTGCGCCGCCGCATCTTGAAGATACGGATCTTGTCGTGCCGGCCCTGGGAAAGCACCGTTGCCGAAACCGTCGCCCCTGCCACCAGCGGCGTGCCGACCGAAAGCTGGTCGCCAGCGCCGACCGCCAGCACCTGGTCGATCGTGATTTCAGCCCCGATGTCCGCCGGTATCTGTTCTACTTTGAGTTTTTCGCCGGCAGCGACCTTGTATTGCTTGCCGCCGGTTTTTATGACCGCGTACATGGGAACCTCATGG
>JAAZBL010000053.1 GCA_012513825.1 Limnobacter sp. | reverse complement strand
GCATCCTGATGCTCGCCGCGCTCGCGATCCAGGGCTTCGAGGACCTGCACGAGATCAACGCGCTGAAGAACTGGCTGTCGGCCGTGATCTACAGCGTCGCCGTCGCCACCTTCGTCATCGCCAACGCCGTGTCGTGGCCGCACACGCTCGTCATGCTGGCGACGGCGACCACGGGCGGCTACGTCGGCGCATCGCTCGCTCGCCACGTGCCGTCGAAGTGGCTGCGCGTCGCCATCATCGGGATCGGCACGGCGCTGAGCGCCTACTACTTCGTCGAGACGGCTGGCGGCTGAGCGCACGGCGCCGCCGCGGGCAGCGACGTCTTCGTCGCAGGCGAGCGGCTCAGCAGTTCGCGAGTTTCGATTCGAGCAGGCTCAGGAAGGCCGCGGTACGCGTCGGAAGCAGGCGCCGGCCGGCCGTCACGCCCCAGACCGTCATCGACGGCAGGCACCAGTCGGGCAGCACCCGTTCGATCATCCCCTGCTCGACCAGCGGGGCGGCCAGCCGGTTCGACATGTCGCCGATGCCCATGCCGTGCAGCAGCAGCGACCGCTGCAGCCCGACCGAGTTCAGCGCCACCGGTCCGCTGGGCTTCCCTTCCCAACGCTCGTCGCCGCGCGAAAGCAGCCACGGCTGCGCCTCGCCGCTGCTCGTGATCAGCCGCAGGCCGGTGTGCTTCAGCAGATCGTCGGGCGCCTGCGGCATTCCGGCGCGCGCCAGGTAGGCGCAGCTCGCGTAGAGGCCGTGCTCGATCACGGCGAGCCGTCGCGCCACCAGCGTCGAGTCGTCGGGCAGGCGTGTCGCGATGCGGATCGCCAGGTCGAAACGCTCGGCGATCAGGTCGACGCGTCGAGGCGACAGGTCGAGTTCGAGTTCGACCGCCGGGTAGCGTTCGGCGAACTCGATCAGGAACGGCAGCAGGTCGAGGTCGAGAAAGAAATCCGGCGGTAGCGACGCGCGCAGCACGCCTTGCGGTGTGGCCTGCCGATGCTGTGCAAGCGCACGGGCGCCTTCGAGCTCCTCGAGCAGGCGCTGGGCATGGTCGAGGATGCCTTCGCCGAATTCGGTGATCTTGAGTTGGCGCGTGGTGCGCGTGAGCAGCCGCTCGCCCAGCGCCGCCTCAAGCGCACTGATGCGCCGCGACACCGTGGATTTCGGCAAGCCGGCGCGCTCGGCGGCACGCGAGAAGCTGCCGGCGTCGATGACCTGCGCGAACAGGATCAGGTCGTCGGCCGTGACGGCCATGCGCGCGCTCCGATTGTTCCAGAAATGGGTCGATTTTATCCGTTTCGACGACTTCCGACGCGCGTGGCGGCGCAATACAGTTCCGCCACACCAACGAAACCTCCTCCAGGAACTTGCGATGAAGATCCTCCAGATCAATGCCAGCGCCCGCTCCAACGGCGCCAACTCGACCCGCGTCGCCGATGCCATCACCGCCCGCCTGCAGGCAGCCCGACCCGATGCCGTCGTCGAGACGCTCGACCTGGCGCGTGAACCGCACCCGGTGCTCGACGAGCCGGCGCTCGGCGCCCTGTTCACGCCGGCCGCGCAGCGCAGCGCCGGGCAGGCAGCCCGTGTCGCGATCGACGATGCGCGGATCGCGCAGCTCCAATCGGCCGACGCGATCGTGATCGGCGTGCCGATGTACAACTTCGGCGTTCCGGTGCAGCTCAAGGCCTGGATCGACGCGGTCGCGCGCGCCGGCGTGACCTTCCGCTACACGGCGACCGGCCCGGAGGGACTGGTCAAGGGCAAGAAGGTCTATGTCGCGCTCGCGCGCGGCGGCGTCTACCGCGACTCGCCGACCGATTCGCAGGTGCCGTACCTGAAGACGATGCTCGGTTTCCTCGGCATGACCGACGTCGAGTACGTTTACGCCGAAGGCCTGGCGATGGGCGAGGAGTCGGTGCAGCGCGCGTTCGCCGACGCGCAGGCGCAGATCGATGCGCTGCCCGTGCCGGGCGTCGCCGTCGGCGAGCCGGCGCTGGCCGCCTGAGACGGCATCGAGCGGACCGGACCGATTGATTCGCGCGCCCCTGCCCCCATATGGCTTGATCGACAGGAGCACCTCGACCATGAGCAGTTCCCCCAGCTTCGCCGAAGTCCGGTCGCGCGCCGTCGAGCGCCTGGTCCAGGGCGTTGCGACGTCCGACGGCGCCGGCGTGCGGCTCACACGCGTGCTGGCGCAGCCGCTGCAGCGCCGGCTCGACCCGTTCCTGATGCTCGACGCGTTTCGCAACGAGAACCCCGACGACTACATCGGCGGCTTTCCCGACCATCCGCACCGCGGCTTCGAGACCGTCACCTACATGCTCGCCGGGCGCATGCGCCACCGCGACAGCGCCGGCAACGAAGGCCTGCTCGAGCCGGGCGGCGCGCAGTGGATGATCGCCGGCAGCGGCCTGATCCACTCGGAGCTGCCCGAGCAGGAGGACGGGCTGATGGAAGGCTTCCAGCTCTGGCTGAACCTGCCGGCGAAGGACAAGATGGTCGCGCCGAGCTACCGCGACCTGCCGGCTTCGGCGATTCCCGAGTTCGTCGCCGACGACGGCGTGCGCGTGCGCGTGATCGCAGGCGACAGCCATGGCGTGGCGGGCGCCGTGCAGCGGCCCGACACCGAGCCGCTGTACCTCGACGTGCACCTGCCGGCCGGCACGCGCTTCGCGCAGCCGCTGCCGACCGGCCACAACGCCTTCGTCTTCGTCTACCGTGGCGAGGTCGCGATCGGCGGCACGGCGGTGCCCGAGCGGCACATGGCGATCCTGGCCAACGACGGGCGCGACGGCGTTGCCGTCGAGGCCGCGCGCGACGCCCGGTTGCTGCTGATTGCCGGAAAGCCGCTGAACGAACCGATCGCGCAATACGGGCCCTTCGTCATGACTACCGGCGACGAGATCAGGCAGGCGCTCGTCGACTACCAGAGCGGGCAGTTCGAGGCGGCACGGGTGCGTGCGCTGTAGCGGGATGAGCCTCCCGCTCGCCGCCGTCGTCGACGCGTCCGCGCAGGTCGCGAGCACGGCCAGCCGGCTCGCCAAGCGCGATGCGATCGCCGACGTCCTGCGGCGCTCCGAAGGCGACGAGATCGAGATCGCCGTCGCCTTTCTGTCCGGCGAAACGCGCCAGGGTCGGATCGGCGTCGGCTACGCGACGTTGTCCGCCGCACGCGGCTCGCCGGTCGCGCAGCCGGTGCTGACGCTGCTCGAAGTCGACGCCGCGCTCGCTCGCCTGGCCGCCACCCGGGGCAAGGGCTCGGCCGCCGAACGCGCGGCGCAGTTGAGCGCGCTGTTCGGGCGCGCCACGGCGGCCGAACAGGATTTCCTGCTGCGCCTGCTGGTCGGCGAACTGCGCCAGGGCGCGCTCGAAGGCGTGATGATCGACGCGATCGCCGCGGCGGCGGCGCTGCCGGTAGCCGAAGCGCGACGCGCAGTGATGTTCGCCGGCGAATCGGGTGCGGTCGCCCGCTCGGCCCTGACCGAAGGCCGCGACGCGCTCGCGCGTTTCACGCTCAGGCTGCACCGCCCGGTGCAGCCGATGCTCGCGCAACCGGCCGACGACGTCGCCGACGCGCTGGCGCGGCTGGGGACCGCCGCGGTCGAATGGAAGATCGACGGCGCGCGCGTGCAAGTGCACAAGTCAGGCGACGAGATCGCCGTCTACACGCGGAACCTGAACGAGGTCACCGGTTCGGTACCCGAGATCGTCGAAGCGCTGCGCCAGGTCCGGGCCCGCGAACTCGTCCTCGACGGCGAGGCGGTGGCGCTCGCCGACGGTGGCGCGCCGCTGCCGTTCCAGATCACGATGCGGCGCTTCGGACGCAAGCTCGACGTCGCCCGGATGCGCGCCGAACTGCCGCTGGCCGTCTACTTCTTCGACTGCCTGTACCGCGACGGCACGCCGCTCGTCGACCGCCCGGCACGCGAGCGCTTCGACGCGCTGGCGCAGGCCGTGCCGCCGGCGCTGCTGATTCCGCGCCTGATCACGGCCGACCCGGCGGCCGCCGAGAACTTCTACGCCGATGCGCTGGCGCGCGGTCACGAGGGTGTGATGGCCAAGGCGCTCGACGCGCGCTACGAGGCCGGCGGCCGCGGCGCGAGCTGGCTCAAGCTCAAGCGCGCGCACACGCTCGACCTCGTGGTGCTCGCCGCCGAATGGGGCAATGGCCGGCGCCGCGGCTGGCTGTCGAACCTGCACCTCGGCGCGCGCGATCCGGCCGGCGGCTGGGTGATGCTCGGCAAGACCTTCAAGGGCATGACCGACACGCTGCTCGAATGGCAGACGCAGGAACTGCTCGCGCGCGAGCGCAGTCGCGAAGGCCACGTCGTGCACGTGCGGCCCGAGCTCGTCGTCGAAATCGCGTTCAACGACCTGCAGGCCAGCCCGCAGTACCCGGGCGGCCTCGCGCTGCGCTTCGCCCGGGTCAAGGGGTACCGACCGGACAAGCGTGCCGACGAAGCGGACACGATCGAAACGGTCAGGGCCTTGTACGAAGCGCAACTCGCGCGCGGCGGCGGCGCTGCGCCGGCGGACGGGCCTCACCCGCGCGGATGATGCGCGGCGTGCAGCGTCTTCAGCCGCTCGCGCGCCACGTGCGTGTAGATCTGCGTCGTCGAGATGTCGGCGTGACCGAGCAGCATCTGCACGACGCGCAGATCGGCACCGTGGTTCAGCAGGTGCGTGGCGAACGCGTGGCGCAGCACGTGCGGCGACAGCGGCGCCTCGATGCCGGCCGCTCGCGCATAGCGCTTGACCAGTTGCCAGAACATCTGCCGCGTCATCG
>JAAZBL010000406.1 GCA_012513825.1 Limnobacter sp. | reverse complement strand
GCGACTGCGACAGGTACTTGGCGATGCTGTCGAGCAGAGAGAACATCGCGCAGGCGCCGACGACGAGCAGGATGCCGCGCAGCGGCGCCGCGGTGGCCCCCGCCCGTGCGGCTGGGGCGATCGCCGGTGCAGCCGCAGGAGCGGCCACTGCGGCGGAACCGGGCGCGGGCGCCACGGCCGTAGCGGGCACCGCGGATTCGACCGCAGCCGTTGCGGCAGCCGGCGATTCGATTGCCGTTGCGGTGCCCGCCGTTTCGATTGCGGCCGCCGCCGCCGGAGTTCCGGTCGCCGCCGTTGCCGCCGTCCTCGGGCCGGGCGCCGCCGGCACCCGCCTGCGCGACAGCGCCATCGCCACCCCGGTCAGCGCGATCAGCCCCATCCCGGCCAGCGCCCAGAGATCCGGGAAGTCGCCGAACACGATCCAGCCCAGCAACAGCGCCGAGACGACCTGCAGGTAGATGTACGGGGCCAGCACCGAGGCCGGCGCGCGCTCGAAGGCCCGGATCAGCAGCAGGTGCCCGAACGCGCCGACGGCACCCATCGCGACGAACAATCCGGCGTCCTGCCAGTCGTAGGGCCACTGCCAGGACCAGGGCACGACGAGGCTGGCGACGACCGTCGCGACGAGCGCGCCGATGAACAGCGTCGCGAGCCCGTCGTCGACGCCCGACAGTTTGCGCGTCAGCAACTGGTAGACGACGAAACACACCGCCGTGCCGAGCGGGAACACGGCCGTCCAGCCGATCACCTGGCCGCCGGGCCGCACGATCAGCAGCACGCCGACGAAGCTCACGGCAAGCGCCGACCAGGTTCCCGGCGGAGCCCGCTCGCCGAGAAAGCGCACGGCCAGGACCGCCAGCAGCACCGGCGCGATCTGCGTGATCGCCGAGGCTTCGGCGAGCGGCATGAGCGACAGCCCGGTCAGGAAGAAGACCGTGGACAAGCCCAGGCCCAGGCCCCTGGCGAACTGCAGCGCGGGCCGCTTCGTCTGCACGAGGCGTCGCCCCATGCGCGGCCACAGCAGCACGGCCATGATCGCCACGTGGAAGAAGTAGCGCGCCCAGACGACCATCGGCACCGGATAGTCGCGTGCCAGGTGCTTGCCGATCGAGTCGAGGACGGAGAACGAGAAGACGGCCGCGACGAGCAGCAGGATGCCGCGCAGCTGCGGGCCCGCGAGCAGCGCGCTCACTCGGGAAAGACGCCGGTGGACAGGTAGCGGTCGCCGCGATCGCAGACGACGAAGACGATCGTCGCGTTCTCGAGTTCCTCGGCGATGCGCAGCGCGATGCAGCAGGCGCCGGCCGCCGAAATGCCGGCGAAGATGCCCTCTTCGGCGGCGAGCCGGCGCGCCATCTGCTCGGCTTCGGCCTGTCCGACCGATTCGGTGCGATCGACGATCGCGTGACGGAAGATCTTCGGCAGGTAGTCGGCCGGCCACTTCCGGATCCCCGGGATCGACGCGCCGTCTTCGGGCTGCGCACCGACGACCTGCACGGCCGTGCTGCGCGATTTCAGGTAGCGCGAGACGCCGGTGATCGTGCCGGTGGTGCCCATCGCCGACACGAAATGCGTGATCCGGCCCTGCGTCTGCTCCCAGATCTCCGGGCCGGTGGTATCGAAGTGCGCGGCCCAGTTGTCGTCGTTGCCGAACTGGTCGAGCACCCTTCCCTTGCCTTGGTCCTGCATCCGCTGGGCGAGGTCGCGCGCGCCCTCCATGCCTTCGTCGCGACTGACCAGGATCAGCTCGGCGCCGTAGGCGCGCATCGCCTGCCTGCGCTCGAGCGACTGGTTCTCCGGCATGATCAGCACCATCCGGTAACCGCGCACGGCCGCCGCCATCGCCAGCGCGATGCCGGTGTTGCCCGAGGTCGCCTCGATCAGCGTGTCGCCGGGCGCGATCTCGCCGCGCGCCTCGGCGCGCGCGATCATCGCCAGCGCCGGCCGATCCTTGACCGAACCGGCCGGATTGTTGCCTTCGAGCTTGCCCAGGATCAGGTTGCCACGACGCGCATTGGCCTCGCCGGGCAAACGCTGCAGTCGGACCAGTGGCGTGCGGCCGATCGCGTCCTCGATCGTCGGGTAGTCGGAGGAGGGTGAACTCATCTAAGGCGGCTCGCGCACCCGCTTCCGCGAGCGGCGGAATGCGGGCGCGGCGTCGTATCAGTGGTTGATCGGAACTTCGTCAGGCAGCATTCTGACACCGGGCAGACCGGCTTTCAGGATCGCCTGCCGCAAGGCCTCGATCGCCGCGACCCGCGGATAGCTCTTGCGCCAGGCCAGCGACACGCGCCGGTACGGCGGCGGGTCCTCGAACGGCAGGTAACGCAGCAGGCCCTCGTCCCCGATCGCCGGCTTCGCGCTGTTCGGCAGCACGGTGATCCCGATCCCCGAGGCCACCATGTGGCGGATCGTCTCGAGCGACGAACCTTCGAAGGTCTTCTGGATGCCGCCGCTGGCCTGAGAAAAGCGCGACAGCTCCGGACAGACCTCGAGCACGTGGTCGCGAAAACAGTGGCCGCTGCCCAGCAGCAGCATCGTCTGCTCCTTCAGCTCGCGCGACTCGATGCGATCGCGCCGGGTCCACGGGTGCCCCCTGGGCACCGCGACGACGAAAGGCTCGTCGTAGACGGCATGCGTGACCAGCCCGGCATCCTGGAACGGATCGGCGAGGATCGCCACGTCGATGTCGCCCTGGCGCAGCAGTTCGAGCAGCTTCGTCGTGAAGTTCTCCTGCAGCAGCAACGGCATCTGCGGGGTGTCGTCGATCATCTGCCGAACCAGGTACGGCAGCAGGTACGGCCCGATCGTGTAGATGACGCCGACGCGCAGCGGTCCGTCGAGCGGATCGCGCCCCTGAGCGGCGATCTCGCGGATCGCGTTGCTCTGCTCGAGCACGAGCTGCGCCTGCTCGACGATCTGCTCGCCGATCGGCGTGACCGTGATCTCGCTGCCGCCGCGCTCGAACAGCTGCACGCCGAGCTCGTCCTCGAGCTTGCGGATCGCCACCGACAGCGTGGGCTGGCTGACGAAACAGGCGTCGGCCGCGCGGCCGAAATGCCGTTCGCGCGCCACGGCGACGATGTACTTGAGCTCGGTGAGGGTCATGCCTAATAAGGTAGCGACCATGATAGCAATGGGCAACTGCCGATCCGGTCGCTCGTGCATACTGGCCGGATGGATTCCGCACGCGAAACCGTTCGCCTGATCGGCCTGGACTGGGGCAGCTCGTCGCTGCGCGGCTGGCTGTTCGACGCCAGCGGCCGGATTCTGGACGAGCGCTCGGCGCCGCTCGGCATCCTGGCCGTGCGCGACCGTCGCTTCGACCGCGTCTTCGAGCGCTTCTGCGCCGACTGGCTCGCCGAACGACCGACGCTGCCGGTCGTCGCTTCCGGAATGATCGGCAGCCGGCAGGGCTGGCGCGAGGCCGCCTATCTGGCGACCCCGGCGAGCCTCGATGCGCTGGCCGGCGCGCTGCTGGATCTCGACGAGGTCGCCGGACGCCGTTTCCGGATCGTGCCCGGCCTCGTCACGCGCAGCGCCAGCGGCGCTCCCGACGTGCTGCGCGGCGAGGAAACGCAGGTGTTCGGCGCGCTGTGCTCCAGCGCGAACACGGCGACGACGGACGACGGAGTCGACCGGCTGTTCGTGCTGCCCGGCACGCACAGCAAGTGGGTGGCCACGCAGGGCACGACGGTGACCGGCTTTCGAAGCTGGATGACCGGCGAGCTGTACGCAGTCCTGCGCGAGCATTCGATCCTCGGGCGGATGTTCGCCGAAGCGACCGATCCCGATGCCGCCGGGGCGATGGCGGCCTTCGACGACGGCGTCGACCGCGCGCTGACCGCGCCCGGTGCGCTCGCTCATCTGCTGTTCACGGTTCGCACCGAGGGCTTGCTCGGCGAGCGGGCTGCCGACCGCCAGCCGGCCTACCTGTCCGGGCTGCTGATCGGCGCGGAGATCGCCGACGCGCTGCGCGTCTTCGGCGGGCGCAGTGCGGCGTCCGGTGCGACGCCGCTCGCTTCGCCGACCATCGTCGCTTCGGCGTCGATCGCCGGACGCTACCGTCGCGCGCTGCTCCGTGCCGGCGTCGACGCCCAAATCGCCGACGGGGCGTCGGCCGCCCCCGGCCTGTTCGCGATCGCGTTTCGTTCCGGATTGCTCGCATGAATCATCAGGACCCGTCCGCAGCCGAACGCTTCCGCATCGCACTCGACGCGCTGCCCCTCGTCGCGATCCTTCGCGGCATCACGCCGCCGGAGGCGGCGCCGATCGGGCAGGCGCTGCGCGAAGCCGGTTTCCGCCTGATCGAAGTCCCGCTGAACTCGCCGCAGGCACTGGACAGCATCCGCCAGCTCGCCGCGCATCTGCCGGATTGCCTGGTCGGCGCCGGCACGGTGCTCGAGGCGCGCGACGTCTGGTCGGTGCACGAAGCCGGTGGCCGGCTGGTCGTCGCGCCGAACTTCGACGCCGCGGTGGTCGCCGAGGCGCGCACCGCCGCGATGGCCGTCGTCCCGGGCGTCGCGACTCCGTCGGAAGCGTTCGCGGCGCTGAAGGCCGGCGCGACGGCGCTCAAGCTGTTTCCGGCCGAGGCGATCCCGCCCGAGGTGCTGCGCGCCTGGCGCGCCGTCCTGCCGTCCGCGGTCGCGCTGTTGCCGGTCGGC
>JAAZBL010000405.1 GCA_012513825.1 Limnobacter sp. | reverse complement strand
GGGCGCGACGGTTCCGGATCGACTTATCATCGATTGCCGCAACCTCGTTCGGGAGGCACGAATTGCGCACAGCCGCGCTGGCCATCGCAGCGGCAGCGTCCGTCTTGCTGTCGGCAGCACCGGACAAGGCCCTGGCCGATCGCCCGATGGCGATCGACGAGGCCGGCGTGCTCGAACGCGGCGAAACGAAGCTCGACATCGGTGTCGAACGCATCGACGATGCCCGCGGTCCGTTCGCTGCGCTCGCCCACGGGCTGGTCGCCGGACTGGAAGCGGAATTGCAGCTCCAGCGCATGCGCGACCGGGGCACGGTGCCGGCCGACGCGATCGACGTGGCCGGCGTGGCACTGAAGTGGGTGCCTCTGAGCTCGGAACAGGGCCTGTCGGCCGGGGTGAAGGCCGGCTACGCCGAAGAGCACGGCGAGCGGAACGGCGAGAGCCGCCTGCATACGCTCGAGCTGTTGCTGCACTGGGAAACCCGGTCCGGCCTGCGCGCGATCGCGAACCTCGGGCGCGCTTCGCTGCATTCCGCAGGCAGTCGCGAAACGTTCGGAACCTGGGGCTTCGGGTTCGACGTGCCGGTGGGCAGGGCGTTTCACCTGACCGTCGAGTCGTTCGGTGCCGAGGGATCCGGGCCGGACAGGCAACTGGGCCTGCGCTACAGGCTCGCGCCGAACCTGGCGCTGTGGCTGGCCGGAGGCCGCGGCAACGACGCGAACTTCGCGAGTCTCGGCATCACCTGCGTGTTCTGAGCAGCGCGTCGCGCCAGTCGGCCGCTTCCGGTGCGAGGATCCGCAATCCGTGTCGGTTCCGCGCGCTGCGGGCCAGTCGCAGCAGATCCCTGTCGCGGGTCACGAGGAACGGCGACGACGTCGCCAGCGCGAGCTCGATGAACTTCTGGTCGTCCGGGTCGCGACAGGCGAGCGACGCGGCCGGCGCGACGGTCGCGCTGCCGCCGGCTGCACCCGATCGGCGATCGACCGTTTCGATGTCGACGATCGACGCATGAAGGTCGAAGCGCCGGATGGCGACCGCGCGCGCCGCGTCGTCGAGCCGGAAGCGCGGGCGCGCGATCACGTCGAGCCATTCCTCGCGCGTCTCGACCGTGGCGGGCAGCAGCAGCGACCCGGCTTCGGCCGCGCGGCCGAGTTCCTGCGCCGACGGATCGTCGAAGACGAGCCAGTCGAGCCAGACGTTCGTGTCGAGCACCGCTTTCATGCGAGCATTGCCCGATGCTGATCGTCCTCTCGCCCGCCAAGACCCTCGACTACGAAACCCCTGTACAGACGCGCACGCACACGATGCCCGCCTGGCTCGACGAATCCAGGCAACTCGTCGACTGCGTCCGCGAACTCGACCCGCCCGCGCTGGCCGAACTGATGTCGATCAGCGACAAGCTGGCGGCCCTGAACTTCGCCCGTTTTGCCGATTGGTCGCTGCCGCTGCGCCCGGGGCCGGCGAAGCAGGCGGTGCTGGCCTTCGACGGCGATGTCTACGACGGTCTCGATGCGAAGACGCTGAG
>JAAZBL010000404.1 GCA_012513825.1 Limnobacter sp. | reverse complement strand
TGCACCAGATCTCGGCCGGCGACATCCCGGATTCCTCGACCGGCACGCGGGCGAGGTCGAAGCGTGCGGCACGGCCGGCGCCCCAGACGATTTCGGGAAAGGCGTTCGACAGCCCCCCGGCACCGACGTCGTGGATCGACAGGATCGGGTTGTCGCTGCCGAGCGCCTGGCAGCGGTCGAGCACCTCCTGCGCACGACGCTGGATCTCCGGGTTGCCGCGCTGGACCGAGTCGAAATCGAGCTCGGCCGTGTTGGTCCCGGCGCCCATGCTCGAGGCCGCCCCGCCGCCCAGGCCGATCCGCATGCCGGGTCCGCCGAGCTGGACCAGCAGCGTGCCGGGCGGCAGATCGAGCTTGCCGGTCAGCCTCGCGTCGATGCTGCCGACGCCTCCGGCGATCATGATCGGCTTGTGGTAGCCGCGCACAACGCCGCCGACGTTCTGCTCGTAGCTGCGGAAATAGCCGGCCAGGTTCGGGCGGCCGAACTCGTTGTTGAAGGCCGCGCCGCCGATCGGACCTTCGAGCATGATCTGCAGCGGCGTTGCGATCCGCGACGGCACGCCGTAAGGCGCCGTGGCCTCCGGTGCGACCGGGTCGCGTTCGCCCAGCGGCGAGGTCACGTCGACGGCATTCTCCCAGGGCTGGCGCGCCTGCGGCAGGTCGAGGTTCGAGACGGTGAAGCCGGTCAGCCCGAACTTCGGACGCGAGCCGCGACCGGTCGCGCCCTCGTCGCGGATCTCGCCGCCCGACCCGGTCGACGCCCCCGGGAACGGCGCGATCGCCGTCGGATGGTTGTGCGTCTCGACTTTCAGCAGGCTGTGCACGAGCAGCCGTTCGCCGCGATAGCCGGTATCCGGCTGCGCCTGGAATCGCTGCACCGGCCCGCCTTCGAGCACGGCGGCGTTGTCCGAATAGGCAACGATGGTGCCGCGCGGATTCGCCGCGTGGGTGCTGCGGATCATCGCGAACAGCGAATCGGGCTGCGGCGTGCCGTCGACGGTCCAGGTCGCGTTGAAGATCTTGTGCCGGCAGTGCTCGGAATTGGCCTGCGCGAACATCATCAGCTCGACGTCGCTCGGGTCGCGGCCGGCCTGGCGGAACGCGTCGAGCAGGTAGTCGATCTCGTCGTCCGACAGCGCGAGGCCGAGATCGCGGTTCGCCGCCTCGAGCGCCGCGCGGCCGTGCGCACCGACGGCGATCCGCTGCATCGGCTTGCCCGGCAGCGAACGGAAGATCAGCGCCGGATCCGGCGGCGACAACAGCAGCGACTCGGTCATCCGGTCGTGCAGCAGCGCCCCGATCTGCGCGAGCGCCGCCTCGTCGAAATCGCGCTTGCCCACGAGACCGGCGATCAGGCCCCCGCGCGCGTGCAGCGTGTAGACGATTCCGCGCTCGATCCGGTGAATGTTCGACATCCCGCAGTTGTGCACGATGTCGGTCGCCTTGCTCGCCCATGGCGAGACGGTGCCGATGCGCGGCACGACCCAGAGCATCGGTGCGCGCGGGTCGGTCTTCGCCGCGGCATCCGGCGCCTGCCGGCCTGCAGCCTGGCCGGCGTCGGCGGGCAGGTGGCGGATCGCCGACTCGCTGCCGCCGAAAGCGCCGCCGCGCTGCGCCGGGACCGCGGGCAGATCGGGATCGGTAGGCGCTTCGAGCAGCGCCTGCAGCCGAGCCTGCTGGTCGCCGGTCAGCGTGGCCTCGGCCCACACGAAATGGACGTGATTCGCATCGACGCCAGCAACGCGCGGGTCGATCTCGCGAAGGCGTTCGAGCAGGCGGGCGAGGCGAAACGAGGACAGCGCCGGCTGTCCCGGAAGCGTCAGGTAGGCGGGCATGGCGGGAGGCGCGGAAGGCAATCCGCGATTATACGGGGCGGGGGCCGGAGCCTCCTGGGTTCGAAGCGGGACAC
>JAAZBL010000403.1 GCA_012513825.1 Limnobacter sp. | reverse complement strand
CTGGCCGGTAACGTCAACCCGAGACACAAGAGCCTTCGCGGCTGCCGTACTGTCGAAACCGATCGCCGATGCGCATCCTGCTTGTCATCCTGTCGGCCATGCTGATCCTGATCCAGTATCCGTTGTGGCTGGGCAAGGGCGGCTGGCTGCGCGTCTGGGATCTGGAGCGCCAGCTCGTGCAGCAGCGCAGCGTCAACGGCAAGCTGTCGGCACGCAACGAGGCCCTGGCCGCCGAAGTGGCCGACCTGCGCGACGGCAGCCGCGCAATCGAGGAACGCGCCCGCTACGACCTCGGGATGGTCAAGCCGGGCGAGATCTTCGTGCAGATCAACGAGGCGCCGGCGCTGCCTCGTTCGAGCGGCGAGCTGCGCACGGCGGCGGCGCGCCTTCAGTGATAGCTGGCCGATCCCGGAGGCGTCTCGCCGTCGGCGAAGACCAGCGCACAGTCGACTGCGTCGAGCTGCCATAGCTGGTTGCAGAAGTCGCAGCGCACCTCGACGCCGCCGCGCTCGCGCAGGATCGAGTCGACTTCGGCGCTGCCGAGCAGCTTCAGCATGCCGACGACCTTGTCGCGCGAGCAGTTGCAGGCGAAGCGGAATTCGCGGCTGTCGAAGCCGTGCAGCGATTCTTGCCAGAACAGGCGATGCAGGATCTGCTCGGCCGGCAGCTCGAGCAGCTCCGTGGGCGTGATCGTTTCGGCCAGATGTTGCAGGCGCTCCCAGCCGTCGTCGTCGCGGGCGTGCAGTGCCGGCTCGCGCCCGCCTTCGTCGGGCATCCGCTGAAGGAGCAGGCCGACCGCGCGCCGGTCGTCGGCGGCGAGCCACAGCCGGGTCGGCAGTTGCTCGGATTGCAGCATGTAGCGTTCGAGCACTTCGGCGACCGTGTCGCCGTCGAGCGGCACGATGCCCTGCCAGGGCTGGCGGCCGGGCGCATCGCTGCGCGGATCGAGGGTCACGACGAAGCGGCCGCGTCCGCTCGCGTCGACCAGCGACGGCAGCGACGCCTGGTCGGCGATCGCGCCGGCGTCCTCGCGCAGCTTGACCGTGGCCCGGTAGCGGCCGTCGGTCTGGCATTCGACGACGAACAGGGCGACCGGCCCGTCGCCCTGGATCTGCATGACCAGCGCGCCGTCGAACTTCAGCGTCGCGGCCAGCAGCAGCGCGGCGGCCGACAGCTCGCCGAGCCGGGCGCACACCGATGCCGGCAGTTCGTGGCGCGACACCACTTCGCGCCAGGCCTCGTCGAGCGTGACGATCTCGCCGCGCACCGGGGCGCCGTGCAGAAGGAATCGTCTGACGCGGTCGCTCATTCTCTATCCCTCTCGGTGCCCGATGTCAGCGCAGTTCGTTCGTGCGGGAAAAGGCGCGGGGCCGAGCTGGCTCGCGCCTGCCGCTCCACGCCCCCGGCCGGTACGACCACGGGCTGAACCGCCGGAAGGCATCGCTTGCTCAGAGCGGTTTCAGCTGCTCGCGGTAGTAGCGCGCGCGCTCCACGTAGGTCATCACGCCGGCGCGGATCTGCGCGACCTGCTCGTCGGTCAGCTGCCGGACGACGCGGCCTGGCGAACCGAGCACGACGCTGCGGTCGGGAATCTCCTTGCCTTCGCCGATCAGCGCGCCGGCGCCGATCAGGCATTCGCGGCCGATCTTCGCGCCGTTGAGCACGATCGCCTGCATGCCGATCAGCGAGCCGTCGCCGATCGTGCAGCCGTGCAGCATCGCCTGGTGGCCGACGGTGACCCACTGGCCGATGATCAGCGGCGAGCCCGGATCGGTGTGCAGCACCGAGCCCTCCTGGATGTTGCTGTTGGCGCCGAGCACGATCGGCTCGTTGTCGCCGCGCAATGCGGCGTTGAACCAGACGCTCGAGTTCTCGGCAAGCTCGACGAGGCCGATCAGGTCGGCAGACGGTGCGACCCAGGCGGTCGGGTGGATGCTCGGGACGCGCTCGCCCAGGCGGTAGACGGCCATGTTCGGTGTCCTGCGGAAGTTGGCGGGATGACGGTCGAGTTTAAGCGATCGGGTCGTGGCGGCGCTTCGTCGGCGCCGAGCGCGCGGCGCGCAAGCCAGCGCAAGGTGGCGGCCACGTCCAGCCCCTCGCGTCCGCCGATGTTGTAGGGCACGACCTCGTGCAGCCCGGGGTTCGCGTTGCGCTCGGCGACGACGAACGAGAACGAGTAGAACGGTTCCTGGCCCATGCGCAGGTCGGTGATCGCGACCCGGCCGTCGACTTCCTTCATCCGGAAGAAGCCGTGCGTGAAGCGACTCATCCGGGCGACGGCCGGCAGCTCGCGCAATTGTTCGTAGAGTTCGCTGCCGCGGTCGTGCGATTCGAAGCGCGGCGGGCGATCGCCGTCGAGCAGCGATACGAAGCCCTCGTCGTAGCTGTCGGCGCGCATCACGACGATGCGCCACAGCAGCGTGTTGAACGGCGTCGGCGTAACGAGGATCGGCAGCGTCGCGGCCTTTTCGTCGCCGGCGGCCGCGAGCGCGCTACGCACCTGGTTTTCGACGGCCGCCTGCGCGATCACGCCGACGGCCAGGTAGGCGGTCGACAGCAGCAGGCCGATCGAATTGGCACGCCAGCGATTCGGGCCGCGCATCGCCAGCGTCGTGCCCAGGCCGAACAGCAGCGGCAGCGTGTAGAGCGGATCGATGATGAAGATGCTGCCGACGCCCCAGGGCCAGTCGCTGAAGGGCAGCGCGAGCTGCGTGCCGTAGATCGTCATCGCGTCGAGCAGCGGATGCGTGATCAACACCGCCCAGACGGCCAGCCACCAGCGCCGGAAGCGGTCGAGCTCGCGGTTCAGCGCGGCGATCGCGAAGGCGAGCACCGGCGAGACGAGCGTGAGCCAGAACAACGCGTGCGACTCGGCGCGGTGCAGCGTCATGTTGAGCACCGCGTTGCCGTGGTCGATGAACGCGTCGAGGTCGGGCAGCGTGCCGCAGATGCCGCCCCACAGCGCCGCCTTCCAGGCCGCCGTGCGCCGACGCATGACGGCCGTGCCGACGGCGGCGCCGAGGACGACCTGGGTCAGCGAGTCCATGCCTGCTCCGGCCGAATGTGCGCGGCCTCGGGCGATGCGCGCCGATCAGCGCGCATCGCGATTGTTTTCGCCACCGGCAGCCGCGCCGGCACCGATTCGCGCGGCGCGTTCCGCTTCGCGCAGCCGCAACACGCGACGCTGCACCTTGCCGGTCGTCGTCATCGGCAGCTCGTCGATGAACTCGATCTCTTTCGGATACTCGTAGGGCGCGAGCTTGCCGCGTACGTGCTCCTGCAGTTGCGCGACCAGCGCGTCGCCGGCCT
>JAAZBL010000052.1 GCA_012513825.1 Limnobacter sp. | reverse complement strand
GCGATCCGGGCCGCGGCGGCCTCGATGTCGGCGAACTCGATGATCGGCTTCAGATGGTCCACGGATCGGGCGCCTCGACGTCGATCGCCCAGCGGCTCGCCGCCTCGGCGGCCGCCTGCGCGGGCAATGCGCCATCCTCGCACAGCGCAGTGACCGCGGCGAATGCGATCGATCGCGCGTCGACTTCGAAGAACGCGCGCAGCTCCTTGCGGGCGTCGCTGCGGCCGAAGCCGTCGGTGCCCAGCGTCACGTAGCGACGGCCGGCCGGCAGCCAGGCGCGAACGCTCTCGGCGACCAGGCGCACGTAGTCGGTGGCGGCGACGATCGGACCGCTGGTGTTGCCGAGCGTGCGTTCGATCCAGCTCGTGGAGGCGGAGGCCGCGGCGCTCGTGTCGGCGCCTGGCAACTGCGCGCCCCGCGCCAGCTCCGCCCGCCGCGCGCGCTCGACGCTCATGCCGTCTCGCGCCAGTTCGGAGAAGCTGGTCACGCTCCAGACGTCGGCCTGCACGCCGAAAGCTTCGTGCAACAGCTCGGCCGCGCCGAGCGCCTCGCGCAGGATCGCGCCGGCGCCCAGCAACTGCACGCGCAAGCCCTCGCCGGATCCCTTCGAGGCAGCGCCTTCAGATGCCGCACGAACGCGATAAAGCCCGCGCAGGATTCCCTCGCGGGTCGCGCCATCGACCGGCGCGTCCTCGCGCCATCCATCCAGCGTCGGTTGCGCGTAGTTCTCGTTGCCGACCGTCAGGTAATAGAAGACGTCGCGCTGCTCGACGAGCATCTCGCGCATCCCGGCATCGACGATCACGGCCAGCTCGCCGGCGAAGGCGGGATCGTAGGCGCGACAGTTCGGCACCGTCATCGCATGCAGGTGGCTCGATCCGTCCTGGTGCTGCAGCCCTTCGCCGGCCAGCGTCGTGCGGCCCGAGGTCGCGCCGACCAGGAAACCGCGCGGACGCTGGTCTGCAGCGGCCCAGATCAGGTCGCCGACGCGCTGGAAGCCGAACATCGAGTAGTAGATGTAGAACGGCAGCATTGCCAGCCCGTGCGTCGAGTACGAGGTGGCGGCCGCGGTCCACGACGACAGCGCGCCGGCCTCGGTGATGCCTTCCTCGAGGATCTGGCCGCAGACGTCTTCTCGGTAATAGAGCATCGACCCGGCGTCTTCGGGTTCGTAGCGCTGGCCTTCGGGCGAGTAGATGCCGACCTGGCGGAACAGGTTGGCCATGCCGAAGGTGCGCGCCTCGTCGGCGACGATCGGCACGATGCGCGGGCCGAGCACCGGATCCTTCAGCAGTTGCCCGAGCATCCGCACGAAGGCCATCGTCGTCGACATCTCCTTGCCGCCGGCGGCAAGCGCGAAGTTCGCGTAACGCTCGATCGGCGGCACCGGCACCGGCTCGCAGTCGCTGCGCCGCGCGGGCAGGTAACCGCCGAGGCTCGCACGACGCCGGTGCAGGTAGCGCATCTCGTCGCTGTCGTCGTCGGGCTTGTAGAAGGCGAGCGCCAAGGCCTGCTCGTCGTCGAGCGGCAGCGCGAAACGATCGCGGTAGGCGAGCACCGCGTCGGGGTCGAGCTTCTTCTGCTGGTGCGTCGTCATCCGCCCCTGGCCGGCGCTGCCCATGCCGTAGCCCTTCATCGTCTTGGCCAGGATCACCGTCGGCTGGCCGCGGTGCGCGACCGCGGCACGGAAGGCCGCGTGGACCTTGACGATGTCGTGACCGCCGCGGTGCAGCCGGTCGATGTCGGCGT
>JAAZBL010000402.1 GCA_012513825.1 Limnobacter sp. | reverse complement strand
CGCCCGATCAGCGCCTTGCGGTATTCGTCGACCGTCGTGTCGCCCAGCGGCAGTGCCGACAGCGCGTCGACGTCGGCCGGCGAGCGCTCGACGACGAGCCGCGCCAGGTCGGCCGCGAGCTTCAGGAAGTCGTCGTTCTTGGCGACGAAGTCGGTCTCGCAGTTCAGTTCGACGATCGCGCCGCTGCGCCCGTCGTCGGTCAGGTGGATGCCGACCACGCCCTCGGCGGTCACGCGCGAGGCGGCCTTGCTGGCCTTGTTGCCGAGCTTGACGCGCAGGATTTCCTCGGCGCGCGCCATGTCGCCGCCGGCTTCGGTGAGCGCCTTCTTGCACTCCATCATCGGCGCGTCGGTCTTCTCGCGCAGTTCCTTGACCATGGCTGCTGTGATTTCGGCCATTGCTGGACTCCGTGTCTGTCTGTCGATTGTTCGGTCCTCGTTGCGCGGGCCGCCTGCGGCCAGCGAACGTCGGGAAAGAAAAGGGGCTGTCCCGGACAGCCCCTCAGCAACGCACGCCGGTACGCGATCGGGTCGCGAGCGGCCGGGCGCAGGGCTGTGGCCGGGTCAGGCCTCTTCGTCTTCGTCCGCTTCGATCTCGACGAATTCCTCGTCGTCTTCGGAAGCGGTCTTCACGATCTCCTGCAGCGAAGCCGTGCGCCCTTCGAGGATCGCATCGGCCGCGCCGCGCGCGTACAGCTTGATCGCACGGCCGGAGTCGTCGTTGCCGGGGATCACGTGATCGATGCCCTCGGGCGAATGATTCGAATCGACGACGGCGACGATCGGAATGCCGAGCTTCTGCGCTTCGGTCACGGCGATCTTGTGGTAGCCGACGTCGACGACGAACAGCGCGTCGGGCAACCCGCCCATGTCCTTGATGCCGCCGAGGCTGCGGTTCAGCTTGTCGAGTTCGCGCTGGAACAGCAGGCCTTCCTTCTTGGACATCTTCTCGACGCCGCCGTCGGCGATCGTGGCTTCCATGTCCTTCAGGCGCTTGATCGAGGTCTTGACGGTCTTGAAGTTCGTCAGCATGCCGCCGAGCCAGCGCTGGTCGACGTAGGGCATCCCGGCGCGCGCGGCTTCCTCGGCGATGGTCTCGCGCGCCGAGCGCTTGGTGCCGACGAACAGCACGGTGCCGCGGTTGGCGGCGAGCTGGCGCAGGTACTTCATCGCATCCTGGTACATGACCAGGGTCTTCTCGAGGTTGAAGATATGGATGCGATTGCGGTGGCCGTAGATGTACGGGGCCATCCGCGGATTCCAGAACCGCGTCTGGTGGCCGAAATGGACTCCGGCCTCGAGCATTTGCCGCATGGTGACGGACATGACAGACTCCGACTGAGGGTTGGGACCGACACGCCGCTCGGTCGCGGGACCCTGCCGGCGAGACCGGAAACCCTGGCGGCTTCCGTGCTGCACTTTGCGTGCATGGCTTCGACGACCCGGCCGCGACACCCATCAGGTGCGGCGCGCGCGATTTTGGCCGACCTGCGCCAGCCAAGCCTATAATTCTAGCATGACGATCAACATCAAGTCCGCCTCCGAAATCGAGGCCATGCGGGTGGCCTGCCGGCTGGCAAGCGAGGTTCTCGACTACATCACGCCCTTCGTGAAACCGGGCGTGACCACCGGCGAACTCGACCGGCTCTGCCACGACTACATGGTGAACGTGCAGGGCACGATCCCGGCGCCGCTGAACTACGCCCCGCCCGGCTACAAGCCGTTTCCGAAGTCGATCTGCACCTCGGTCAACCACCAGGTCTGCCACGGCATCCCGGGCGACAAGGTCCTGAAGAACGGCGACATCCTGAACATCGACGTCACCGTCATCAAGGACGGCTTTCACGGCGACACGAGCCGGATGTTCGTCGTCGGCGACGCTTCGATCGCCGCGCGCCGGCTGATCCAGGTGACCTGGGAGTGCATGTGGCTCGGCATCGAGCAGGTGCGCCCCGGCGGCTCGCTCGGCGACATCGGACATGCGATCCAGCGCTACGCCGAGAGCATGGGCTGCTCGGTGGTGCGCGAATTCTGCGGCCACGGCATCGGACGGCAGTTCCACGAGGATCCGCAGGTCCTGCACTACGGCCGTCCCGGCACCGGGCCGGTCATGCAACCGGGCATGATCTTCACCGTCGAGCCGATGCTGAACGCCGGTCGCCGCGAGATCAGGGAAATGGCCGACGGCTGGGCGATCGTCACCAAGGACCACAGCCTGTCGGCGCAGTGGGAACACACGGTGCTGGTCACCGACAGCGGGCACGAGGTGCTGACCGTGTCGGCCGGTGCGCCCGAGCGGCCGGCGGAGCTGCCGAAAGTCGCCTGAACGCGCGCTGCCCGCGAATCGATTCGATGCGCCACCCATGAACGCTGCGCCGAGCACAGCCAGCCTGGCCAGCGACGTCCGGCCGGTCGCCATCGACGCCTTGCGGGCGGACTGGCGCAGCGAACGAAGCGCGCTGATCGACGCGTTTCGCGTCTCGCAGGATCCCGACGCGCTGCTGCGCGGCCTCGCCGCGCTGGCCGACCGCACGCTGCAAGCGCTGTGGACCGGGATCGCGCCGCCGCGCCAGTACGCGCTGGTGGCCGTCGGCGGTTACGGCCGGGGGCTGCTGTACCCGCATTCCGACGTCGACCTGCTGATCCTGGCGCCGGTGTCGCCCACCGGCGAGGCGGTCGCCTGCATCGAACGCTTCGTCGGCGCGTGCTGGGACATCGGCCTGGAGATCGGGCATAGCGTGCGCACGACCGAGGAATGCCTGCGCGAGTCGGCGAGCGACGTGACCGTGCTCACGAGCCTGCTCGAACGGCGCTACCTGGCCGGCAGCCGCACGCGCGTCGACGAGCTGGCGCACCGCTATTCGGCGGCGTTGCGCGCCGATGCGTTCTTCTCGGCCAAGCTGCTCGAGATGCGCCAGCGGCACGCCAAGCACGACGACACGCCGTACGCGCTGGAGCCGAACACGAAGGAAAGCCCCGGCGGCCTGCGCGACCTGCAGGTCATCGGCTGGATCGCACGCGCGGCCGGCTTCGGCCACAACTGGGGCGAACTGCACGCGCGCGGGCTGATCACCGCCAGCGAAGCGGCGCAGCTTCGCGGGAACGAGCGGCGCATCGCGCGGATCCGCGCCTGGCTGCACATCCTGGCCGGACGGCGCGAGGATCGCCTCGTCTTCGACCTGCAGGCGCGGACCGCCGAGGCGATGGGCCTGGATCGCGGCAGCCCACGGCGTTCGTCCGAAGAGCTGATGCAGCGCTACTACCGGTCGGCGAAGACCGTCACGCAGCTCAACACGATCCTGCTGCAGAACCTGAAGGCGGCGCTGTTCCCGGCGCCGGGCGGTGCGCCGACGCCGATCGACGACGAATTCCTCGATCGCCAGGGGCTGCTCGAACTGGCCGATCCGACGCTGTTCGAACGCGATCCGTCGGCGATCCTGCGCGCGTTCCGCACGATGCAGCAGCATCCGGAGCTGAACGGCATGGCCACGCGCACGCTGCGCGCGCTGTGGCACGCGCGCACGCGGATCGACGCGCGCTTCCGGCGCGACCCGGCCAACCGCACCCTTTTCCTGGAACTGCTGCAGGCGCCGCGCGGCGTGACCCACGAACTGCGTCGAATGAACCAGTGGTCGGTGCTCGGACGCTACCTGCCGGCCTTCGGCCGCATCGTCGGCCGCATGCAGCATGACCTGTTCCACGTCTACACGGTGGACCAGCACATCCTGATGGTCGTGCGCAACCTGCGCCGCTTCGCGATGGCCGAGCACGCGCACGAATATCCGCTGTGCAGCGAGCTGCTGGCCACGCTCGAACGACCCTGGCGGCTGACGATCGCCGCACTGTTCCACGACATCGCGAAGGGCCGCGGCGGCGACCACTCGAAGCTCGGGCGTCTCGACGCCTACCGCTTCTGTCGCCAGCATGGGCTCGACGCAGCCGACACCGACTTCGTCGTCTTTCTCGTCGAGCACCACCTGACGATGTCGACCGTGGCACAGAAGCAGGATCTCGGCGACCCCGCGGTGATCGAGCGCTTCGCCAGGCTGGTCGGCACCGAGGAACGGCTGATCGCGCTGTACCTGCTGACCGTTGCCGACATCCGCGGCACCAGCCCGAAGGTCTGGAACGGCTGGAAGGCGAAGCTGCTGCAGGATCTGTACGAAGCCGCCAAGCGCACGCTCGACGGCGAGACGCCGACGCGCGAACACCGGCTCGACGCGCGCCGGGCCGAGGCGGTGCGCCTGCTGAACCTGCTCACCGTATCGCCGGAAGGCTATACGGCGTTCTGGAAGCAGCTCGGTCCGGCCTATTTCCTGCGAAACGACCCGCAGGACATTGCCTGGCACACGCGCGTGTTCGCCGGCAAGGGCAACGGCGAACCGATCGTGCGCACGCGGATGTCGCCGCTGGGCGACGGTTTCCAGGTGGCCGTCTGGCTGCGCGACCAGCCCGACCTGTTCGCACGGATCTGCGGATACTTCGACAGCCGCAACCTGTCGGTGCTCGACGCGAAGATCCACACGACCGACGACGGGCGTGCGCTCGACAGCTTCGTCGTCGTCGACCCGCTGGGCCAGGTCGAGCACTATCGCAACATCCTGCCGATGGTGGAATCCGAGCTGACGCAACGGCTGACCGCCCGTACCGAGCTCGCGCCGCCGGTGCGCGGGCGCGTCTCGCGACGCTCGCGCCACTTCCCGATCGAGCCCTCGGTGGACCTGCGACCCGACGAAGGCGGCCAGCGTTACCTGCTGTCGATCGTGGCCAACGATCGCACCGGCCTGCTCTATGCGATCGCGCTGGTGCTCGCGCGACACGGCATCGACCTCGAGACCGCGCGCATCACGACGCTGGGCGAGCGCGTCGAGGACGTGTTCCTGATCGAGGGCAAGGCGCTGCACAATCCGCGGACGCAGTTGCGGTTCGAGACGGATCTGCTGGCGGCGCTACGGGCCTGAGGAGGGCGAGCAAAGGCGACGCGCCTGAGCCGGGATCGTTGTCGACTGGACTGCTTGGAACCTTGGAACCATGAGGCAGCGATCGGCTTCGGGCCTCCGCAGCCCTGGGCTGGAGCGCGCGATCAGACCGGCGGCGACGGATCGCCGGGCATCGACTCGGCCTCGCGCGCTGCCTCGGACAGGATCACGCGCACGCGCCCCATCGCGGCTGACAGCACCTCGCCCATCGCGTCGAGCGAAATGCGCTGCGCGCTGTCGCCGATGCCGGCCGCATGGTTGGCCACGACGCACAACACGGCGTAGGGCAGATCCAGCTCGCGGGCGAGCGCCGCTTCGGGCATGCCGGTCATGCCGACGAGGTCGCATCCGTCGCGTTGCAGGCGACGGATCTCGGCGGCGGTTTCCAGGCGCGGGCCCTGCGTGCAGCCGTAGACGCCGCCGTCGATCAGCGTCTCGCCCGCGCGCTGCGCGGCGCGAAGCAATCGTTGGCGCAGGTCCGGGTCGTAGGGTTCGGTGAAGTCGATGTGCGTGACCGGCTGGTCGGGGCCCTCGAAATAGGTGCCCTGGCGGCCGTGCGTGTAGTCGATGATCTGGTCGGCGACGACGATCGCTCCCGGCACGCATCTTTCGCCGATGCCGCCGACGGTCGCCACCGAGACGACGCCGGCGACGCCGGCATCGCGCAGCGCCCACAGGTTCGCACGGTAGTTGATGTCGTGCGGCGCGATCGTATGGCCGTAGCCGTGGCGCGCGAGAAAGACCACCGGCCTGCCGTCGAGGCGGCCGAAGGTCAGCGCGCACGAGGGATCGCCCCAGGGCGTGCGGGCGATCTCGCGCCGGGTGACTTCGAGATCGGCCAGCTTCGCCAACCCCGTACCGCCGATGATTCCGAGCATTGCCTGTCCGGCTCCTTCTTGCGTTCGATGTCTGTCCGGGGCGATCCGCGTGCGGCTGCGAATCGCGGTCTGCTTCACTCCTCGCCGGCCATCGCGCGAAGCTGCGCCTCGTCGATGACTTCGATTCCGAGTTCGAGCGCCTTGGCCAGCTTGCTGCCGGCCGCCTCGCCCGCGACGACGTAGTCGGTCTTGCGCGAGACCGATCCGGTCACCTTGCCGCCGTGCCGGCGCACGAAATCTTCGGCCTGCTCGCGCGTCAGCTTCGGCAGCGTCCCGGTGATCACGAAGGTGCGCCCGGCGAGTGCGGTGCTGCCCGGCTCGCCGCCTGCGCGAGCAGGCGACCCGGGAGCCTGGGCGCCGCCGTCCTCGCCTTTCGCCGAGCCGGCCGTCCCCTTGCCGTCGCCCGCCCTCGAACCGTCCGCAGCCGTCGCACGCTGCGGCCAGTGCACGCCGGCTTGGATCAGCGCCTCGACGACCGCGCGATTGCCCGGCGCCGCGAAGAAGCGGCTGATGCTGTCGACGATCTCGGGCCCGATGCCTTCGAGCGGCACCGGCTCGAGCGGCTCGCCGCGCTGGCGTCGGCGCGCGTTCTCCTTCTGGATCCGCGCCTTGCGTTCGGCCAGCGCCGCCCAGTCCTCGTTTTCGAGCGCCTTCGCATCGGGATAGGCGTCGGCCAGGATCCGCGCGACCTCCTCGCCGACGTGGCGGATGCCGAGCGCGAACAGGAAGCGCGCGAAGCTCGTCTCGCGCGACCGGTCGATCGCGGCCACCAGGTTCGCCGCCGACTTCTCGCCCATCCGGTCGAGCCCGGCCAGCGTACTGGCATCGAGCCGATACAGGTCGGCCGGCGTCTGCACGAGACCGGTGTCGACGAGCTGCGCGATCAGCTTGTCCCCGAGGCCGTCGATGTCCATCGCGCGCCGCTGCGCGAAGTGCCAGAGCGCCTGGCGCCGCTGGGCCGGACACGCGAGCGCGGCGACGCAACGCCGGTCGGCCTCGCCCTCCTCGCGCGCGGTCGGCGCGCCGCAGGCCGGGCAGCGCGTCGGCATCGTGAAGCGGCGGTAGCGGCCGGTGCCGGCGGCCAGCTCGGCCGGGTCGCGAGGCAAGGCGCGCACGACCTCCGGAATCACGTCGCCGGCCCGTCGCACGACGACCGAATCGCCGATCATCAGGTCCTTGCGCGCGATTTCGTCTTCGTTGTGCAGCGTCGCGTTGGTCACGGTCACGCCGCCGACGAAGACCGGTCGCAGCCGCGCGACCGGCGTCAGCTTGCCGGTGCGCCCGACCTGGACCTCGATGTCGAGCAGCTCGGTGACCGCCTCTTCGGCGGGAAACTTGTGCGCGAGCGCGAAGCGCGGCGCACGCGAAACGTAGCCGAGCCGATCGTGCCAGTCGCGCCGGTCGACCTTGTAGACGACGCCGTCGATGTCGTAGGGCAGCTCGGCGCGTCGCTGCGCCATGCGCCGGTAGAAGGCCAGCAGGCCGTCGGCGTCTTCGGCGCAGCCGCGCTCCGGCCCCACGGGCAGGCCGACGTCGCGAAGCCAGTCGAGCAGGCCCGAATGCGAGTCGGGCGTCTGGACTCCGACGACTTCGCCGACGCCGTATGCGAAGAATCGCAGGCGGCGGCGCGCGGTCAGCGCCGGGTCGAGCTGGCGCAGGCTGCCGGCGGCCGCATTGCGCGGGTTGACGAACTCGCGCTCGCCGGCCTCGCGCTGGCGCGCATTCAGCGCGAGGAAATCGGCGCGCCACATCAGCACTTCGCCGCGCACCTCGAGCACCTTCGGCGCGATGCCCTTGAGCCGCAGCGGAATCGCGCGGATCGTCCGGACGTTCGCGGTCACGTCCTCGCCGACGACGCCGTCGCCGCGCGTGGCGCCCTGCACGAGCCGGCCGTCTTCGTAGCGCAGGCTGATCGCCAGGCCGTCGTACTTCAGCTCGAGGCTGTAGCGCAATTCCCGCACGTCGAGCCCGTCGGCGTCCAGCAGCTCGCGAACCCGCCGGTCGAAGGCGCGCACCGAGTCGTCGTCGAATGCGTTGTTCAGCGACAGCATCGGCCGGCTGTGCCGCACTGTCGCGAAGCCGCCAGCCACGGCGCCGCCGACGCGCATCGTCGGCGACTCCGGCGAGGCCAGTTCCGGATGATCGCGCTCGAGCGCCTGCAGCTCGGCGAACAGCCGGTCGTACTCGGCGTCGGGCACGCTCGGCGCGTCGAGCACGTAGTACTCGAAGTTGTAGCGCTCGATCAGCCGGCGCAGCTCGTCGACCCGCGCGGCGGCGTCGGAGGCTGGGCCGGCTTCTGCAGGCGCGGCCGCCCCGGAGGCGACGCCGGCTGCCGCGGTCGCGCCGGCTGCCGCGGGCGCACCGACTTCCGCCGCTGCGGCGGGATCGCCGGGTTCGTGCTTGGCGGGCATCGCGGCGAACGAAGCTCGGGCCGTATCAGTTGAAGACGCGCATCGCGAGCGGGGATCCGGCCGGCAAGCCGATTGCCTCGAGCGATTCGTAGCGCTGCGAGAGCTGGCGAGCGATCGTGGCCAGATCGCTGTCCGAGATCGGCCGGCCGTTGTCGTCGACGACCCTGCCCGACAGCGTGGCGGCGACTTCCCGTGCGCAGTCCACCATCGCCGACCAGGCGTCGAGCGAGCGCGCGGTGCGCGGCACGTCGAGCAGGAAACCGAGGCGCTGCGGCGAGTCGTCGAGCGACATCGTGAACACGAGCTCGCCGTTCGGACCGAGCCGCGCATGGCGGTGCCCGCCGCGGTCGACGAGCCCGACGCGGGTGGCCAGCGCGTCGAGCTGCGGCGGGCCGAGCGGCTCGGGCGAGTCGACGTTCAGCCCGATCTGCGCATCGAGTTGCGCGCAGGTCGCGTCGAGGTCGCGCGCGCGTGCGATCACTTCGGCCATGTCCGGCGTGTCGGCCAGCGCCGACAACGAATCGGCGACCGCCTGGACCGCGGAGACGAACTCCGTGTACTCCATCGCATTGAGCGGGCCGTGCCGGTTGGCCATCAGCACGCCGATGCGCAGCGCCCGGTACGCGTTGGCCGGATTCAGCGGCAGGCTCTCGTCGTGCGGGTCGCCGGCGGGGATGCCTTCGACGAGGATCGGTTTCGCGCCGGCGCGGCGTACGCCCTGCGTGAGTGCCAGCAGGCGCTCGCCACCGACCGGCGACCCGAGCCTCAACGTGACGATGCAGTCGCACAGCGGCGACAGATGCGCGCTGCGCGCTTCGACGCTGACCGCTGCGCCGGCGCCGCCCTGCCGCGCAGTCGCGGCCACCGGTCCCGATGCCGCGGCAGTGGGCGCAGCTGCGACGCCCGACCCCGCCGCGGCGCCCGGCGCAGCGCCAGCCGGCGCGCCGGCGCCGGCTGCGAAGCCACCCGCTGCTGCTGCCGCAGCCCGCGCACGCGCTGCTGCCTCCGCAGCCCGCGCGTCCCGTTCGGGACCAGTGCCCGCCGATCCTGCAAGCTCGCCGCCGAACGCCTGCGCGCCTGCCGCAGCCGGCAGACCGTCCGCTGCATCCGGCGCGAAGCCGGGTTCCGGTTCGTGGCCGGCGGCCTCGACGTCGCCGAGGCGCGGTTCCTGGCGCGTGCGGATCGAAGCGCGCGCCCCGCTGCGGGCGGCGGCCGCGCGCTCGTTGCCGCCGTCCTGCGAACCCGCGACCGCGGCGTCGCCGATCGATTCGGGCGAATGCAGCGCCGCGCCCGGGTCGGGAGCAGCCGCCTGCCCGGGATCCTGCGCGACCTGCCTGTCGGCCTGGCTATCGACCGGTTTCGGCCGTGCAGCCTCGAGCCGCTTGCGACGGTTCATCGCCTGCACGAGGTTGACCGCCGCGACGGCGAGCACGGCCGCCACCGCCAGGATCAGCAGGCTGATCGTGAGACTGCTCATCAGGCCGCCTCCGCCATCTGCGCCGCCGCCTCGAGGTCGACCGCGACGATCCGCGAGACGCCGCGCTCCTGCATCGTGACGCCGATCAGTTGCTGGGCGAGCTCCATCGCGATCTTGTTGTGGGTGATGAACAGGAACTGGGTCTGGTCGGACATCCTACGCACCATCTCGACGTAGCGTTCGGTATTGGCGTCGTCCAGCGGCGCATCGACCTCGTCGAGCAGGCAGAACGGCGCCGGGTTGAGCTGGAACATCGCGAAGACGAGCGCGATCGCCGTCAGCGCCTTCTCGCCGCCCGACAGCAGATGGATCGAGCTGTTGCGCTTGCCGGGCGGCTGCGCCATCACCTGGATGCCGGCGTCGAGGATTTCGTCGCCGGTCAGGATCAGCTTCGCCTCGCCGCCGCCGAACAACTGCGGGAACAGCGTGCCGAAATGCCGGTTGACCGTGTCGTAGGTCTCCTGCAGCAGTTCGCGCGTTTCGCGGTCGATGTGGCGGATCGCGTCTTCGAGAGTGGCGATCGCGTCGTTCAGGTCGGCCGACTGTGCATCGAGGAAGCCCTTGCGCTCGTTGGCCTGCGCGAGTTCGTCGAGCGCCGCGAGGTTGACCGCGCCCAGCGCATCGATCGCGTTGCCGAGCCGCGTGACCTCGCCTTGCAGCCACGACGGCCGCGGCATCTGATCGAAGTCCTCGCGCAGCGACCGCTCGACGGCCTCGTCGACCTGCGCTTCGGCCAGTTGCTGCGCGAACTGCTCCTGGTTCAGCCGCGCCGCCTGCTCCTTCAGTTGCAGTTCGGTGACGCGCTCACGCAAGGGCTGCTGCGCGCGCTCGACCTGCAGCCGCTGCTCGTCGCGACCGCGCAGCGTATGCGTGAGCTCGTCGAGTCGCTGGCGCGCTTCGGTCAGCCGTTGCTCGGCCTCGGCGCGCGTGTCGAGCGCCTGTTGCAGCGCCTGCCGTGCGGCGGCGTCGGACAGCTCCTCGAGCCGCGCGAGCAGCGATTCGCGCTCTTCGACGGCCTGGACAGCCATCGCCCGCCCCTGTTCGAGCAGCGCTTCGAGCCGTTCGATCGACGCTTCGAGCGATCGCACGGCGAACGCCGCCTCCTGCGCGTCGCGCTCGTGCTGGCGCAGGGCCTCGCGGTGCCGCGCCAGCGCCGCGTCGGCCTGCTCGAACTCGCGCAGCAAGTCCTCGCTGCGCTGCTGGTGGTCGGCCAGCTCGAGGTCGAGCCGCTCGAAGTTCTCGTTCTCGGCGGCGATCTCGGCCTCGAAGCCGTCGATCTGCGCGGCCAGTTCCTCGAGCTCGGTTTCGATCCGCTCGCGGTTCTGCGCGACGCGCTCGCGCGCCTGCTCGAGGCGCTGGCGCTCGAGCCGCAGCGAGGCCATCTGCTCGACCTGCCGCTTGTGCTGGTCGCGCAGCGCCATCAGTGCGGCCAGCTTCCCGGACGCGCCCGATTCCGTGCGCGACGCATGCGAACGCGCGTCGTCGACCAGCATCTGCTGCGCGCGCAGCTCGCGACCGAGGTTGTCGAGCTCCTGGCGGCGCGCGAGCATGCCTTCCTGCTCGGAGTCGGCCGCGTACATCAGCAGCGATTGCCGGCCGACGACATGGCCCTGCGGCACGACGAAGCAGGCGCCCGGCGGCAGGCTGTCGCGCATCGCGATCGCCTCGTCGAGCGTATCGACGGCGTAGTGGCCGCCGAGCCAGTCGGCCAGCAGCGCGTGCACGGCCGCGTCGCCGCTGTGCACGACGCTGGCCAGCGCCCGCAGGCTGCCCTGCACGGCAGCGACCGCCGGCGCGGTCGCGGTCGCGAAGAAACCGACCTTCGACGGCGGCGCCTCGGCAACGAGCTGCGCGACGGTCTCCAGCCGCCCGACCTCGAGCGCATTGACGCGCTCGCGCAGCACCGATTCGATCGCCGTCTCCCAACCCGCCTCGATACGCAGCTTCTGCCACAGCCGCGACAGCCCTTCGAGTCCGTGGCGCGCCAGCCAGGGCTGCACCTTGGCCTGGCTTTCGACCCGCTCCTGCAGCTGGCGCAGCGCGGCGATCCGCGCCTCGATCCGTGCCAGTCTCGATTCGGCCTCGCGCTGGGCCTCGCGGGCCGGCCCGCGCTGCGCGTCGAGCGCGGTCCAGGCCGCTTCGGTCTCGGCCAGTTCGTCGGCGGTGAGCTGGTCGGCATGCTCGGCGGCCGCCAGCGCCTCGATCACGGCCTCGAGCTCCTCGGGCGCGAAATCCTGCAGCGCGCCCGCCTCGTCGTGCAGGCGGTCGCGGCGCCGGCGCGCATTGGCCAGCGCCTCGCCGGCGCGCCGCGTGTGCACCGACGACAGCTCGATCGCCTGCCGGGTCCGGGTCGCCAGCGCACGCGCCTCGTCGGCGCGCTCGCGCGCCTGCTGCGCGCTGGTCTCGATCAGCGGGAACTCGTCGGCCGCGGCAGCGGCGATCGCCGACAGCTCCTCGGCGCGTCGGCGCGCTTCGTCGAGCTGCGTACGCGTGCTCTCGAGATCGGCACGCGCCTGGTCCTGCTGCAGCTGCGCGCGCTGCGCCTGCGACTGCACGCTGTCGAGCCGCTCGCGCAATTGCCCCTGCGTCTGCGAGACGAGCCGGATCTCGCCTTCGATCCGGCTGACGGCGGCGTTGGCTTCGTAGTAGGCGCCCTGCGCGGCGTGCACGGCGTCGCCGGCCGCGTAGTGCGACTCGCGAATGCCTTCGATCTCGGCCTCGATCGCCCGCTGCTCGGCCACGCGCGCTTCGAGCTGCGCCTGGGCCTCGGCAGCCTGCGCGGCCAGTCGCTGGCGCTCCGACTCGGCCTCGTCGCGACGCAGCAGCCACAACAGCTTCTGGCGTCGCTCGCGCTCGGCTTCGAGCTCGCGGAACCTGCGCGCGATCTCGGCCTGGCGCTCGAGCCGCTCGATCTGTCCACCCAGTTCGCGCTGGATGTCCTCGACGCGCACCAGGTTCTCGCGCGTGTCGGCGAGCCGGTTGGCGGTCTCGCGGCGCCGTTCCTTGTACCTGGAGACGCCGGCGGCCTCCTCGAGGAACACGCGCACTTCTTCGGGACGCGCCTCGATGATCCGCGAGATCATCCCCTGGCCGATGATCGCGTAGGCGCGCGGTCCGAGCCCGGTGCCCAGGAACATGTCGTGGACGTCGCGACGGCGCACCGACTGGTTGTTGATGAAGTAGCTGGACTGCCCGTCGCGGGTCAGCACGCGCTTGACCGAGATCTCGGCGTACTGGCCCCAGCTGCCGCCGATCCGCCCCAGCGCATTGTCGAAGACGAGCTCGACCGAGGCACGCACCGCCGGCTTGCGCTCGGCCGACCCGTTGAAGATCACGTCCTGCATCGACTCGCCGCGCAGCTCCGAGGCGCGCGACTCGCCGAGCACCCAGCGGACGGCGTCCATGATGTTCGATTTGCCGCAGCCGTTCGGTCCGACGACACCGACCAGCTGGCTCGGCACGTCGAATGCGGTCGGATCGACGAAGGATTTGAATCCGGCGAGTTTGATCTGTTTCAGGCGCACGCGACGGTCCTGCGACGAACGGTGGGCAACCCGTGCCTGGCCCGGGGCCGCGCTGCGCCGGCGCGGCCGGCACCGGCGGCCGGCTTGGACACTCGGCTCGCGCGGGCGGCAACGGGTCGCGCGAAAACGCGAAAGCCGCTCGGAGCGGCTTTTTGACGCTCCGTATAATAGCACCCGCCCCCCGCCTTCCGGCCGGGTCTCCGGCAGCCCGCCGGAACGCTCGCCAGGCAAGGCCCAGCCCGCCCGACCCCATGCCATCGAAGCCGTCCAGCACGCTCGAATCCTTCGCCAACCCGGCGCCCGAGCGCGACTACCTGATCCATATCGAGGTCCCCGAGTTCACCTGCCTGTGTCCGCTGACCGGACAGCCCGACTTCGCGACGATCGTCATCGACTACATCCCGGATCGCCGCAATCTCGAACTGAAGGCGCTGAAGCTGTACATGTGGTCGTATCGCGATCAGGGCGTCTTCCATGAAGCGGTCACGAATCGCCTGCTCGACGAGATGGTCGCGGCCACGGCTCCCCGGTTCATGCGAATCACCGCCAAGTGGTACGTGCGCGGCGGCATCTTCACCACGGTGGTTGCCGAGCACCGCAAGAGCGGCTGGAAGCCGGCACCGCGGGTCGAGCTGGACCCGTTTCCGTCGGAGCGAAGCACGCGCGGCTAGCCGTTGACGTTAATGTCCTTTGTTTAAAGCGACACTTTAAGTTACAACTGAATACATAACCCTTTCAACGAGTTAGGGGCGCTTTTGAATCCGATCCTGGATCGCCTGCAACCATATCCGTTCGAGCGCCTGCGGCGCCTGCTCGCCGGCGTCGAAGCCTCACCCGTACATCGACCGCTGAACCTGTCGATCGGCGAGCCGCGCCACCAGACGCCGGCGCTGATCCGCGATGCGGTCGTTTCATCGCTGGACGGCCTGTCCAGCTACCCGCCGACCGCGGGCGTCGAGCCGCTGCGCGCCGCGATCGCCGACTGGCTCCGGCGCCGCTACGGGCTGTCGGCGATCGACGCGAAGACGCAGGTGCTGCCGGTCAACGGTTCGCGCGAGGCACTGTTCGCGTTCGCGCAGGCGACGATCGACCCGGGCGACGGCGGCTGGGTCGTCTGCCCGAACCCGTTCTATCAGATCTACGAAGGCGCGGCGCTGCTGGCCGGGGCGCGGCCCTGGTTCGTCGAGCAGGCGGCAGCGAACGATTTCCGCTGCGACTGGGACGCGGTGCCGGACGAAGTGTGGTCGCGTACGCGGCTGCTCTACGTCTGTTCGCCCGGCAATCCGACCGGCAGCGTGATCCCGCTCGACGAATGGCGGCGGCTGTTCGAGCTTTCCGATCGCCACGGCTTCACGATCGCCTCCGACGAGTGCTACTCGGAGATCTACCACGACGAATCGGCTCCGCCGATGGGGGCGCTGCAGGCCGCGCAGCGGCTCGGGCGCAGCGGCTTCGAGCGGCTCGTCGTGTTCTCCAGCCTGTCCAAGCGCTCGAACGTGCCCGGCATGCGCTCGGGCTTCGTCGCCGGCGATGCGGCCCTGCTCGAGCGCTTCCTGCTGTACCGGACCTATCACGGCAGCGCGATGAGCCCGACCTATCAGGCCGCATCCGTGGCTGCCTGGAGCGACGAGGCGCACGTGCGCGAGAACCGGCGCATGTACCGCGAGAAGTTCGACGCAGTGACCCCGGTGATCGCATCGGTGCTGAGCACGTCCCGGCCGGAGGCGGGCTTCTACCTGTGGGCCGGTGTCCCCGGCGGCGACGACCAGGCGTTCTGTCGCGAACTGCTGCGTCAATACAATGTGCTGAGCCTGCCGGGCTCGTTCCTCGCCCGCGAGCACGAAGGCCGCAATCCGGGCGCCGGTTTCGTGCGCCTGGCCCTGGTCGAGCCGCTCGAGCGCTGCATCGAGGCCGCCGAACGCATCCGGAACTTCGCTTCCGGCTGAGCCCATGGCGCCGCGAGCGCCGCACCGAACCGAGCACCCAGATGAACCCGATCCGAACCATCATCGAGCAGGCGTGGGACGCCCGTGCCGAACTGTCGCCGACGACGGCGCCCTCCGAGGTGCGCGACGCCGTCGCGCAGATCATTGCGCAACTCGACAGCGGCGCCCTGCGCGTCGCCGAGAAGCTGGACGGCCAGTGGACCGTGCACCAGTGGATCAAGAAGGCGGTGCTGCTGTCGTTTCGCCTGGCCGACAACGTGCCGATCCGCTCGGGCGGGCTCGACTACTACGACAAGGTGCCGACCAAGTTCGAAGGATGGGACGCCGCGCGCTTCGCCGACGGCGGATTCCGCGTCGTTCCGCCGGCCGTCGCCCGCCGCGGCGCGTACATCGCCCGCAACGTCGTATTGATGCCGTCCTACGTGAACATCGGCGCCTATGTCGACGAAGGCACGATGGTCGATACCTGGGCCACCGTCGGGTCCTGCGCCCAGATCGGCAAGAACGTCCACCTGTCCGGCGGAGTCGGCATCGGGGGCGTGCTCGAACCGCTGCAGGCCAATCCCACGATCATCGAGGACAACTGCTTCATCGGCGCCCGCTCGGAGGTCGTCGAGGGCGTGATCGTCGAGGAGAACTCGGTGCTGTCGATGGGCGTGTTCATCGGCCAGAGCACGAAGATCTACGACCGGCAGAGCGGCGAGGTGCTGTACGGGCGCGTCCCGTCGGGCTCGGTCGTGGTGCCGGGTACGCTGCCGTCGGCCGACGGCAAGGTCAACCTGTACTGCGCGGTCATCGTCAAGCGGGTCGACGCCCGCACGCGGGCAAAGACCGGGATCAACGAACTGCTGCGCGGCGACTGAGCCGGCGGCGAGGATCGGAGGACGAGCACCGATGGCGATGATGGAGCGACTGCTGCGGCTGATGGCCGAAAAGAAGGCCTCGGACCTGTTCCTGTCGCCCGGCTCCCCGGTGCAGCTCAAGATCAGCGGCGTGACCGTGCAGGTCAATTCGCAGCGCCTCGACGCACGCGCGATCGCCGCGCTGCTGCGCGAGATCGTCGACGACAGGAACTGGACCGAGTTCGAGAACCGCAACGAGCTGAACCTCGGCTACGGCCTCGAAGACGTCGGCAGCTTCCGGATCAACGTGTTTCGCCAGCGCGGCACGCCGGCGGCCGTGATCCGCCTGATACCGGCCACGATTCCGGCGCTCGAATCGCTGCACCTGCCGCCGGTGCTCGGCGAGCTGGTCATGGAAAAGCGCGGGTTGGTCCTGGTCGTCGGCGCGACCGGATCGGGCAAGTCGACGACGCTGGCCGCGATGCTCGACCGGCGCAACGAGGAGAAGTCGGGCCACATCCTGACGCTCGAAGACCCGATCGAATTCATCTTTCGCAGCAAGCGCTCGATCGTCAACCAGCGCCAGATCGGCACCGATACCGAATCGCTGGAGATCGCGCTGCGCAATGCGATGCGCCAGGCGCCCGACTGCATCCTGATCGGGGAGATCCGCGACACGACCACGATGTCGGCGGCGATCGCCTACGCGCAGTCGGGCCATCTGGTGCTGGCCACGCTGCACGCGAACAATGCGAACAATGCGCTGAACCGGATCGTCAGCTTCTACACGCCCGAGAACCGCAACGTCCTGCTGTCGGACCTGTCCACGACGCTGAAGGCGGTCATCTCGCAGCGCCTGATCCGCAGCCGCGACGAGAGCCGGATCCCGGCCGTCGAGATCCTGCTGAACACGCGCCACGTGGCCGAACTGATCGAGCAAGGTCGGCTGACCGACATCAAGGAAGCGATCGAGAAAAGCATGGCGCCCGGCTCGCGCAGCTTCGACCAGGAACTCGCGCGGATGGTGCGCGACGGCCTGATCAGCCGCGAAGACGCGCTGTCGAACGCCGACTCGGCGACGAACCTGTTGTGGAACCTCGAGAACGACACCGAAGACGCGGCGCGCGCGCCGGCAGCGCCTGCGGCGGATGCCAAGGGCGGCCAGCCTAAGGCCGTCGACCAGGACGGGCCTTCGTTCTCGGAATTCCT
>JAAZBL010000401.1 GCA_012513825.1 Limnobacter sp. | reverse complement strand
TCGGTGCAGTAGCGGGGGAGGGGCTTCCCGGAGCATGATCGGGCTGCCATGCGACTTTGCATGGCACAGACCGATCAGGAGCGATGAAAGCGACCCCGCATCGCCGGCTGCAGGACGGAACCGCCGACGCCCGCCACCGCTGGCGCTGGCTTCCGGCGCTGCTCGTCCTGCACATCGTTCTCGTCATACCCGATCATCCGGGCGCGCTCGGGCCGGCGGCGCTGCTGCGCCTGCCGGTCGAGCTGCCGCTGCTTCTGCTGCTGTCTTTCGTCTGGCCGGCGCGGCACTGGCGGTCCTTGCGCGTTGGCGTGGCCGCCGGACTCGCGCTGTTCGTCCTGAGCCGCTGCGCCGACCTCATCGCGCACGCGAGCCTCGGCCGGTCGTTCAATCTGCTGCTGGACATGCATCTGGCCGCAGCCAGCTTCGAGCTGCTGTCGGGGGCGATCGGCCTGTCCGGCGCGGTCGCACTCGTCGTGCTGGTGCTGCTGGGCTGGTCGGGCCTGACGGCGGCGGTCTGGTGGGCGGTCGGTGCACTGCGGCCGCCCGAAGCATTGCGTCTGCGTCGCACGCGAGTCGCAGCCGTCGTGGCGGCCCTGGCCGGGGGCGCGCATCTCGGCGCCGACGCCGGACTCGTGCCTGCGGTCACGACGGCCGACTCGAGTCGATCGGCCTGGTATCAACTGCGATCGCTCGGACTCGGCCTGAGCGACCAAGCCCGGTTCCGCGCCGAGCTCGCCGACGATCCATTCCTGCACCTGCCTTCGGATCGACTGCTCGCGCGTCTCGCGAACCTCGACGTGCTGTTCGTCTTCGTCGAGTCGTATGGCCGAAGCACGCTCGAGCTGCCGATCTACGCGCCGACCGTGAATCGGCTGCTCGCCGATTTCGAACGGGCTGCCGAGGCCGCGGGCTTCGCTGCGCGCAGCGGCTGGCTGACGTCGCCGATCCAGGGCGGACAGAGCTGGCTCGCGCATGCGACGCTGCTCGCCGGCCTGAAGATCGACAACCAGCGGCGTCACGCGAACCTGATGCTCAGCGACCGGCAGACGCTGGTCGGCGATTTCGGACGGGCGGGGTGGCGCACGCTGGCCGTCATGCCGGCGATCGAGAAGCCCTGGCCGGAAGGGCGGTTCTACGGTTTCGACCGGATCTACTCGGCCGGCGATCTCGGGTACGCCGGAAAGCCGTTCAACTGGGTGACGATGCCCGACCAGTTCACGCTGTCGGCGCTGCGTCGCCTCGAACTGGATCGCTGCGACCGGCCGCCGATCATGGCGAGCGTCGCGCTGATCTCCAGCCATGCGCCGTGGACGCCGATTCCGCCGCTGCTGCCGTGGGACGCGATCGGCGACGGCTCCGTCTTCGACGAGCACGCGCTGTCCGGCGATCCGCCCGAAGTCGTCTGGCGCGATCGCGAACGCATCCGCGCCCAGTACCTGCGTTCGATCGACTACGTGCTGCGCACGCTGAAGTCGTACCTGCGCGCCTTCGGCGACGACGACGCGCTGCTCGTCGTGCTCGGCGACCACCAGCCCGCCTGGGTCGTGACCGGCGATACGTCTTCGTTCGATGTCCCGATCCACGTGCTTGCGCGCGATTCCGCCGTGCTCGACGCGATCGCCGACTGGGGCTGGAGCCCGGGGATGCGCCCCGCCGCCGACGCAGCCGCCTGGCCGATGGAGCGGCTGCGCGAGCGATTCCTCGCGACCTTCAGCGCCGCCGAGGACCGCGGCCTCGTGCCGACAGCGGCGCCTGCCCGGGCAGCGGGACCGTGTCCGATGGGAGCGGCGCTTGCTGGCCGCTGACGGCCCCGGGCGACGACGACCCCCGCCAGGTTGGCCCTACTGCGCCAGGGTTGGCGCCACGGCCCGAAAGCAGGCACACTCGTCCCGTCCCGGCCGGGGCGTTTTCGGCCCGGCGCGTCATGAACGGCGGTCCGCCACGATGCGTGGAGATCCGGCTCGATGGGTTCGACCAGGACGAATTTGCGGCTAATGGAGGCGAATGCGATTGCCGACGACATGAGCTTCCTGCAGCCGTTGTTCGACCGGCTCGCGGCGCACGCGCGCCGCGGCGCTCGCCGCCCTTTCGTCACGCTGAGCTATGCGCAGAGCGTCGACGGCAGCATCGCAACCCAGCCTTCGAGGCCGTTCGCGCTCAGTTGCGACAAGTCCTTCGACATGACGCACCTGCTGCGTTCGCGGCACGACGCGCTGCTGGTCGGCATCAATACCGTGCTGACCGACGACCCGCAGTTGACCGTGCGTCGCTGCGAAGGCAGGAACCCGCAACCGCTGGTGCTCGACAGCCGCCTGCGCTTTCCGCTGCATGCGCGGCTGCTGTCCCATCCGGACAAGCAGCCGCTGCTGCTGACGACGGCCGCCGCGCCCGCCGAAAGCATCGCGCGGGCCGAAGCCTGCGGTGCGCTGGTCCGCATCGTGCCGTCCGATTCGCTCGGCCGTGTCGACCTGCTCGTCGCGCTGCATTGCCTGACGGAGCTCGGCGTCGAAAGCGTGATGGTCGAAGGGGGCGCCTCGGTGATCGGCGGATTCCTGCGCAGCCGCCTCGTCGACTACTGCGTCATCACCGTCGTGCCGCGGCTGATCGGTGGCGTGAAGGCGCTGGCCGCCCCGTGTTCGCCCGGCGACATGCCGCCGCTGTCGATCGTCGACTGCCGCTACCAGCCGCTCGGAGGCGACGTGATCGTCCACGGCACGATCGGGCAGGCCTGAGGTGTCCACGGCGCGATCGCGGAAGATCGAAACGCCGGCCTCGCCGCTGCGCGCAAACGCGCTGTTCCACGTCGCCGAACGCCGCGTCGAGCTGCGCGAAATCGCGTTGCCGTCGCCCGGCGCAGGGCAGGTGCTGATCCGGAGCCGATGCTCGGCGATCAGTGCCGGTACCGAAGCGATGATCTTCGGCGGCGCGTTTCCGAAGGAGGCGCCGCTCGATGCCACGATCGAAAGCCTGAAGGGCGGCTTCGACTATCCGTTTCGCTACGGCTATGCGCTGGTCGGCGAAATCGCCGCCGTCGGGCCGGCTGTCGACGAAACGCTGCTCGGCAAGCTGGTGTTCGCGTTTCATCCTCACCAGGACCAGGCGATCGTCCCGCTGGCCGACTGCGTGCTGGTTCCGGACGGCGTTCCGGCCGAGTCGGCACTGTTCCTTCCGCAGGTCGAGACGGCGGTCAACTTCGCGATGGACGGCGCGCCGCTGATCGGCGAGCGGGTGCTGGTGTTCGGGCTGGGCGTCGTCGGCCTGCTGACCGCCGCATTGCTGAAGCGGTTTCCGCTCGCCCGGCTGGCCAGCGTCGAACCGCTGCACTGGCGCCGCGAGCTGGCACGCCGATGGGGAATCGACGAGACCGCCGACCCGACCGACCCGGGCGACTGGAGCCGGCTGCTGTCGAACTTCGATGGCGCCGACCTGATCTTCGAGGTGTCCGGCGACATGCGTGCGCTCGGCCAGGCGATCGACGCGGCCGGCTTCGGTGCGCGTATCGTCGTCGGATCCTGGTACGGCACGCGGACGCAGCCGCTCGATCTCGGCGGGCGATTCCATCGCAATCGCCTGCGCCTGGTGTCGAGCCAGGTCAGCACGCTGGATCCCGTGCTGACCGGGCGCTGGGACAAAACGCGTCGCATGGACATGGCCTGGCGCATGTTGCGCGAGCTGCAGCCCGAACGACTCGTCGGCCGCTCGTTTCCGCTGGACCAGTGCGCGGAGGCCTTCGAGGCCGTCTGCGCCCGGCACGAGGGCGTCATGCAGGTGATCTTCCGATACTGATCGAAACGACACGCCCGCAAACGCGGGCGAAACGCAGAAACCTGGAGAAGCGATGTATCGACTGGCCATCACGCGCGACTTCATTGCCCAGCATTTCCTGATCGGCGGCGACTGGGGCGCCGAGAACACCCGGCACAGCCATCACTACAGGCTGCAGCTGCGGCTGCGCGGCGAATCGCTCGATCGGCACGGTTACCTGTGCGACATCGTCGAGCTCGAACGCGTACTCGACGAAGTGCTCGGCGGCTACCGCGACCGGACGCTGAACGAGCTTGCGCCGTTCGCCGGAATCAACCCGAGCCTCGAGCGCTTCGCGAAGATCCTGTACGACGAACTGCTTGCCCGGCTCGAATTGCGCGACGTGACGATCGCAGTGCGCTTGTGGGAGAACGAGCACGACTGGGCCGCGTACGGCGCCGACTGACGCTGCGACGCCGACTGAGCGCGACGGATAGCTGATCTCCGATGCCGGTTCCCTTCGTCGACTTCCTCGAAGCCAAGTTCGATCTCGACGAGCGCAGCCTCGCGCGCGACGTGCGCGCCGCCTTCTGGCAGGCCTTGCGCCGGCTGCCGAGCATCGACTGCCTGGACGTCGGCGCCGGCACCGGCGCGACGGCGCGGCGCCTGTCGAACGGCGATCTCGAATCTTCGTTGTCGCTGACCCTGCTGGATCGCGATGCGGCGCTGCTCGAACTCGCCCGCGAGGCGGCCGAACCGCATCTGCACGCTTCGATCCGGCTGCCGCAGCGCACGGGCGGGCCGATCCGCTTCGTGGCCGCCGACCTGAACGACTACCGCCCCGCGCGGCGTTTCGACGTCATCACCGCGCACGCGTTTCTCGACATCGTGCCGCTGGCGCAGACGCTTCGGCGCTTCGCCGCCTGGCTGAAGCCCGGCGGATACCTGTACGCGACGCTCGTCTACGACGGCGAGACCTCGCTGTTGCCGAGCTTCGATGACGCGGCCTTCGAGGAGGCGCTGCTCGCGCACTACGACGACACGATGGAACGTCGGCGCGTGAACGGCCTGCCGATCGGCGGCGCCCGCTGCGGCAGGCGCCTGTACGGGCTGCTGCCGTCCCACGGCTTCGAGGTCCTGGCCTGCGGCAGTTCGGACTGGAACCTGACCCCGTTGCACGGACAGTACCGCGGCAGCGACGCGCTCTGCCTGCAGGCGATGCTCGAAATGATCGAGGGCGAGGCGCGGCGATCCGGGAACTTCGAGGCCGGCCGACTCGCCGGCTGGTTCGAGGACCGGCTCCGGCTGCTGCGCCATCGCCGGCTCGGTCTCGTCGTTCACCAGCTCGATCTGCTGGCGCGCCTCACGGGCTGAACGATGCGGGCGGCCGCCACCGTTTCCTTGCGCGCGAACGGGCGGCTCGCTGCGTCGGCGCGCACGGCTTGCTGCTTTTCCGCGCAGACGTAGAGCCCGCCGCGAAACAAGCCGGGGCGCCAGACGGCGCCCAATGCGTCCAGCCATTGCAGGCAGCGCGCCGTCCAGGCCGGCATGTCGCCGCGCGCGACGAAGCGCCAATACCCGGACTCCGCGAGCGCCAGTCCGGCGCCCGCGAGCAAGGCCTGCATCTCCGCTGTACCGACGAATCGATCGCTGCTCAGGTGCCTGACCTCGTAGCCCAGTCGAGACGCGAGCTGGCGATACCAGAGCGCGTCGCCGTTCAGCGTCAGGCAGGCGAATCGCCCGCCCGGTCGCAGCACGCGCTGCACCTGCGCGAGCACGGCGGCCTTCGCCGGCATGTGCTCGAAAGCGCCGACGCAAAGCACCGCGTCGACCGATTCGTCTTCGATCGGCGCGAGCCGTTCGGCCGCTTCGATGTACAGCGCGATATGCGCGGCGCGACGATGCGTGCGCCGGATCCGCTCGGCGACCTCGATCATCGCCGGCGACAGGTCCGCGCCGATCGCAGTCGCGAAATCGCCGGCCAGCCCGAACAGATGCGTCCCGGGGCCGCAGCCGATCTCCAGCAGGGTTCCGCCGAGCACCGGCGCCAGCAGGCGGCGCGCGAGCGCGAGCCGGTAGGCGAGCAGCCGGTCCGCGTCTCCATGGCATTCGTGATATTCGCGCGCTATCGCGTCGAAGAACGCACGGATGTCGTCGCCGTCGCGGACCGGCCGCGTGCGCAGCCGCGGCATCAGCCGGCCACCCGCGGCCGCGAGCCGCGATACATCCGGTACAGGCTGCGCGCAAACGACAAGGCCAGGATCAGGCTCATCGCGGCGGCCAGCGGCCGCAGCAGCTGAAGGCGATCGGGGTAGCCTGCGAAGCAGGCGAGCAGCGCCGCCATCGTCAGGACGAAGACCCAGCCGGCGCCGGCACTGCGCGGCTCCTTCGGCGACGGCGGCCTCGCGAACTTCAGGTACAGCACGAACAGGTAGCGCAGCAGGCCGGGAACGAGGATCCAGGCGCCGAAGCCCGCGGGCAGCCGATAAAGCATCAGGCAGAGCAGCAGCAGGAAGAAGGCGTCGCTCTCCTTGTCGAAGAACTCGCCGAACTCGCCGTCGTGACCGTTGCGTCGCGCGATCCAGCCGTCGACGCCGTCGAGCGCGAGCAGGATCGCGCCGACCCAGGCGAGCTGCATCGGCGCAAGCAGCGGGAGGGCGAGGACGCCGGCCAGGCGCGCCAGCGTCAATGCATTGGCCGGGCCGAAGCGACCGGCCGGCGTCCACAGGCCCCGGCACCGTCGGATCAAAAATGCGAACGAGACGGCGCCGCAGGCGGACACGAGCCATAGCGGCCAGCCGGCGGCGACGGCGAACGCGACGGCGACGGTGGCGGCAGCGTGGCCTTCGCTCCAGCGCAGCAGTTCGGCCTGCAGCGACGGGCGGTCGCTCGTCATCGGGCGGTTCGCGCGAGCGGTCGAGATCCGGGCATCGTGTTCGCGTCTCGTCGTTTTCGGGTGCCGGGAAAGCGCACGCGGACCGCCAGTATGATCGATCGATGAGCTTAAGGATCGGACTCTTCCATCCGCCGCCGTCCGGCCCCCTGTCGGGCGGTGACCTGTACGACCGGAAGCTGCTGGACGTCGCGGCAGCCCGCGGCTACCCGCTGCAGTCGGTGCCATGGCGCGACGGCCCGGTGCCATCGGGTCGTTGGGACCTGCTGGTCTGGGACAGCCTGTTGATGGACCGCTGCGCTCGCCTGGCCGACGAGCGTGTCGCGCTGCTGCTGCACTACCTGCCTTCGCTCGATCCGGCGCTCGAATCCTCGCGGCGTGCCGAATTGCAGGCAGTCGAGCGGCGCGCGGTCGCGACAGCCGATTTCGTCGTCGCGTCCGGCAGGCCGGTGGCCGACGCGGCCAAGGCATTCGGGACCGGCAAACCGGTGTTCGTCTGCGAACCGGGAGTCGACCCGATGTTCGCGCTCGCCCGTGCGCAGCGCGTCGCGCGCCGCGGGCCGGTGAGATTGCTCACGGTGGCCCACCTGCTGCCGGCCAAGGGGCATGCCTGGCTGCTCGGGATCCTGCGTGAACTGTCGGATCTGCCGTGGCAATGGGACGTCGTCGGCGATCGCGACCGGTCCCCCGGAACGTTCCGACAGCTTCGCGAACAGGCGGGACGCGCCGGGCTGGCCGAGCAGATCGCGTTTCACGGTGCCGTCGCACAGGCGCAGGTTGCAGCACGGATGGCCGACAGCGACCTGTTCGTCTTTCCGAGCAGCTTCGAGTCCTACGGCATGGTGCTGGCCGAAGCCGCTGCCGCCGGCCTGCCGGTGCTTGCCCACCGCGTCGGAGCGGCCGAGCAGTTGATCCGAGATGGCGAGACCGGCTTGCTGGTCGAGGTCGGGGATCGCGACGGTTTCCGGGCGAAGCTGCGCACCTTGCTGACCGACGCGGCGCTGCGCGCGCGCTTCGGCGAGAAGCTGCGCGATGCGCCGGTAAGGGGATGGGACGAAACCTTCGCGGACTTTCGGGCGGTCTGCGAGGCGATGCTCGAGTAGACGGCGAGCGGCGTTCAGGCCCGCGCGACCTCCGGCCAGAAGCGCACGTTCGCGCGCGCCATGCCGCCGCCGATGCCGATCGGCGTGCCGTCGGCGCGCCAGCAGGCGGCGCCGGTCATCGTGCCGTCGTCGTCGAACGCGATCCCGTTCATGCCGCCGCCCACGTGAGGGACCGGCAGCAGCGAATGGCCGAGCGCGCGCAGCCCCGCGAGCCCGGCCTCGGGCAGCCCCTCCTCGACTTCGAGCTGCTCGCCCTGCGTCCACAGCCGCGGCGCTTCGACCGCCTGCTGCAGGCTCATGCCGTGGTCGATCAGGTTGACCAGCGCCTGCATCGCCGAGCCGAAGATCCGCAGCCCGCCGGGCAGGCCGAGCACGTAGCGCGGCTTGCCGTCGCGCAGCACGATCGTCGGCGCCATCGAGGTCGTCACGCGCTTTCCGGGTGCGATCGACAGCGCCTTGCCCGGCCGCGGATCGAACAGGTACATGTAGTTGTTCGGGATGATCCCGGTGCCGGGGATCATGATCCGGGCGCCGAACAGGCTGTTGATCGTCTGCGTGCTCGAGACGATGTTGCCGTCGCGGTCGGCCACGCTCACGTGCGTGGTGTTCGCCGATTCGGGCGGCAGCGTCACGCCCGGCGACCAGTCGCGCGCACGTCGCAGGTCGATCGCTGCGCGCCGTTGCGCCGCGTATTCCTTCGACAGCAGGCGTTCGACCGGGACGTCGACGAAGGCCGGGTCGGCGGTCGCCGCCGCACGGTCGGCAAACGCGATCTTCAGCACCTCGGCAAGCAGGTGCATCGACTCGCCGGACGCGAAGCCGAGTCGCCCCGGATCGAAACCTTCGAGGATGTTCAGCATCTGCAGCACGTGCACGCCCCCGGCCGAAGGCGGTGGCGGCCCGTAGATCTCGTGGCCGCGATAGCTGCCGCTGACCGGCTCGCGGTCGACGAGCCGGTACCGCACGAGATCCTCGTTGCCGATCAGCCCGCCGTGCGACGCGAGCCAGTCGACCGCGTGCCGGCCGAGCCCGCCGCCATGCAGCGCCGCCGCGCCTTCCTTCGCGATCGTCCCCAGCGTTTCCGCGTAGTCGGCCATGACCAGCCGGTCGCCGGCGGCCAGCGCCCGGCCGTCGCGGACGAAGTGGCGCGACATTTCGGGATCGGCGACGAGGTCCGCCAGGCATTCGTCGATGCAGCGCGACAGGTAGCCGGTGACGCGAAAGCCCCGTCGCGCGTGCCGGATCGCCGGCTCGACGAGGTCGGCGAGCGGCAGGCGGCCGTGGCGGCGCGCGAGCTCCGTCCAGCCGAGCAGATTGCCGGGCACCGCGACCGATTTCGGACCGACCGCATTCTCGCGGCCTTCGGTGTCGAGCGACGATGGCCCGGCGTCGGCGAGCGGCCGGTAGCAGTCCGGGGCCGCAGCTGCGGGCGCGCAGGACAGGCCGTCGAGGACCCGGTGCCGGCCGTCGGCCAGCCGGACGTGCGCGAGCCCGCCGCCGAAGATCCCGACCATCATCGGCTCGACGACGCTCAGCGTGAACAGCGCGGCGATCGCGGCGTCGATCGCGTTGCCCCCGGCCGCGATCATCTCGGCGCCCGCGGCCGAGGCCAGCGGGTGGTTCGTGACGATCATCGCCTGCGTGCCGAGCGCCGGCTGCTTCTCGCATTCGAACGGAAGCGGCGAGGCCTGGTGTTGCCGTCGATCGACCACGTGTCCCTCCTGGTTCAGTTGCCCGCAGCGGGCAGGACCGGCGGCTTCGCCAGCAGGAAGGCGAGGGAGCCTGTCAGTGCCAGAAGCGCCAGCGTCGTGAAGCCGAAGCGGTAGTTGCCGCTCAGGTCGGCCAGGCTGCCTGCGATCAGCGGGCCGCCGATCTGGCCGATCGCGATGATCGTCGCCGACAGCCCCATGATCATGCCGATCGATCGGCGGCCGAAGTAGTCGGCGCGGATCGCCTGCATCAGCGGGCCGCGCAATCCCCAGGCGGTGCCGTGCATCAGCGCGAAGGCCGCCAGCATCGCCGGGCCCGTGGCCCAGGTCAGCATCAGCATGCCGAACCCGTGGCCGAGCATGCTCGCCGCGCAGAGCCGGCGCTTGTCGAAGCGGTCGCCGATCGACATGCCGAGCAGCACCCCGCAGATCTGCGCGATCGTCATCAGCGTGATCGCGAGCGAGGACTGCGAAACCGAGTAGCCGAGGTGGTCGCGAATGTGCGTGATCGCATGCACGTTGACGGCCGTCACGACCAGCAATGCGACGCCGTGGCCGATCGACAGCAGCCAGAAGGCCGACGTGCGCAGCGCCTGGCGTGCGGTAAGCCCGGCGCTCGCACCGTCGTCGAACGCTTCGGCGTCCGGCGCGGGAGCGAATTCCTGGGCGGCAGCGTCGGGGACAGCGGCGTCTCGGACGTCGGCTTTCGGTGCGTCGGCTTTCGGTGCG
>JAAZBL010000400.1 GCA_012513825.1 Limnobacter sp. | reverse complement strand
TCCGCGGGACGGCCGTCCGCAGGGCATGCACCTGCCGGGCGACGATGCTCTCGCAGCGAGCACCTGGCTGACGCGATCGAGTCGCGTGCGCGAGGGCGCGGCGCGCCTGCTCGATGCGCTGCGTGGCGCGGAAGTCCTCGATACCGGCGAACGCCAGAACCTGCATGTCGTACAGCTTCCTTTCGTCGCCGGCGAGCGCTGGGTCGGGCTTCCGGCCGAACCGGACCGGCCGCTGCCGGCGGGCAAGCTGTCGCTGGTCTGTCAGACCCCGTCGCCGATCGACACCGGGAAGCCGCTCGCGGGATTGCTCGTCGACGAATGGGTCGAGACGGTGCCGAGCGCCGAGGAAACGACCGCGATCGCCTTCCAGTTCGATCCGCCCGACGCCGCACCGCCGCAGAGCCTGTTGATCGCGGTGCCGCCGGCGCCGGGCACCGACTGGACCGAGGAAACCCTGTGCAAGGTACTCGACGAGACCTTCATGTTGGCCAAGCTGCGCGCGCTCGACTCGACCTCGCTCGGCGAGGTAGGCAACTACCTGCCGGCGCTGCTGCTGGCGTTCAACGCGAGGGACGACGCGGTGTCGACCGACCTCGCCGCGCTGACCCGATAGCCTCGCGAACGGGGTCGAAGCGATGTCCGAACTGATTCTCCGGGTGACCGCGCCGCCGGGTGCCGGGAGCGGCGTTCCGGTCGTGCAGCGCACGTTCAGCGTCGGCGGCACCTTGACGGTCCAGCTCAGTCCGCGTGCGGGCCCGGTGATCCGCCTGTCGGCGCGCGTGCGCTTCGGCGACGGCGGGCCACTGGTCGACGCGAGCTTCAGCGGATCGAACTGGCAGTGCAGCGGCGCTCCGCCGGCTTCCGTGCCGGCCGGCTCGACGGTCCGGGTCACGGTCCTTGCATCTGCGACGGTGCGCATCTTTCACACGCCGTCCGAGCCCGACATCGAAATGCTCGACGCGCAGACGGCGTTCACGGTCAGGCTGGCGAACCCGGCGCCGTCGGTCACGATCGATCCGCTGCCGGAGGCGGTCGACGCCGAGCAAGTGCCGCTGGCATTCACGCTGACCGGCCGCGCGAGCGATCCGGATGCGAACATCCGGGTCGTCGAATGCGCGCTCGATCTCGACGGGTTTGCTGCGGTCGAGAAGCTGGCAGCGGACTGGTCGCGCTGGCAGGCAAAGCTGTCGCTGTCGGCCGGGCTGCATCGCTTCACGGTGCGAGCGCTGGACCTCGGTGGCAACGAGGCGCGCGTCGAACGCTTCCTCACGGTGCGCCAGACGCCGGCCCCGCCGGACCTGCAACTGGGCTCGATCACCAGCTGGACCCGCCTCGAGCCGAGCAACCGCGACGAATCGATGAGCACGGCGACCCGTGCGCGCGTGTTCGATCCCCTGTGGCTGCTCGCGCGCCAGTGGCAGATCGGCGAATTCCAGGGCGCCGACGCCGGCACGCCGGTACAGGCGCGAGCGCGGGCGACCAGCGCCGTGCTGTCGCGCTGCCATTTCGGCGAACTGCCGGCGAACACGAACCGGCAAGCGCCACCCTGCGACTTGCTGCGCACGCCGCTGCAGACGATGCTCGAACGTCGTCGAATGCGCGCGGCCGACGAGCAGGATCCGTCGATGCTGCCGCTCGCGGTCGACGCGGGCCTGCACTTTTTCCGGATGCTCGACGGCGAGACGCTGTCGAGCAGCTATCGCGGCGCGTTCGTTCGTCGCTTCGCGCTGCCGGATCTGCCGGGCGAAGCGGCGGCAGTCGCCGACGAAGCGACGCTGCGCTTCGCGCGTGCGATGAGCGGCCGGGCTGCCGATGCGCGCCGACTCGCGGCGGTACTGCGGGCGAGCGGTGCCGACGCCCTCGTGCAGGATCCGGCTCTGCAGATCGCCGAAGCGGACCGGGAAATGGTCAAGAACGTTGCCGAGGCCTGGCTGGCCTGGTACGACAGCCTGTTCGCCGAGCCGCAGTCGGAGGCCGACGAGGCCTGGACCGCGGAGCGTCTCGAATACGCGCTCACCTTGTCGGGCAGCTTCTCGGAGCAGCCGCTGGAGCAGGTCAATCTCGGTGCGCGCGAGATCGTCGACGGTCGGCTCGACTGGAGCAGCTTCGACGTCGACCTCGAAGTCAATCTCGGCAGCAGCGGGGATCGGGCGTTCAGCAGTGTCGTGGAGACCGGGGTGCCGGCGCCGGTCAGCTTCCGCGGCGCTCCCGCGGTGCGTTTCTGGGAGATCGAGGACGCTCGGCTCGCCTACGGGCTCGTACCGGTCGGGCCCACCGATCTCGCGCAGATGATGCTGATCGAATATGCCGGCAGCTACGGCAACGACTGGTACCTGCTGCCGATGGCGCTGCCGGTCGCGTCGATCAACCGGATCGATTCGCTGGTCGTCACCGACAGCTTCGGCGTGCGCACCTTGCTCCAGCCGATCGGCCGGCAAGGCCTGCCGGCCCCCGGCTTCTCGATGTGGCAGCATTCGGTGCTGCGCCGCGCCGGCAGCGATCTTCGCGAGTTCGTCCAGCCGAACCTGCTGTTCCTTGCGCCGACGATCGGGCTCACGATCGACGGCAGCCCGCTCGAAGAGGTCGCCTTGCTGCGCGACGAGACCGCGAACGTCGCGTGGGCGATCGAGAAGAGCGTCGAGAGCCCCGCCGAGCGGGCGCGCGTACGCAACGACGAAGCCGCGCCGGATCCGGCCGCAGGGTCCACGGACGCCGCTCCGAAATACCGGCTGTCGACGGGAATGCCGGCGAACTGGATCCCGCTGCTGCCGGTACGGATCCGGAATGCCGACGGTTCGATCTCGAGCCGGCTGCAGCGCGGCGCCTTGCTGCATCCCGACGGCATTCCGCGCATCGAACGCGCGCAAGGGCAGGTGCTGAACGCCGGCCGGCGCCTGCTTCTGCACGACGAAGACGTGCCGCGCGAAGGCGTGCACCTGAGCAAGCTGCGCCGCATGGCACGCTGGATCGATGGCTCCACCTGGGTCTGGACCGCGTTCCGCAAGCAGGTCGGGCGCGGAGAGGGTTCGAGCGGGCTGGTCTTCGATCGCCTGCCCGGCAACGATGGCTCGTCGTGAAGCGGACCAGGAGTCCGGGCGGCAGAGCGCCGCCCAGACTCCTAGCTCTCGAGGGCAGGGGTCCGGAGTGTCTGCCGGAAGTGCCGGATCGTGCGGCGCAGGCCTTCGTTCAGCGAGACCCTGGGCGTCCACCCGAGCAGCCGTCGTGCATTGCCGATGTCCGGCCGGCGGCGTCGCGGGTCGTCGACCGGAAGCGGTTGGCGCACCAGCGGGGAGTTGCTTCCGGTCAGCTTCAGCACGATCTGCGCCAGTTCGAGCATCGTATGCTCGTCGGTCGCGCCGATGTTCAGCGGCTGCTCGACCTCCGACAGCATCAGCCGTACCAGGCCGTCGATCGTGTCTTCGACGAAGCAGAAGCTGCGCGTCTGTTCGCCGCTGCCGTAGACGGTCAGCGGCTGCCCGGCAATCGCCTGGCTGATGAAGTTGCTGACCACGCGGCCGTCGCCGGGCAACAGGCGCGGTCCGTAGCTGTTGAATATTCGCGCGATCCGGACCTGCAGCCCGTACTGGCGCCGGTAAGCGAGGCAGAGCGCCTCCGCGCAGCGCTTGCCTTCGTCGTAGCAGGCGCGCGGACCCAGCGGATTGACGTTGCCGAAATAGCGCTCGCTCTGCGGGTGCACGAGCGGGTCGCCGTAGACCTCGCTGGTCGACGCCTGCAGCACACGCGCGTTCGCTCGCCTCGCAGTTTCGAGTACGTTGTTCAGGCCGATCGTGCTTGCGAGCACCGTCTGCACGGGACGGCGCTGGTAGTGCAGCGGACTGGCGGGGCAAGCCAGGTTGAAGATGCCGCTTGCGCCGTCGGCCTGGGGCGGGAGCGGCTCGGTAATGTCGTGCCGCAGCAGGCGAAAGCCGGGATGCTGATCCAGGTGCGCGAGATTCGACGGCGTGCCCGTGGAAAAGTCGTCGAGCGCGAGGACCTCGTAGCCGCGCGCGAGAAGCGCGTCGCACAGATGGCTGCCGAGGAAGCCGGCGGCACCGGTCACGACCATCAGTTCGGACATCGCATTTCCTTGCGCGTAGCGGGGACAGGCCGGCGGGGGCGTCGGCGACCGGAGCAAACCAGGGTCCCACCGCCGAACGCGATCCGGGGCAAGGCACGTCGATTGCAGGGCGCCTCGAAAGAACCCCGAGGACCGTCGACCATGTCGTTTCCCATGCGGATCGCGATGATCAGCGAACACGCGTCGCCCCTGGCATGCCTGGGCGGCGTCGATGCCGGCGGGCAGAACGTCTACGTTGCGCAGGTGGCGCGCGAGCTGGCTCGCCTCGGTCACCACGTCGACGTGCTCACCCGCCGCGACGATCCGTCGTCGGCGCCGGTCGTCGAATTCGCGCCCGGCGTCCGCGTCGTCCACGTGCCGGCCGGCCCCGCCGGGTTCGTGCCCAAGGAAGCCCTGCTGCAGTACATGCCGGCGTTTGCCCGTACCTGTCGCGAGATCCTCGCCGGCGTCGCCCGCTACGACGCCGTCCACGCGAACTTCTTCATGTCGGGCCAGGTGGCGCTTGCGCTCAAGCGCTGGCTCGGCACGCCGGTCGTCGAGACCTTTCACGCACTCGGGCTCGTTCGCCGCGAGCACCAGGGCAGTGCCGACCTGTTTCCGCCCAGCCGCATCGAGATCGAGCGACGTATCGTTCGCCAGGCCGACGCGCTGATCGCCGAGTGCCCGCAGGACCGCAGCGACCTGGTCCGGCTCTATGGGGCGCACGAGCGCAAGATCACGATGGTCCCTTGCGGCGTGGATCTGTTCGAATTCGCCCCGGTCGGGCGCGCCACGGCGCGCGCGGCGCTCGGCCTCGATCCCGACGATTTCATCGTGCTGCAACTCGGACGGCTGGTGCCTCGCAAGGGCATCGACAACGTGATCCGTGCCATGCCCTTGATCGGGCCCGGCGCCCGGCTGCTCGTCGTGGGGGGCGACAGCGCCGACGCCGACGAAACGCTGACCCCCGAGATCGCGAGGCTGCGTCGTGTGGCTGTCGACTGCGGCGTCGGTGCGCGCGTGACGTTCACCGGCCATCGCAGCCGCAAGGAACTGCGTCTGTACTACGCGGCAGCCGACGTCTTCGTGACCACGCCCTGGTACGAGCCCTTCGGCATCACGCCGCTCGAGGCGATGGCCTGCGCCCGGCCGGTCGTCGGATCTGCGGTGGGCGGGATCAAGTATTCGGTCGACGATGGCGTGACCGGCCTGCTGGTTCCGCCGCGGGATCCGGCGGCGCTCGCCGCCGCGCTGCTGCG
>JAAZBL010000399.1 GCA_012513825.1 Limnobacter sp. | reverse complement strand
GGGTTCTCGACGCGCGTCACGGTGCCGTCGTTCAACTGGATCTCGTAGACCACGGTCGGCGCCGTGGTGATGAGCTCCATGTCGAACTCGCGCTCGAGGCGCTCCTGCACGATGTCCATGTGCAGCAGCCCCAGGAAGCCGCAGCGCAGGCCGAAGCCCAGCGCCTGCGATACCTCGGGCTCGAACTGCAGCGACGCATCGTTGAGCTGCAGCTTCTCGAGCGCCTCGCGCAGCGCCTCGTACTGGTTGGCCTCGACCGGATAAAGCCCGGCGAACACCGACGGCTTGATCTCGCGGAAACCGGGCAGAGGCTCGGCAGCCGCCGGATTGACCAGCGTGATCGTGTCGCCGACCTTGGCGGCCTTCAGCTCCTTGATTCCGGTGATCACGTAGCCGACCATTCCGGTGCCCAGCACCTCGCGCGGCGTGGCCTTCGGCGTGAAGACGCCGAGCTGGTCGCAGTTGTGCACGGCGCCGGTGGCCATCATCCGGATCCGGTCGCGCTGGCGCAGCACGCCGTTGACGACGCGCACCAGCATCACGACGCCGACGTAGTTGTCGAACCAGGAGTCGATGATCAGCGCCTGCAGCGGTGCTTCGGGATCGCCCTTCGGCGGCGGCACCCGCTGCACGATCGCCTCGAGGATCTCGTCGATGCCCATGCCGGTCTTCGCGCTGGCACGGATCGCATCGCTGGCGTCGATGCCGATGACGTCCTCGATCTCGGCGGCGGCCGAGTCGGGATCGGCCTGCGGCAGGTCCATCTTGTTGAGCACCGGAACGACTTCGACGCCCAGGTCGATCGCCGTGTAGCAGTTGGCGACCGTCTGCGCCTCGACCCCCTGCGATGCGTCGACGACGAGCAGCGCGCCCTCGCAGGCCGACAGCGAGCGGCTGACCTCGTACGAGAAATCGACGTGTCCCGGCGTGTCGATCAGGTTCAGGCTGTACAGCTCGCCGTCGCTCGCCCGGTACTCGAGCGCCGCCGTCTGCGCCTTGATCGTGATGCCGCGCTCGCGCTCGAGATCCATCGAATCGAGGACCTGCGCCTCCATCTCGCGGTCGGACAAGCCGCCGCAGCGCTGGATCAGGCGGTCGGCGAGCGTCGACTTGCCATGGTCGATATGCGCGATGATGGAGAAGTTTCGGATGTGCTGCATCGGCGAGGCTCGGGGTGCGCCCTGGACAACGAGCCGGGCGCGCGCCCCCTGACGAGGAACGGCGCGAGGCTTCGAAAACGGGGCGGGCGCGCCCCGGGAGATCGTCCCCGGACGCGCCCGGCCCGTGATTCTATCAGCGCTGTTCGGGCCGGATCGGGACGAACTGCGCAGCGTCGCCGCGACGCACCAGAAGCACGGCCATCCTGGACCGGTCGAGCCTCTTGACCAGTTCGTCGAACTGCCGCGCGCTGGTCACGTCGGTATTGTTGACGGCGATGATGATGTCGCCCGGGCGCAGCCCCGCCGCGGCAGCGGCCCCTTCGACCGCCTCGACGAGCACGCCGTTCTTCAGGCGCAGCTCGGCCAGACGGGCGTCGGGAATGTCGGTGACCGCCAGCCCGAGCAGATTGGCCTGCGCCGGCGCCTGCGGGCCGGGCTGTCCGCCCGGGCCTTCGGCACTGGCGGTGGCCTCGGGTTTCAGCTCGTCGACGGTCAGCCGCAGCGAACGCCGTTCACCGCGTCGCCAGACCTCGACGTCGACCCGGGTCCCGGGGGCCGTGCCGCCGACCAGGCGCGGCAGGTCGCTGGCCTTGTCGATCTGACGGTCGCCGAAGCGCAGGATGATGTCGCCGACCTGCACGCCTGCCCGATCGGCCGGCCCGTCGCGCTCGACGCTGCGCACCAGAGCGCCGGCGGCCCGTGGCAGCCCGAGCGGCTCGGCGACGTCGCGCGTGACGTCGGCGATCCCGACGCCGATCCGGCCGCGGATCACGCGGCCCGTCTCGCGCAGCTGGTCGGCCACGCGCATCGCCTCGTCGATCGGGATCGCGAACGAGATCCCCATGAAGCCGCCGGTGCGGCTGTAGATCTGCGAATTGATGCCGACCACCTGCCCGCGCATGTTCAGCAGCGGCCCGCCCGAGTTGCCCGGGTTGACCGCGACGTCGGTCTGGATGAACGGCAGGTAATCGCCGGTATCGCGGCTCTTGGCCGATACGATGCCGGCGGTGACCGTGTTGTTCAGCCCGAATGGCGAGCCGATCGCGACGACCCACTCGCCGACGCGCAGCTTGCTCGAATCGCCGATCTCGACGTGCGGCAGGCCGGTCGCCTCGATCTTCACGAGCGCCACGTCGGTACGTTGGTCGGAGCCGATCAGCTTGCCCGTGAACTCGCGATCGTCGCTCAGCGTGACGTAGATCTGCTCGGCCCCGTCGACGACGTGGTGGTTGGTCAGCACGTAGCCGTCGGCCGAGACGATGAAGCCCGAACCGACGCCGCGTGGCACTTCCTGGCCCGGGCCGCCACGACCGCGCGGGACGCCCGGCCCCGGCGGCTGCGGCGGGAAGAAGCGGCGGAAGAACTCGAACAGCGGGTCGTTCTCGTCCATGCCGTCGGGCAGCGGAAACGGCAGCCCGCGCGGCGTACGCTGCAGGTTCATCCGCTGCGTCGTGCGGATGTTCACGACTGCCGGCCCCGCCTTCTCCACCAGCCCGGTGAAGTCCGGCAGCTGCGCTGCCGGCATCGACTGCGAAGCCTGGGCCTGCGCCGGCATGGCCGGCCCGAGCAACCATGATGCGCCCGCCAGCGCGAGCGCCAGGATCAGCTTGATCGGCTTGTTCATCGGTTCCCTGCGTCCTCTGTGGAAAGTCCGGTCGAAGACCATGATGCCCGAAGCGGGCAGCGGCTGCGGTTCAGGCTGCCGGACGCCCGCGGCGCAACCAGGTCAGCCAGCTGGCCAGGCGGCGCCAGTTCTCGTCGCTCGCATCGTTTCGTGCCAGGAGCACCTCGCGGCGACCGCCGGCGCTGCGCAGCCGGATCCAGATCAGTCGCTCGCCGGCCGCCCATCTTTCGGGCTCGACCGGCCCGAAGCTGTCTTCGTGCTGATCGCGCCACTGCGCCTGCCCGTCGCCCCCGACGCGCAGCACGCCCCATGCAAGCCCGAGCCGGCCATGGCGCCAGCCCACCCAGAGCAGCAACGCACCGAAGCCCAGCAGGTACCAGCCCTTCTCGTGGCCACCGGCGATCGTCGCTGCAAGCAACATCCCGGCAAGCCCGAGGCCCAGCATGGCCCAGCGGAGCGCGCGAACGCCCGCCGCGGGGCGGAACGCGATCTCGAAGCCGGCGGCGGACACCGTCGCCGCGCCGCCTCAGACGCGCCGGAACACCAGCGTGCCGTTGGTGCCGCCGAAGCCGAACGAGTTCTTCATCGCGTAGTCGATCTTCATGTCCCGCGCCTCGTTGGCGCAGTAGTCGAGATCGCACGCCGGGTCCTGCTCGAAGATGTTGATCGTGGGCGGCGAGATCTGGTTCTGGATCGCCAGCGAAGTGAAGACCGACTCGATGCCCCCGGCGCCGCCGAGCAGGTGACCGGTCATCGACTTCGTGGAATTGACGACCAGCGCGCGCGCCGCCGGCTCGCCCAGCGCCGCCTTGATCGCCTCGGTCTCGTTCTTGTCGCCCAGCGGCGTAGACGTGCCGTGCGCGTTCAGATAGTCGATCTGGTCGGGGGCGACCTTCGCATCGCGCAGCGCATTGATCATGCAGCGGCGCGGCCCGTCCATGTCGGGGGCCGTGATGTGGTGCGCGTCGGCGCTCATGCCGAAACCGACGATCTCGGCGTAGATCCGGGCGCCGCGCTGCTTCGCGTGCTCGTATTCCTCGAGCATCAGCACGCCGGCGCCCTCGCCAAGCACGAAGCCGTCGCGGTCCTTGTCCCACGGACGGCTGGCAAGCGTGGGCTCGTCGTTGCGGGTCGACAGCGCGCGTGCCGCGCAGAAGCCGCCGAGCCCCAGCGGCGACACCGTGCCTTCGGCGCCGCCGGCGAGGATCGCGTCGGCATCGCCGTACTGGATCAGCCGCGCCGCGTCGCCGATGCAATGCAGGCCGGTCGTACAGGCACTGACCAGCGCATAGTTCGGCCCCTTCATTCCGCACATGATCGAGACCTGGCCCGAGATCATGTTGATGATCGTGCCCGGAACGAAGAACGGCGAGATCCGTCGCGGCCCGCTGGCCATGACTTCGCTGTGCGTTTCCTCGATCAGCGGCAGCCCGCCGATGCCCGAGCCGACGATCACGCCGATGCGGTCGGCGTTCGCGTCGGTGACTTCGAGCCCGCTGTCGCGCAGCGCCTGCAGCGACGCGGCGATGCCGTAGTGGACGAAGGTGTCGAAGCGACGCGCTTCCTTCGGAGGCACGTACGCCGCGACGTCGAAATCCTTCACTTCGCCGGCGATCTGCGTCGTGAACGCCGATGCGTCGAACCTGCTGATACGGGCGATCCCCGACTTGCCGGCCACCAGGTTGGCCCAGGCAGTCGGGACATCGTTGCCGACCGGGGAGATGACTCCCAGGCCGGTAACCACGACACGGCGGCGACTCACGTGACTGCTCTCCGAAACGGCGGGGGTTCTCAGGCCTTCGAGTGGGCCTTCACGTAGTCGATCGCCTGCTGCACGGTGGTGATCTTCTCGGCTTCCTCGTCGGGAATCTCGGTCTCGAACTCGTCTTCGAGCGCCATTACCAGCTCGACCGTGTCGAGCGAGTCGGCGCCCAGATCGTCGACGAAGGACGACTCCGTCTTGATGTCGGCTTCGTTCACGCCGAGTTGCTCGGCCACGATCTTCTTGACGCGTTGTTCGATGCTTTCCATTTTTCTCTAGCTCCGTTGACACACCGCGACGCCTGCAGCGCAGGCGGACTCACGCGGCGCGAGATTGTATAGCACTTCGCTACCGCGAACCCCGGGAAAAGCGCCGACGCCCGCCGTACGCGCGCCGCCCCTCCGCCCGACTACAACCCGACATCCACGATCTCCTGTGAACGTCGGTCATCCCATGTACATCCCGCCGTTTACATGCAAGGTGACGCCGGTGACGTAAGCCGCCCCCGGCGCCGCCAGGTAAGCGACGGCGTCGGCGATGTCTTCCGGCGTGCCGAGCCGTCCCAGCGGGATCTGCTGCAGCAACGCAGCGCCCTGCTGCTCGCTCAGCGCGCGCGTCATGTCGGTATCGACGAATCCGGGCGCGACGCAATTGACCGTGATGTTGCGACTGCCCAGTTCGCGGGCCAGCGCCCGGGTCATGCCGGCGACCCCGGCCTTGGCGGCCGCGTAGTTGGCCTGCCCCGGGTTGCCGCTCGAACCGACGACCGACGTGATGTTGACGATGCGTCCGTAGCGCGCCTTCATCATCGTGCGCATGACGAGCCGCGACATGCGGAACACCGCAGTCAGGTTGGTTTCGAGCACCGACTGCCATTCGTCGTCCTTCATCCGCATCGCGAGGTTGTCGCGCGTGATGCCGGCATTGTTGACCAGGATGCTCACACCGCCCGACTGCTTCTGGATCTCGTCGACCAGCGCCTCGCAGCGGGCCGCATCGGTGACGTCGAGGACGGCTCCGCGACCGTCGATGCCGGCTGCGGCCAGCGCTTCGCCGATCGCCTGCGCTCCGGCCTCGCTGGTGGCAGTGCCGGTCACCGTCGCGCCGCGGCGACCGAGTTCGAGTGCCACGGCCCTGCCGATGCCGCGCGAGGCGCCGGTGACCAGGGCGACCTGGCCGGCCAGGGGTCGAGCGTCGGTCATGCGAGTTCCCCGAGCAGCTTGTCCAGCGAGGCCGGGTCGTGGACCGCGGCGACCTTCAGCGACTTGTCGATGCGCGACACGAGGCCGGCAAGCACCTTGCCCGGCCCGAACTCGACGACCTGGGTGACGCCGAGCGATTTCAGCCGCTGCACGACCTCGACCCAGCGTACCGCATGCGATGCCTGCCGGACCAGCGCATCGCGGATGCGCGCCGGATCGGATTCGATCGCGACGTCGACGTTGTTGACCAGGTCGAATTTCGGCGTGCGCAGCTCGATGCCCGCGAGCGCTTCGGCCAGGCGGCGCCCGGCCGGCTCGAGCAGCGACGAATGGAACGGGGCCGAGACCGGCAGCGGCAGCGCGCGCTTGGCGCCGAACGCCTTGGCGCGTTCGCAGGCGCGCTCGACGGCGGTCCGGTGTCCGGCGATGACGACTTGCGACGGCGCATTGAAGTTGACCGCTTCGACGACCTCGCCCGCATGGCCTTCGACGGCCTCGCTGCAAGCCTGCGCGACGGTCGCGTCGTCGAGGCCGAGGATGGCGGCCATCGCGCCCTGCCCGACCGGCACCGCCTCCTGCATCGCCTGCGCACGCAGCCGCACCAGACGCACGGCGTCGGCCACGTCGATCGCCCCGGCGGCCGCCAGCGCCGTGTACTCGCCCAGGCTGTGCCCCGCGACGGCCCGCGGTTCGGGCCCGCCGGCTTCGAGCCACGCGCGATAGCAGGCCAGACCGGCGACCAGCATCGCCGGCTGCGTGTTGACGGTCAGCGCGAGCGCATCGGCCGGCCCCTCGGCGATCAGCCGCGACAGCGGCTCGCCGAGCGCCGCGTCGGCTTCGGACAGCAGGCGCTGGACCGCCGGCGATCCGGCGAAGGCGTCGAGCATGCCGACGGCCTGCGAGCCCTGGCCGGGAAAGACGAAAGCAAGTGTCATCGAATTCGGATTCCTTGGACTGGGCGGACGCCTTGCGGCCCCGGCCCGGTTGCCGTCACATTCTCGCGAGAACCGCGCCCCAGGTGAAGCCGCCACCGACGCCTTCCATCAGCACGTGATCGCCGGCCCGGACACGTCCGTCGCGGATCGCGACATCGAGCGCCAGCGGAACCGAGGCCGCCGAGGTGTTCGCGTGGCGGTCCACGGTGACGACGACCTTGTCGTTCGGCAGGCGCAGCCGGCGTCCGGTCGCCTGCATGATCCTCACGTTCGCCTGGTGCGGAATGAACCAGTCGACGTCGGACATCTGCAGCCCCGCGGCCTGGACGACTTCCCTTGCGACCGACTCCAGAACGGTGACTGCGAGCTTGAAGACGGCCTGGCCGTCCATCGTGAGGAACGGATGGCCGTCGACGACGCCGCGGCTGACGTGGCCGGGCGTGCGCAGGATGCCCTCCTGGCTGCCGTCGGCGTGCAGCCGGCTCGCGAGGATGCCGGGCTCGTCGCTGGCCGAGAGGACGACGGCGCCGGCACCGTCGCCGAACAGCACGCAGGTGCCGCGGTCGTTCCAGTCGAGGATGCGCGAGAACACTTCGGCACCGATGACCAGCGCGCGCCGCGCCGCGCCGGTACGGATCATCGAATCGGCGATCGACAGCGCATAGACGAAACCGCTGCAGACGGCCTGGACGTCGAAGGCCGCGCCTCCCGGATGTCCGAGCGCCTTCTGGATCAGGCAGGCGGTGCTCGGGAAGACCCAGTCGGGCGTCGACGTGGCGACGATGATCAGGTCGATGTCGCCCGGGTTCAGGCCGGCGGCCGCGAGCGCCTCGCGCGCCGCCGCCGTGCCGAGCTGGCTGCAGGTCACGTCGGGATCGGCGATGTGGCGCTGCCGGATGCCGGTGCGCTCGACGATCCACTGGTCGGAAGTTTCGATGCCGCGCTCGGCAAGGCGACGGGCGAGCTCGTCGTTGCCGACCGGATCGCCGGGCAGGTAGCTGCCGGTTCCGACGATTCTCGAATAGCGGGAAGTCATGGGCATTCGCCCCCTGTCAGGATGCTTCGTTCGATGCGCCGACCGGCGTGGCCGCATGCAGGCGCGTCAGCGTCTCGGTGATGCGCTCGAGCAGGCCGTTGCGTGCCGCATCATAAGCGCGTCGAAGCGCGTACTCGAACGCGTACGCGTCAGCCGACCCATGGCTCTTGATGACGACTCCGCGCAGGCCGACCAGGCTGGCGCCGTTGTATCGGCGGTGATCGAGGCGCTTGCGCATGCGCCTGAGGACCGGAAACGACAGCAGCGCCATCAGGCGGGTGAACACGTGGCGCCGGTACTCCTCGCGGATGAAGTCGGCCAGCATGCCGGCCAGTCCCTCGGAGGTCTTCAGCGCAACGTTGCCCACGAAGCCGTCGCAGACGACGACGTCGACCGTGCCTTCGTAGATGTCGTTGCCTTCGACGTTGCCCTGGAAATTCAGCGTACTGGTGCGCAGCAGCTCGGCCGCCTGCTTGACCGTGTCGTTGCCCTTGATCAGCTCTTCGCCGATGTTCAGCAGGCCGACGCTGGGCCGCTCGGGCCCGCCCAGCGCCGAAACCAGCGCCGACCCCATGATCGCGAACTGCAGGTAGTTGTGCGGCTCGCAGTCCACGTTGGCGCCGAGGTCGAGCATCGTGGTGGTGCCGCCGGTGCGGTTCGGCATCTGCGTGGCGATCGCCGGCCGGTCGATCCCTTCGAGCATCTTCAGCACGAAGCGCGAGATCGCCATCAACGCGCCGGTGTTGCCGGCGCTGACGCAGGCGTCGGCCTCGCCGCGCTTGAGCAGTTCGACCGCCACGCGCATCGACGAATCGCGCTTGCCGCGCAGCGCGACGGCGGGCGGATCGTCCATCGCGACGACTTCGGTCGCGTTGCGGATCTCGATGCGCTCGCGCAGCGCCTGCGCCGGCCTGGCCTGCGCGAGCGCCTGCTCGATCGCTTCGGCCGGACCGACGAGCAGCAGGCGCGCGTCGGCGGTGCGATCGAGGAACGCCAGGGCAGCCGGTACCGTGACCGACAGGCCGTGGTCGCCTCCCATGCAATCGATCGCGATGCGAACGCTCATCCGGATCTACGACTCGGATCCGACGCGAAGGCGAACGCCCGCCCGCCGACTCCGGCAACGATGTCGGGAACCGATCGGACGCTTATTCGTCGGCCTTGGTCTTGACGACCTTCTTGCCGCGATAGAATCCGTTCGGACTGACATGATGGCGCAGATGAACCTCGCCGGTGGTCGGTTCGACGGCCAGCGGCGGGTTGGAAAGGGAGTCGTGCGAACGGTGCATGCCGCGCTTGGAGGGCGACTTCTTGTTCTGCTGAACGGCCATGTTCGGTCCTTGCCTGCAATTTAAGCGAATCTGCCATTATATCAGCAGGCCTGCCCCTTTCGACCGCTCATGCGGCCGCGCCAGCGGTCTTCGCAGCGGCGAGGGCTCGATCGGCGTATGGCCACGCACGACAGGCGGGCTCAGTGGCGCCGCTTCATCCGCTCGGCCAGGTCGGCGAAGGGTCGGATGCGTTCGCCGCTTTCGGCTTGCCCCGATTCCCCGCGACCGCCGGCCCCGCTGCGGGGTTCGCCGGCACCCTGCCCATTC
>JAAZBL010000398.1 GCA_012513825.1 Limnobacter sp. | reverse complement strand
GGACGACGGGCGCATCGTCCACCACGGCGAGATGGCGGCGCTGGCCGCCGACGAGGCGCTGCAGCAGCGCCTGCTCGGCCTGTCCCTCGGAGCGCATCAATGAACTCGAACGACTCCGCGGTGCCGCCGCACAGCCCGGTCGCGCGCTCGGCCTCAGCGCGCATGCCGTCCGGCGCGGGGGCGGCCGGCGCGGGGGTGGCCGGCGCCGCGAGCGCGGCCGGTGTCTCGTCGGCGCAGGCAGCGGCAGCCCGGCCCGGCATGGGTACCGAGCGACTGCTGCCGCTGCTGCTCGTGCCGCTGCTGGCGATCGCCGCACTGCCCGCGATCGGCAGCTTTCCGACCTGGGTCACGCTGACGGTCGCGGGCCTGGCGATGGGGATGATCATCTTCATCATCGCGTCGGGGCTCACGCTGGTCTTCGGCCTGATGGACGTGCTCAATTTCGGCCATGGCGTGTTCATCGCATTGGGCGCGTTCGTCGCGGTCTCGGTGCTCGGCCCGATGGCCGCGCTGACCGGCTCCGAGTCGCTGTCGGCGAACCTGCTGGCGATCGGCGTGGCGATGGTCGTGGCGATGGCGGTGGCCGGTGCGATCGGCTACGCGTTCGAGCGGCTGATCGTCCGCCCGGTCTACGGCCAGCACCTGAAGCAGATCCTGATCACGATGGGCGGGATGATCATCGGCGAGGAACTGATCAAGGCGATCTGGGGTCCGCAGCAGATCCCGTTGCCGCTGCCGCAGGCGCTGCGCGGCTCGTACTTCATCGGCGACGCCGGCATCGAGAAGTATCGGCTGTTCGCCGTCGTCGTCGGCCTGCTGGTCTTCGGCGCGATGTTCTACGTGCTGGCGCGCACGAAGATCGGCCTGCTGATCCGCGCCGGCGTGCAGGACCGCGAGATGGTCGAGAGCCTCGGGTACCGGATCCGGCGCCTGTTCGTCGGCGTCTTCGTCGCCGGCTCGGCGCTGGCCGGGCTGGGCGGCGTCATGTGGGGCCTCTACCAGCAGAACGTGATCCCGCAGATGGGCGCGCAGGTCAACGTGCTGATCTTCATCGTCATCATCATCGGCGGCCTGGGTTCGGCCGGCGGCTGCTTCATCGGCGCGCTGCTGGTCGGGCTGATGGCCAACTACACCGGCTTCCTGGCGCCCAAGGTGGCGCTGTTCTCGAACATCCTGCTGATGGTGCTCGTGCTGCTGTGGCGGCCGCAGGGGCTGTACACGATGGCCCGCCGCTGAGACGGTGCCGGAGCGCAATCGATGATCCGCAAGCTTCTGTCGGCCGACTATCCGCGCAGCCGCCTCGTCGCGGCGTTGCTGCTGGCGATCCTGCTGCTGCTGGCGCTGGCGCCTTTCGTGTTTCCGGGTGCGCGCTCGATGTCGGTCGCCGCCAAGATCCTCGTCTTCGTGCTGCTCGTGGCCAGCTACGACCTGCTGCTCGGCTATACCGGGATCGTCTCGTTCGCGCACACGATGTTCTTCGGCATCGGCGCCTACGGCGTCGCGATCGCCTGCACGCGCCTCGGCCCGACATGGACGGCGATCGGCGTCGGCCTGCTGGGCGCGCTGGCGCTGTCGGCGCTGCTGTCGCTGGCGATCGGCCTGTTCAGCCTGCGCGTGAAGGCGATCTTCTTCGCGATGATCACGCTGGCGGTCGCCGCCGCCTTCCAGACGCTGGCTTCGCAATTGTCGGAGATCACCGGCGGCGAAGACGGACTGAGCTTCCGCGTGCCGCAGATGCTGCGCCCGTCGTTCGAGCTGTTCGACGGCCCGGTGCTGGGCGCTTCGATCGACGGCCGTGTCCTGACCTACTACCTGCTGTTCCTCACCGTCCTGCTCTTGTTCCTCGCGCTGCTGCGCATCGTCAACTCGCCGTTCGGCCGCGTGCTGCAGGCGATTCGCGAGAACGACTTCCGCGCCGAGGCGATCGGTTATCGCACCGTCGTGTTCCGCACGGTCTCGAACGTGCTGGCCGCGCTGTTCGCCACCGTGGCCGGCGCGCTGCTGGCAATCTGGCTGCGCTACAACGGCCCCGATACCTCGCTGTCCTTCGAGATCATGCTCGACACGCTGCTGATCGTGGTCATCGGCGGCATGGGCACGATGTACGGCGCCGTGATCGGCAGCGCGTTCTTCGTACTCGCGCAGAGCTACCTGCAGGACCTGATGCGGCTGGTGTCCGAGGCCTTCTCGGCCTTGCCGCTGGCCGCAGCGATGTTCTCGCCCGACCGCTGGCTGCTGTGGCTGGGGCTGCTGTTCGTGCTGTCGGTCTACCACTTCCCGACCGGCGTCGTCGGACGCCTGCGCGCCCGCGCGCTGCCGACGACCGCCGCTCGCGTGGTGCGTCGGTGAGTGCGCGCGCGTCGATGGTGCGCCTTGCGCACGCGGGTGCGGTCACCACGCTGACCCTCGCCCGGCCGGCGAAGCGCAACGCGCTCGTGCCCGACCTGCTGCTCGACCTGTGCGTCGCGCTCGAGCAGATCGGACGTCGCAGCGAAACCCGCGCCGTCGTGTTCGCCGCCGAAGGCGTGAGCTTCTCGATCGGCGGCGACATCGGTCGCGTCGCGTCCGACAAGCACGGCGCCGCCTTGCAGACCTATGCGGCCGAACTGGTCGGACTGCTGAACCAGGCGATCGTGTCGCTGCTGTGCCTGCGCCAACCCGTGGTCGCCGCGGTGCACGGCGACGTCGGCGGCGGCTCGCTCGGCTTCCTGCTCGCCTCGGACCTGGTCGTCATGGCCGACGATGCGGTCGCCGAGGCGAACTACGCAGGCGACGGCGTCACGCCCGACGGCGGCTGGACCGCGCTTCTGCCGCGGCTGATCGGTGCGCGCCGGGCGGCCGCCTGCCTGCTGCTGGGCGGGCCGATGACCGCGCGACAGGCCTTCGACTGGGGGCTCGTGAACGTGCTGGTCGAACGCGGGCAGGTCGGCGCCGAGGCGCATGCGGCAGCCGAACGCATCGCGGCCGCGCCGCCGGTCACGATGCAGACGAGCAAGCGCCTGCTTGCGCAGGAACTGGCACAGGTCGAAGCGGCGCTCGAGGCCGAACGCCGATCCTTCGTGGCAGCGGTCGGGAGGCCGCGGCAGGACGGACCGGCGCCTGGGCTCGTCGCGGGGCCTGTGGTCCGGTCGGCGGAGCGCCCGAGCGGCGGTTTCGGACGCGCCGCCGCAGCGACGCGCGAGACCTGAGGTCCCCGTCCTGCCTCGCAGCGTGCCGGGGCGGCCGTCGGACCGGCGCGCTGATGCCGGGTCGGCGCGTGGTTTTCCCGCGTGTGCTGCTTACCTTACTTTACGGCAGCGACCATGTAATCGACGGCCGCCTTGACCTCGTCGTCGCTCAGGCTCGCGTTGCCGCCGCGGGGAGGCATCGCTCGGATGCCGTTGAGCGAGTTCATGTAGAGCGTCTCGATGCCCGCGGCGACATGCGGCTCCCAGGCTGCCTTGTCGCCGAGCTTCGGTGCACCTGCCACGCCGGCGTTATGGCAGATCGAGCAGGTGGCGTCGTAGACCTTCTTGCCGTCGGCACCCGAGGCGGCTGCCACCGGGGCAGCGGCCGCGGCGGTATCGGTCGCCGGCTCGGAAGCGGCCGGTGCTTCGGCCGCCGGGGCTTCGGAGACGGGCGACTCGGCTGCCGGTGCCGCCGCCTGAGGCGCAGGGGCAGCGGAATCCGGCTCGGCGCCCGCAGCAGCCGGTGCTGCGGCGGCCGGCGCTGCGGCGGCCGCTTCGCCACCGGCAGGCGCAGCGCCCGCATCGGCCGATGCCTCGCCTTCGGGCTCCGGTTCCTCGAAGCTGCCGCCTGCGGAGTTCGCCATGTAGACGACCGCGCGCGTGATCTCGAAGTCGCTGAACTGGCCGCCGCCCTGCGGAGCCATTGCGCCCTTGCCGTTCAGCGACGAGTGGACCAATGCGTCGAGCCCGGTCTTGATGCGCTCGGCCCAGGCCGCGTTGTCGCCGAGCTTCGGTGCGCCGGCGACGCCGGTCTCGTGACAGGCCGCGCACTGCGCCTTGAAGACTTCTTCGCCGGAACGTGCCACGCCCGGCCCCGTGTCGGCGGCCAGTTCGAAGCCGGCGACGGGACGGATCCGCGCCTCGATGGCATCCGCCGTCATCGAGTCGCTGCCGGCGCCGAGCCGCGAAGTCGAACCCACGTACTTGACGAGCAGCATGATCACGGCGATCGGAACAACGAAGGCGAGAATCACGACGGTGATCAACTGCCTCGGGGTCTTGATGAATGATTCGTCGCTCATGCTCGCGCCGTCGGTAGGGGATCAAAGCTGGGGATTATATCGGCTAACCGCAGCTCATCATCCCCGCTCGGCAAGCCGGCCTCAGACAGGCTACAATCCGCCGTTCAGCTCTCGCGCGCCCGTAGCTCAGCGGATAGAGTACTGGCCTCCGAAGCCAGGGGTCGCTGGTTCGATCCCAGCCGGGCGCGCCACTTCCGGGATTCCCGGGAATTCGATCGGGCGGGGCGGTCCGCCCCCTACGATCGTTCGGCCTTCGTCGAGAAGCCGTTCGAAACGGTTTCGATCGAGTTCGGCGTGCCGGTGCACTCGCTGCCGCCAACCGCCCCGGTCGACTTCGACTCGCGGACGACCTTCGCCATTATCCTCGCCTCGCCCGTCGCGGACTGCTGCAGCGCATGTCGGCCTGCCTGCAGGCCATCTTCGATCAAGCTCCGGATCGTTTGCAGCGAGAAGTCGATCTCGCGGCCGGCCGGTTCGTCGGCCGGGCTCTCGCGGACGATGCGCGTGATGGCCGGTTCGTCCGGTGCGCCCATCGTCTGCACGTAGTGAGGCAGTTGCCGGATCCGTGACGCGGTGGCCTCGTCGACGACCGACAGGATGCCTTCGACCAGCTTTCTTGCATCGTGCAGCAGCGCCTGCTCGGCGCCTGCGCGCCGGATGCGTTCGGCATAGACGATTTCGTCGCGCCGGGTGAGCACTTCCATCAGGTTGGCCGGCAACGGCTTTTCGTGAGCGAAGAGGTCGACGACGACCACGTGCTTGCCCGCCGCGCCGCACCGCTCGCTGACCTGCTCGAGCGGCGAATTGCTGACGATACCGCCGTCCCAGTAGTGCTTGTCGCCGATGGTGGCCCAAGGCAGCCCGGGCGGCAGGCCGCCGCTTGCGAGCAGGTGGTCGACGGTGAAGTCGTCGACGTAGCTGTCGAACACCTCGAGCTGCGCGGTTTCGATGTTGACTGCGCTCACCAGCAGGCGTACCGGGCTCGTCTTCAGCGCCGCGAAATCGACGTACTGCTCGAGCAGCTTTCGCGCGGGCGTGTAGTCGTAGAACGACGTCCACGACGCGAGCGGATCGCGAAGATCGATCGTCCACGGCCACCACCGCGGCACGAAGAAGCGCGGCACGCCGAACAGCGTCACGAGCAACGAGCCCCAGAGCTGCCGCAAGCGCTCGTCGGCAACGGGCGGCGTCGCGATGGCGAGTTCGTGCCAGAACGATTCGAGTGCCTCGCTGGCGTGACGTGGATGCGACGCAACGATCGCTCCGTTGAAGGCGCCGATCGACACGCCGGCAACGATGTCGGGATGAATCGCCTGCTCCTCGAGCGCCTTGACGACTCCGCACTCGAAGGCGCCCATCGCGCCGCCGCCCTGCAGGACCAGCACCGTCTGGCTCGGGATGTCTGCGAGCACGAACCCCGGCGCTTCGAGCTCGCGCTCGAAGCGCTCGACGTTCGTGCGATAGCGGATCAGTGCCTGGATCGCGGCGGTCTCACGGGGTGGCCGCCCCATCGTGAACAGCGCCCTCGGCACCGAGTCCTTCAGGTAGAGCCGCGCCCATGAGCGCTCTTCGGGGGTCCCGAGCGAGAGACGCCTCGGCGCCTCGTGGGGGCGGCCGACGAACTGGAAGCCGACGTCGAAAACATGGCAGAAGAAGCCCGAGACGTCGTCGTACAGGTGGCGCTGCCCGAGCATGTTGCGCGCGGCGAGCCGGCCTTGCTTGACCGCATTGTCCCAATGCTCGATGCGGTGGCGCAGGTTGAACACGGGGTCGAAGAAGTTCGCGACATCCCCGGCTGCGTAGACGTCTGCGACACTCGCTTGCAGATGCCGGTCGACGACGACTCCGTTGTCGACGGCGATGCCGCTGCCGGCCAGGAAGTCGACGTCGGGGCGGACGCCAATGCCCACGACGACGAAGTCGCAGTCCAGGCGCCGGCCATCCTCGAGGACGACCGCCTCGACGGCCTGCCTGCCTTCGCAGCGCACGGCGGTGCCCCGGACCACATCGATCCCATGCGCATCGTAGAGTTCGGCAAAGAACTCGCCGATCGCAGCATCCTGCAGCGGCCCGAACAGGCCTGCCGGGCCGGTCACGAGGTGAACCTCGAGTCCGCGCTGGCGCAATGCCGAAGACACTTCCATCCCGATGAAGCTCGCGCCGATCATCACGCAGCGCCGTCCGCGTTGCGCGGCTTCGTGGATGGCGCGCGCGTCATCGAAAGTGCGCAGGTAATGGACGCCCGGAAGGTCGGCCCCCGGCGTCCGCGGCCGTATGGGGCTCGCACCGGTCGCGATCAGCAGCTTGCGATAGCTGAGCGTGCCGGCCCGGTCGGTGCGCACGCGGTGTGTCCTGGAATCGACGCCGAGCGCACGCACGCCGCGCAGCAGCTCGATGTCGCGCGCTCGAAAGTCCTCCTCGGTGAGCACCGGAAGCGGATCCTGGGGCGCGTCGGATTTCAGCAGCAGCCCCGATAGCGGCGGGCGGTGATAGGGCGGCCAATCTTCGGCGCCGACGATCACGATCGATCCGTCGGCGCCTTCGAGCCGCAAGGTCTCTGCAGCGGTGGCGCTTGCGAGCCCGCCACCGATCAGCAGGTAATCGATCGTTCGGTCGCCAGACAAGTCGTGCTCGTTCCCCTTCGGTTCGCGGTACGTGGATCGACTCGATGCGGTTCGACAGCGCAGGCGCTCGACCCTGTTCGCCGGCCGCGCGGCTCTATGCCCTCGGCTCACTGCTTCGGCAGCAGCGCCTTGCCGAACCGTGCGACTCCATGCATTGGATGCTTCCCGACGCGATCGCGGTGCCGCGCTCGAGCGAAATCTCGATTCGCGAGGTTTCAGTCGTTTTCGAAATCGAAGTCCCCGTGGTGGAAGAAGCTCCGCAGCTCGTCCCGCGTGAGCTTGCCGTCCTCGTCCGCGTCCACGTAGCTGAACATCCGTGCATGGACGGCCTGGACTTCCTCCAGGGACAACGCACCGTCGCTGTTCGTGTCCATCATGGCCATCATCATCGTCAGCATGCCCGGGCCCATGCCGCCGCGCCTCATCCCGTGGCCCATCCCGCCGC